>PARB01000024.1 GCA_002709505.1 Paracoccaceae bacterium | reverse complement strand
ACCAACCGGTTCCGCGACCGCAGCTAGGCGGACCTGAAGGTCCTGCAAGGCCTGCGGTGCCCCGGCGCCTTTCTTGCGGAAAGTCCGTGCAATGTCCTATTTCGCCTTCGTTCGGGAGAACCTGCGCTGGCTCCTGGCCGGTCTGCTGCTGACGTTTTTTTCCAGCTTCGGCCAGACGTTCTTCATCTCGCTCGTCGCCGGCGACCTGCGTAGCGCGTTCGACCTGTCGCATGGCGAGTTCGGTGGACTCTACATGGCGGCGACGCTGCTGTCGGCCGCTTCCCTGACGGTGATCGGCAAGGTCGTCGACACGCAGCCGCTGGCGCTGGTCTCTGCCGCGATCGTCATCGGGCTCGCGCTGTTTTCCGTCGGGATGGCGAGCGTTTCCTCGGTCGCGATGCTCTTCGTGGTGCTCTATGGCCTACGGCTTTTCGGACAGGGCATGATGACCCATGTGGCGATGACCGCGATGGGGCGCTGGTATGCGGCGCAGCGGGGGCGTGCGGTCTCCATCGCCGGCCTCGGCATCCAGTGTGGCGAGGCGTCGCTGCCGCTTGCCTTCGTGGCCGTTTCCGCGCTTGTCGGCTGGCGCGGCGCCTGGTGGCTCGGCGCGGTCGCTCTGGTTGTCGTGGCGCTTCCGGCATTGGTCCTGCTGCTCAGGGTCGAGCGGATCCCGCGCGGGCAGACGGCGCCCGACGAGGGGCCCGAGATCCTCCGGCACTGGACACGCGGCGAGGTCCTGCGCGATCCGGCCTTCTGGATCCTGTCCGCCGGAACGCTGGCGCCGCCCTTCATCGGCACCACCATCTTCTTCAACCAGGTCTATCTGGTCGAGCTGCGCGGCTGGACGATGGAACTCTTCGCGTCTGGCTTCGTCGTCATGTCCTCCATGACCATCACCTTTGCCCTGCTTGCCGGCTGGCTGATCGACAAGGTCTCGGCGCTTCGCATCATCCCGGTGTTCCTTCTTCCCCTGGGCGCGGCCTGTGTGGTGATGGCGACGGTGACCCAGTCCTATGCCGTCTTCGTCTTCATGGCGCTTCTCGGGGTGAGCTACGGTTTCACCTCGACGCTGTTCGGCGCGCTGTGGCCCGAGGTCTACGGGACGCGCCATCTGGGCGCGGTCCGCTCGGTCATCGTGGCGATGATGGTGCTGGCCTCCGCCGTCGGGCCGGGACTGACCGGGGCCCTGATCGATCTCGGCGTTGCCTATGAAACCCAGATGCTGGCGATGGCTGCCTATTGCTTCTGCGTGGCGGTGTCCATGACGGCTGTCTCCGTTCATGTCCGCAAACGTCTTGCGACAACCGCTGAAACCGCCATTGCCGGGCATCCGCGATCCCGCTAGGACAGACACATGACCGTAACCGTTAGATTTGCCCCGTCACCGACCGGATTCCTCCATATCGGCAATGCGCGACCCGCGCTGATGAACTGGCTCTTCGCCTTGCGCGAGGGCGGCCGCTTCGTGCTGCGCTACGACGACACCGACCGCGAACGCTCGACCGCCGAATTCGCGCAGGCGATCGGCGAGGATCTCGCCTGGCTCGGCATCCATCCGCACGAGAGCTTTCGCCAGTCGGACCGGATCGCGCAGTATGATGCGGCGGCGGAGCGGCTGCGCGCAGCGGGCCTGCTTTATCCCTGCTACGAGACAGCCGAGGAACTGGAGCGCCGTCGTGGACGCGCGCGCGCGCTGGGGCGTCCGCCGGTCTATGATCGCGCGGCGCTGAAACTTTCCGATGAGGACCGCGCCGCCCTTGAAGCCGAGGGGCGCAAGCCGCATTGGCGTTTCCTGCTGCCCAACCACGACGGCGACCCCTTCGTCACGCGCCGCGCCGAGTGCAGCTGGTCGGACTTGTGCCGGGGCGAGCAGACCATCGACCTTGCCTCGCTCTCCGATCCTGTGCTGATCCGCGCCGATGGCACCTATCTCTACACGCTGCCGTCGATCGTCGACGACATCGCCTCGGGCATCACCCATGTGATCCGGGGCGAGGATCATGTCGCCAACACGGCCGTGCAGCTTGCAATCTTCAAGGCGCTGGAGGCGACGCCGCCGGTCTTTGCGCATCACAACCTGCTGACCACCGTCTCGGGCGAGGGGCTGTCGAAGCGCAAGGGCGCGCTGTCGCTGCGCTCGCTTCGCGAGGCGGGCTTCGAGCCGATGGCGGTCGCCTCGCTCGCCGTCCTCAGCGGCACCAGCCATTCGATCGAGCCGGCGGAGACGATGGCGGCGCTTGCCGACATGGTGTCGCTCGCCGACGTTTCGCGCTCGGCCGCCAAGTTCAATCCGGACGACCTGCGCCCGCTCAACGCTCGACTGGTGCACCGGTTGCCCTTCGACGCCGTGGCGGACCGGCTTCAGGCGCTGGGTGTTGCCGGAGGGGCAGCGTTCTGGGAAGCGGTGCGGGAGAACTGCGAAACGGTCGGCGATGCCGCGCGCTGGTGGCGCGCCGTCAGCGATCCCCAGCCGATGGCGGTCGAGCCGGAAGATGCCGACTATCTCGCGCGCGCCGCCGAACTGCTTCCGCCGGATCCGTGGGACGACACCACCTGGGGGACGTGGACCGGGGCGCTCAAGGCCGAGACCGGGCGCAAGGGCAAGTCGCTGTTCCTGCCGCTGCGCAAGGCGCTGACCGGCGAGGCGCATGGTCCGGACATGAAGGCGTTGCTGCCGCTTATTGGGCGACGAAATAGCGCGGCCCGACTATCCTGACGTTTTCCCTGGGCTGAACGGCGGCGGGCGCGGTTTGCACCTCCTGCTCGCTTTCCGCCGCGACCGGATTCTTCGACGGCGCGGGCGTTCCGCCCAGGACCGGCAGGCGCATGGTGGCCGGCTGGGGGGCGAAGCCAAGCTCGACATTCATTCGCGTGTCCGGATCGGCACCGTCTGGAACGGAGGCACTCGGTGTCATGGTCGCCAGCGTGTCGCGCAGCGCATCGATGCCGAGACCACCCGTGCTTTGCGTGTCGCGCAGGCTTTGCGCGGCGACCGCGTCGCCGCTGCGGATCAGGCTCGCCATGCTCTGGCGCCCGCCTGGTTTCGGCTGGCAGCCGCAGCCCGACACATAGGTTTCGCGAAAGCGGTCGGCGTTGGGCAGGTCCGTGTAGGGCAGGCCGTCGACGCTGACCAGATTGTCGACCGTCTCGCCCGGATTGCGATGGACGAAGAGCTGCGCCTCGGCACCCGGGCACATCGACCGGCAGATTGCGGTATCGCGGCCGAAGCCCTCGCTGCCGGTTGAAAAACTCACAGGAAAATAGAAGCCGTCGCATGTGCGCACGCACATCGTGCGATAGGTCGGGCCCGAGGGACGGCTCGTGGTGAAATCCGGCTGCGCGCTCGTGATCGTCACCGTGGAACGGGTTGCGGCCGGGGTTGAGGATGCGCTTGTGACGGCGTTGCCCGGATCGTCCCTGCGACCGATGCCGAAGAGAGCGAGCAGGCCGCCGCCGCTGTTGGCTTCGCGCGGCTGGTCGCATCCCTGGCTGGCGAGCGTGCGTTCAAGCTGTTGCCTGCGCCGCGTCTGGTCGGGACGCGCCCGACGATCGCGCTGGCGCTCGATCTTGGCGAGATTGGCGCGCATGCGTTCGATCTTGCCGCTCAGCGCCTTGCAGGAGCCGGCCGATGCCGCGGCGCCTTTGCATCCCAGATGGCGGGCATCGCGTTCGGCAAGGCCAAGGGCGGCTTTTTGCTGTTTGGCGGCCTTCGACCATTTCCGGTACTCGGGCGATTGCGCGCTGTCGGCGGATATGCGGGAGATTTCGGCGCGAAGCGCACTGCAGCTCGCCGCCTGCGCCGGTGCCGCGACGACAAGCACCGCAACGCCTGCCAGGACGGCAAGGCTCGCGCTGCGTGCAAATGCATACGGTCCCGTCATGCCTGATCCGTTTGCTGCGGCGGCGCCCGTCGCGCCCGCCTGCCATCCCGTCGCCCGCGCGTTTGCCGCGCCGTGTGTCCCGTTTTGGGGATCTTCCACGCCTAACTATCGCCACAACACCGGGCGCGGCACAACAAAAGCCTCGGATTTTAGTAAACTGCGGCCTAATGGTTCGCCGGCGAGGGTCGGGGGAAACCGCGGGAGACGGCTGGAGCCGGACGGCCCGGTCAGTCCGCCATTTCGCGCGTCAGCGCCTGGGCGCGCAGCATCAGCCGGTCCAGCAATTCGTCGAGCAGCGCGCAGTCGGAAGCCGAAAAATCGGCAACGAGGGCCTTTGCAAATGCGCGCGCCTGCGGGGCGAGGGTCTCGTAGATCCGGCGCCCTTCGTCCGTGAGCGCGAGAAAGCTCTCGCGCATGTCCTGGCTGTTCGGCTCGCGGCGGATCAGCGCGCGTGCCTCCAGCGCTGCGGCCGCGCGCGAGACCTTGGTCTTGTGCATCCGGCTGTGCTGCCCGACCCCCTTGGCCGTAACCGTGCCGAACTGTCCGAGCGTGGCGAGCAAGCGCCATTCGGGAACCGTGATGCCGTAGCGGCGGCGATAGACGCCGGCGAGCGACTGGCTCACCGTCTCCGCCAGGATGTTCAGCCGGTAGGGCAGGAAGGTCTCAAGCTCGAGCGGCGGGGAAGGAGGCGTCATGGGGCGGTCCAATGGAGCGGGCGGGAAACAGCCCGTCGGGCAGTCGCAATCGTTCGGATCTATCGCGGCAAGTGTAGCCGCTTCGCGCCGCGCGGGGAAAGGGGGCTTGACGGTCAAGACGGGCGCTTGCCTATCGCCACGGCGCATGGCACCACGACCCCTGACAGTCACCCAAGGATCCGCCCGCCCGCCATGTCGACGCAAAAACCCGCCGCCCCGCCCCAAAGCGTTGCCCTTGTCTGGACGGTGCTCACGCATGTGCTCGTTCTGCCGGTCGCGGCATCGTATCTGCCGGCGCTGCTGCCCCAGACGTCACTGGCGGGGGCGCCGGAGGCGTCCGCCGTCGCGCCGTTTCTTCTGTCCGGCCTGTTCGCCGCCCTGATCGTCGTGCTTCATGGCGTGATCTGGCGCATGGCGCGGGGCGAGGGGCGCAGGCGGCTGGCGCAGGTCGTCGCCGGCCTTGGCATCGTCAGCCTCGCGACGCTTGTCCTTCTTGGAACGCCGGCGCCGCTTCTGGTTCTGGCGCGCCTCGTCGGGGTGGTGCTGTGATGTCCCGCCCCCCATATCGAGGGCACGCCGAACCGCGTTGAAAACAGATCTGGAGACTGCGAATGCGATCCCTTGCCCGTGCCCTGGTCACGCCCCTCGTTCTTGCGGCGTCACTCGTCGTGTCGCCTGTCGCATTCGCGCAGGAAGAGCCGGATCTCATCTTCAAGAAGTCGACCGTCTGGAAACTGCTGACGCCGGACCACAAGCTTGCCACCTATGCGGTCGACGATCCGCTGGTGAAGGGCGTGGCCTGTCATTTCACGGTGCCGGAAAAGGGCGGGGTCTCGGGATGGCTCGGCGTGGCCGAGGAGGTCTCCGACATCTCGCTCGCCTGCCGGCAGGTCGGGCCGGTGAGCTTTTCGGAGAAATTCGAACAGGGCGACGAGGTGTTCCGCCAGCGCCGCTCGTTCCTGTTCAAGAAGATGCGCATCGTGCGCGGCTGCGATGCCAAGCGCAACGTGCTGGTCTATCTCGTCTATTCGGACAAGATCATCGAGGGCAGCCCGAAGAACTCCACGTCCACCGTGCCGATCATGCCGTGGGGCGATGCCGAGGCACCGCGCTGTTCCGACTGGCTGGAGAACTGACGCTCACCGGTTGGAGGCGCGGGACCGGATCCTGACCGGCGCCTGACGCAGGACCTGTCGGTTGGCGGGGCCGATCACCCTGCGTGTTCGGTCTCGCGCGCGGTTGCGGCCGTTGCGTCCGTTTCCGGCGGGCAGAAGTGCTTCTGCAAGAGCGCCAGAACGTCCTGCGCGATTTCGCTGTCCAGGCTGTAGTAGATCGTCGTCCCGTCGCGGCGGGTGCGCACAAGTCCCTGCGCGCGCAACAGCGCGAGTTGCTGGGAAACCGTCGGCATGCGCATTCCGGTCATCTCGGCAAGCTGGCCGACGTTGGTTTCGCCGTTCGCCATATGGCACAGCAGCATGAGACGGGGGCCGGAGGCGAGCATCTTGAGAAAGCTCGCTGCGTCTTCGGCTTTTTCCTGAAGCGCGTTGATCATCATTGTCCTTCCGCTGCGGCTTGCGCGGCCCTGTGGTTCTCTCTTGGCCCGGATGCGGTTTTTGTCCGGATGCGGCTTTTATGAAAGCCTCGCGCGGGAATGTGGCTTTCTCGCGGGCACGCAAATCGCTGCCGCATTAGAATTCAACCCGGGGTCCGGTGCAAGCGTTCACCTGCGAGGAAAACGGGTTTCACGCCAGTGTGATGCGGCTGCGCAACCGTTCGAGGCGAAGTCGCAGGTCTCGACCGCCGCAAGCCGGTCGCGGGCCGTGTCGGCGCGGTCCCCGGAGAGGACGAAGGCCGCGACGGGAACAAGCAGAAGCGCGCCGAGAAGGGTGGCGGTGAGGGTCTGGCAGAGCAGGGGGCGAAGAACAGGGAACATGACAGGCTCCGATACGCGAGACTTGATCGTGGTGAGATCCTGCCAGTCGCGCCGTGAACCCGTCCTGAGGGCGGCGTTTATCTGCGGTTCAGTATTCTTAACGCGCGCGCCATGACTACGCGCCATGCAAGGCGCTGCCTTGAAGAACTGAGTCGGAAAACCGGCTCAGTCCTTTGTGCCGCCTGCTGTTTTCGGCGCCCGCGCGCCGGTCAGAGCTTCACCGGCGCCAGCGCGGCAATCGCTTTTTTCAGGACCTTGTCGCGGTCGTAGATGTCGCGGCGGAAATGGGTCGAACCGTCCTTGTTCACCCAGGCCGTCAGATAGGTCAGATGCACCGGGATCGGCTCGGTGAGCTTGATCACGCGGCGTTTCCCGGTCGAGCGGACCGACAGCAGCTTTTCCTTCGTCCAGCCATCGTCGCCCAGCAGCACCTCGCCGAGATCGAAGGGATTTTCTGTCCGGATGCAGCCGTGGCTGAAGGAGCGCTGCGAGCGGTCGAACAGCGATTTGGACGGCGTGTCGTGAATGTAGATGCTGAACTTGTTCGGGAACATGAACTTGATGCGGCCAAGCGCATTGCCGTCGCCCGGATCCTGGCGCAGCGTGAAGGGGAAGTTGCCCCGCCCGTAGGCCTGCCAGTTCACGGCATAGGGATCGACCTCGCGGTTGCCCGAGAAGACGCGGATGTCCTTCGACAGAAGCGCGCCCGGATTGCGCTGCAACTGCGGCAGATATTCCTTGGTGGCGATGGAGTAGGGCACCGTCCAGAAGGGATTGACCTCGGCATAGGTGATCTGGTCGGAAAACACCGGGGTCGCGTGATACGGCTTGCCGACGACGACGCGGGCGGTATGGACGGTCTTGTCGTTCTTCACGACCTTGAGGTTCTGGTCGGCGAGATTGACGAAGACATAGCGGTCGCCGAGATCGTCCGGCATCCAGCGGCGGCGCTCCATGTTGAGCTCCATCTGCTCGATGCGCGTCTCGATGGGCACGTTGATTTCCGCGAGCGTGTTCTTGCCGATGATGCCGTCGACGTCGAGGCCGTGACGCTCCTGAAACAGCTCCACCGCCGCAACCAGCGCGCCGTCGTAGACATCGCCCTGGTGGCTGCCGGCGGTGAAGAGATCCTGCTGGGCAAGGCGTTCGCGCAAGGCGTCGAGGCGCGGGTCGCTCATGCCGGGCTTCAGGGTCTCGCCCGCGGGGACCAGTGTGAAGCCGCCGGCCTCCGCCTTGGCCCGGTAGTCGGCGAGCCGCTCTTTCAGCCTTGCGTAGTTGGGCGTGTTTGGCGACAGGGCGTCCAGGGTGAGGGCGAAGTCCTCGCTCGATTCCACCATTTCCAGAAGCGACGCCGGATCAGGGGCTTGCGGGAAAAGGTTGAGCGACGGATTCACGTCGTTCGGCTTGACGCGGCCGGCGACCATGTCATTGGCATAGGTGATGTAGCTGTTGGACAGCGCGACCTCGACGGCGGCGATCTCGTCGATGCCGCTTGCATTGAAGGCGATCTGGAACAGCCGGTCCGGATCATAGGCGGCGGGATCGAGCGCATGTTCGCGGGCGTCCTCGAAGGCCTTGATCAGCAGTTTGCCATGGGGCGTGAGGCCGTCGCGCGAGACCCACAGGGGCTGGAAGATCCGCCCCTCGTAGAATTCCTGCACGCCGAGCTGCAATTCCTCCTCGCTGCCGGCGTTGAAGGCGGCGTCCAGCATCAGCGTGTCGGCGGTGGACAATTCGCGCGCGATCGCCATTGCCAGCGGATCGGTCGGCAGGACCGCGGCAGGCGCCTGTGCGGCCGGCAGCGCGCCGGCTGCCGGCGGGGCTCCGGTGGCGGCGGCCGGTTCTGCCTGACCGCCGGTTTCCTGCGCGAGGCTGGCGCCGGTGAAGGGCGAGGCCGCGACCAAGGCTGTGAAAACGGCGAGCGCGAGCGCAATTCGATGCGTCGGAACACGCGAAAACCGGCGCCGTGGGACGGCATTGGCGACGGGCGGCAACGACGGTTGCCCGGGGTCAGCGGTGGGTGCCATGCGCATGTGTTTCCTCCTGTCCCAAGCCGGACGCATTGTCACTCTACATGAGCTTTGGGGAGGGAACGAGGCCTGACCCGCGGTCGTTCCACCGGCGGCAGTCGCCCGCGCATCCGGCTTCCGCGAGGCTTGCACGGACTGCGGACTTGACCACGCGGGGCAAACGGGTCAGAACACGTTTCATGACAACGGCCAAGCGGACCCTCATTTCGATCCTCATTATTTGCAGCTAGCGACAAAGCTGGCTGTGGCCGTTCCCCTCATGCTCGATGCTCCTCCCCACCGGAGATGAGACGGACGCCCCGGCCAGACGGCCAGGAGACGACCGATCATGCATTCCAAGCATCCTTTGAAGCTCACCAACACCTTGACCCGTTCGAAGGACCTCTTCGTGCCGGAGGACCCGTCGAACGTGCGCATGTATGTCTGCGGGCCGACGGTCTATGATTTCGCCCATATCGGCAACGCCCGGCCGGTGATCGTCTTCGACGTGCTGTTCCGCCTGCTGCGCCATCTCTACGGCGCGGAGCATGTCACCTATGTGCGCAACATCACCGACGTCGACGACAAGATCAACGCGCGGGCGCTGCGCGACTATCCCGATCTGCCGCTGAACGAGGCGATCGCGCGCGTCACGAAAAAGACCGCCGACCAGTTTCATGCCGACGTGAAGGCGCTCGGCTGCCTGGAGCCCAGCGTGGAACCGCGCGCGACCCAGCATATTCCCGGCATGATCGCCATGATCGAGACGCTGATCGCCAAGGGCCATGCCTATGAGGCGGACGGCGAGGTTCTGTTCGACGTCGCCTCCATGCCGACCTACGGCGGGCTGTCGAAGCGCAATTTGGAAGACCAGCGCGCCGGAGCGCGCATTGCCGTTGACGAACACAAGAAAAACCCCGGCGACTTCGTGCTGTGGAAGCTCTCCTCCGACGCGGAACCCGGCTGGGAGAGCCCCTGGGGGCGTGGCCGTCCCGGCTGGCACATCGAGTGCTCGGTGATGAGCGAGGCGCATCTGGGTGAGACGTTCGACATTCACGGGGGCGGTCTCGACCTCATCTTCCCGCACCACGAAAACGAGATCGCCCAGTCCTGCTGCGCCCATGGCACGGACAAGATGGCGAGCGTCTGGCTCCACAACGGCTTCGTCCAGGTGGAGGGGAAGAAGATGTCCAAATCGGAAGGCAACTTCGTCACCATCCACGACCTGCTCGCAACGGAGACCTTTGGCGGGCGCAAATGGCCCGGCGAGGTGCTGCGCCTCGCCATGCTGATGACGCACTACCGCGAGCCGATCGACTTCTCGGTTAAGCGGCTGGAGGAGGCGCATGGCATCCTGTCGGGATGGAAAGACAGCCTGCTCGATGGCGGCATGGCGTTTTCTGACGCAAACCGGGCCGACTACGAGGGGATTTCGGTCCCGGACGAGGTCGTCGAGGGGCTGTGCAATGACCTGTCCTTCGCCGGCGTTCTTCCGATCCTGCACGGACTTTCGAAGGCGGCAGCCGGAGACATTGGCGCTGCCCATCGTCTGTTCGCGGCACTGTCGTTCCTTGGGGTGGTTTCCTTTGATGCGATGCAGGCCCATGAGGCGGCAACCGCCGACCGCGTCAGCAATGGTGTGGATGCCTTCGCCGTCGACAAGCGCGTCGCCGACCGCCTTGCCGTGATCGAGGCAAAGAACTGGGCGGAGGCCGACCGCATCCGCGACGAACTGGCAGCCGAGGGCATTCTGCTCAAGGACGGCAAGGACCCGGACACCGGCAAACGCACCACCACCTGGGAGGTGAAGCGGTGAGCGAGCCCCTCTCTCCACTCTCCCCCCCTGTGGGGGAGATGTCGGCTTTTGCCGACAGAGGGGGGGATGCAGCCTCTCCGCGCGGACCGAGCTTGGAGGTGACCTCCGTTGCCCCCCTCTGTCTCCTTCGAAGACATCTCCCCCTCCATGGGGGAGAGAGGCGCGCGGGGTGGGGTCGCGCGTGGAACCGTTGCCGAAAACGGGTTTCGCAGAACGCTTCAATGTCGGGAGGCGCGGGCATGCCTCATCGTGACGTTTCCAGGTCCCTGCGCGCGAACGCGAGATCTCTTCGAAAGACGATGACCCCGGCGGAGAAGAAACTGTGGGCCGTCCTCCGGGGCCACAGGCTCGACGGCATCGCGTTTCGCCGGCAAATGCCGATTGCCGGCTACATCGTCGATTTCGCCGCCCCGTCACACAAACTCATCGTCGAGCTCGACGGATCGCAGCATGGAGACGCGGAGGGGCTTCGTGTCGACCGCCTGCGGGACGCGCGGCTGTCGGCGCTTGGCTGGACCGTGCTGCGTTTCTGGAACGCGGATGTGCTCGACGAACTCGATGGCGTCTGCCGAAAGGTCTTGGACGCCTGCGGAACAGGAGACACGGCATGAGCACTTCGCAGATCCACACCGGCGGCTGCCAGTGCGGGGCGCTGCGGTTCCGGGTGACGGGACCGCTGGGCACGGCCTCGATCTGCCACTGCCGCATGTGCCAGAAGGCGTTCGGCGGGTTCTTCGGCGCGCTCGTCGGTGTTCCGAAGGGGGCGCTCGAGTGGACGCGCGGCGGCGCGCCGGCAAGGTTCCGCTCCTCCAACCATGTGTCGCGCGGGTTTTGCCCCGCCTGCGGCACCCCGCTGACCTATGAGGAGCCGGACGGCTCGGTCGCTCTGGCGATCGGCGCCTTCGACCATCCCGAAACCATCCCGCCGACGATCCAATACGGCGTCGAAGCCAAGCTTGGCTTTGTCGACGCGCTGGCGGACCTGCCGGCACGAAGCACGCTGGAGGATCTCGAAGCCGCCGCCTTTCTCGACAGCATCGTCAGCCATCAGCACCCCGACCGCGACACCGACAGCTGGCCGCCCGAGGAGTGGGCGGGCGATGCCTGGTCGAGGGCCGGCCCGTCCTCCAACGACTGATATCCCGAAAGACCGGTTTTGATGAACGACCGGCGGCCCCAAGGACAAGAAGACATGACACGCGAGCGCCTCACCCTCTTCGACACCACCCTGCGCGACGGCGCGCAGACGGCGGGCATCGATTTCTCGGTGGAGGAAAAGATCGTGATTTCCGAGCTGCTGGAGCGGCTCGGGGTCGATTACGTGGAAGGCGGCTACCCCGGCGCGAACCCGACCGACACGGCGTTTTTCGCGGAAAAGCGCACGCAGACGGCAACCTTCACCGCCTTCGGCATGACCAAGCGCGCCGGACGCTCGGCGGCAAACGATCCGGGGCTTCAGCTGGTGCTCGACTCCAAGGCGGATGCGGTCTGTCTCGTTGCCAAGGCCTGGGACTATCACGTCAAGGTCGCGCTCGGCTGTTCCAACGAGGACAACCTTGTGTCGATCCGCGAAAGCGTTGAGGCGGTGCGGGCCTCGGGGCGCGAATCGATGATCGACTGCGAGCATTTCTTCGACGGTTACAAGGCCAACCCGGAGTATGCGCTCGCCTGCGCACGTACCGCCTATGAGGCCGGCGCGCGCTGGGTGGTGCTTTGCGACACCAACGGCGGCACCTTGCCGTCGGAAATCCGCGAGATCGTCGGCAAGGTGCGCGAGGTCGTGCCGGGCGAGAACCTCGGCATCCACGCCCATGACGATACGGGGCACGCGGTCGCCAACACGCTGGCCGCCGTCGATGCCGGCGTGCGCCAGATCCAGGGCACGCTGAATGGCATCGGCGAACGCTGCGGCAACGCCAATCTCATCACCCTCGTGCCGACGCTGATGCTGAAGAAGCCCTATTCGGAGGCCTTCGAGCTGGGCGTCACCCCCGATGCGCTGGCCGAAATCACGGCTATTTCTCGCGCCTTCGACGAGATCATCAACCGCTCGCCCGACCGCCATGCGCCCTATGTCGGCGCCAATGCCTTCGCCACCAAGGCGGGTATCCATGCCTCCGCGATCCTCAAGGAGCCGGAGACCTACGAGCATGTGCCGCCGGAAAGCGTCGGCAACCGGCGCCGGGTGCTTGTGTCCGACCAGGCGGGAAAATCCAATTTGCTCGGCGAGTTGAAGCGGCTCGGCATTACCGTCGACAAGGCGGATCCGCGGCTCGACGCGCTGCTCAGTGACGTCAAGGAGCGCGAGGCCCAGGGATACGCTTATGAAGCGGCGGATGCCTCCTTCGAACTGCTCGCCCGCCGCCGGCTCGGCGAGGTGCCGAAGTATTTCGACGTGAAGTCCTTCCGCGTGATGGTCGAGCGCCGCCACAATGCGCTCGGCGAACTCGTCACCGTGTCGGAAGCGGTCGTGAAAGTCGATGTCGATGGCGATGCCCGCATGTCGGTGGCGGAAGGAAACGGCCCGGTCAACGCGCTCGACAATGCGCTGCGCAAGGACCTCGGACGGTTCCAGGATCGCATCGACGAGATGGAATTGATTGATTTCAAGGTGCGTATCCTCAATGGTGGTACCGGCGCGGTCACGCGCGTCCTGATCGAGAGCCAGAACCGGCGCACGCATAAGCGCTGGTTCACGATCGGGGTTTCAAGCAACATCGTCGACGCGTCGTTCCAGGCGCTGCTCGATTCCCACACCTATACGCTCCTCAAGTCGGCGGGTTGACCGCCGGCGCCGGCACAGGTCACCCGCAATGAGCCTTCCTCACACGACCGAGGCGGACGATGCCGAACGCCGCCTCGGCCTCGTTTTCGCGCTGACGGCTTTCGGTCTCTGGGGGATTCTGCCCGCCTACTACAAATGGACATCCGGGGTCGGAGCCGATGTGGTCGTCGCGCATCGCATCGTCTGGTCGGTGGTGTTTCTCGGGCTTTTCCTCACCCTGCGCGGGCGGATGGGGGAGGTGCGCGACGCGCTTTGCGATCGCAAGCGTCTGCCGATGCTCGCGCTTTCGGCTGCGATCATTTCCATGAACTGGCTGATCTTCATCTGGGCGGTGGCGGACAATCGCATTCTCGAGGTGAGCTTCGGCTATTTCGCCAATCCTCTCGTCTCGGTCGCTCTCGGGCTGATTGTGCTGAAGGAGAAGATCAGCCGCTGGCAGGCGGTGGCCATCGCGATTGCAGCGCTCGCGGTCGCGATCCAGGCGCTGGCCCTCGACGCCTTTCCCTGGGTGTCGGTGGGGCTCGCCTTCACCTTCGCGAGCTATGGCTTTCTGCGCAAGATGGTGGTGGTCGGCGCCTCACCGGGGTTGATGGTGGAATCGGTGCTCTTGGCTCCGCTTGCGCTCGCCTATCTGTTTTATTCCGGCGGCTGGGAAGGCAACTATGTGCTCCCGCTCGACAATCCGGGCCTGCTTCTGCTCTTGATGGGAACCGGCATCGTCACGGCCTTTCCGCTGGCGCTGTTTGCCGCCGGTGCCCGCCGGTTGCCGCTGTCGATGATCGGCCTGATGCAATATGTGGCGCCGAGCCTGCAGTTGATCCTGGCGATCTTTGTCTATGGCGAGGAAATCCAGCCGCTGCTTCTCGCGACCTTCGGGCTGATCTGGATCTCGCTGGCGATCTTCACCACCGACACGATCTATCGCCGGGAGAGGCGGGGCTGACAGCGCGTCGGTGGCGCCGGGGTCTTCCCGGGCCAATGCATGAAAGAAAACGGGCGCGAGGAGGTTCCTCGCGCCCGTTTGCGTTTCAGCTTCAGGTCCCTGGTGCAGCTCAGACGGCCTTCAGCAGAACGTGCCGCTTCTTGCCGAGCGACAGCTTGATCACGCCGTCCTCCAGCAGGTCGCCTTCGCCGAGCACGCGCTTCTCGTCGCCCTCGGGCTGGTCGTTGACCCGCGTGCCGCCGCCCTTGACCTGACGGCGGACCTCGCCGTTGGAGGCGCAAAGCCCGGCCGTCACGAATGCGGCGAGCAGGCCGATGCCCGCGGCGAGTTCGGCGCGCGGGATCTCGACGGTCGGGAGGCCGCCGGCCAGCGCGCCTTCCTCGAACGCCCGGCGCGCGGTTTCGCCGGCGGCTTCCGCCGCCTCGCGGCCGTGCGCCATGGCGGTTGCCTCGGTGGCGAGGACCTTCTTGGCCTCGTTGATTTCGGCTCCGCCAAGTGCTGCGAGCCGCGCGATTTCGTCGAGCGGAAGCGTCGTGAACAGCTTGAGGAATCGCTCCACGTCGCCGTCCTCGGTGTTGCGCCAGAACTGCCAGTAGTCATAGGCCGACAGCATGTCCGGGTTGAGCCAGACAGCGCCCGACGCGGTCTTGCCCATCTTCGCGCCCGAGGCGGTCGTCAGCAGCGGCGTCGTCAGGGCGAACAGCTCGACCTCCTCCATCCGCCGGCCGAGATCGACGCCGGACAGGATGTTGCCCCACTGGTCGGACCCGCCCATCTGGACGCGGCAGCCGGTGCGGCGGAACAGCTCGACGAAGTCGTAGCCCTGGAGCAGCATGTAGTTGAATTCCAGGAAAGACAGGTGCTGCTCGCGCTCCAGACGCATCCGCACGGCGTCGCGCTGGATCATCTGGTTGACCGAGAAATGACGCCCGACCTCGCGCAGGAAGTCGACATAGTGCAGGCCCATCAACCAGTCGGCATTGTCCAGCATCAAGGCATCCTTCGGGCCGTCGCCGAAGGTCAGGAAGCGGTCGAATACCTTGCGGATGCCGTTCTTGTTTTCCTCGATCTGGGCATCGTCCAGCAGCGGGCGGGCGTCGTCGCGGAACGACGGGTCGCCGATCCGCGTGGTGCCGCTGCCCATCAGCGCGATCGGGCGGTGCCCGGTCTGCTGCATCCAGTGCAGCATCATGATCTGGACGAGGGAGCCGACGTGCAGGCTCTTGGCCGTGCAGTCGAAGCCGATATAGGCCGTGACCGTCTCGGACCGATACAGATCGTCGAGCCCCTGGGGGTTCGAGATCTGATGGATGAAGCCCCGATCGCTGAGGGTCTTCAAGAACTCCGATTTGAAAACGGTCATTTGTCTGTTCGTCCGTTGTGGGGTTGGGTGTGGCCGCCCGTGTCGCGACGCGCACAGGCGCCACGCCTCGCAGGATCCGCTCAAGGGGCCGCAAAGGCCTGCCCCTCATAACCGATGTTGTCGGCGAGATCACGGGGGAATTGCCCGTCCCGGTGGACAGGCTGGCATGCGCTGGCGTCAGGGCAAAAAAAACGGCCGGAAGAACCGGCCGCTGGAGTTTTGCGGGTCGTGGTCGGACGCAAGACGCGCCGTCGACCCGCGAGATCTAGCAAGGGCGGATGACGCCGGCGTGACGGGCGAGGCCGCGGACGGCGGCTGAACGAAAAAGGCCCCGCGTTGGCGGGGCCTTTCCTGATGTCGCTGCGCGTTGCGCGAGGCGTGGCTCAGAGGGTTTCCTCTTCGGCCGGGCGCTCCTCGGAGGCTTCGGCATCACCCTCGTCTTCGCCCTCGGCGTCTTCGTCTTCCTCTTCTTCGAACTCGAAGGTGTCGAAGTCGCGCTCCGTCAGATCTTCACCGCGCGCCTGGCGCTCGGCTTCGTCGTTCGAACGGGCGATGTTGAGGCTGATCTCGACTTCCACTTCCGGGTGGAGGACGATCACGACGTTGTGCACGCCGATGGTCTTGATCGGCTTGTCGAGGCGCACCTGGGCGCGCGACGCGGAGAAGCCGCCCTCGGTCATCGCGTCGGCGATGTCGCGGGTGGTGACCGAACCGTAGAGCTGACCGGTTTCGCCGGCCTGGCGGATCGCGATGAAGGTCGTGCCGTCGAGCGACTTGGCGACGCTTTCGGCTTCCGCCTTGCGCTCCAGGTTGCGGGCCTCGAGCTGCGCGCGCTCGTTTTCGAAGCGCTGCATGTTGGCCTTGTTGGCACGAAGGGCCTTGCCCTGCGGCAGAAGGTAGTTGCGGGCGAACCCGTCCTTGACCTTCACCACTTCGCCCATCTGGCCAAGCTTGGCGACGCGCTCCAGAAGAATGACTTGCATGTCGAATGTCCTTGTCGTCTGTCCCGCACCGTCTGGCGGCGCGGTTAGGGGCCCCCGTCAGAAACGGGCGGGCCCCAGCCGATTGCAGGTGTTCGCGATCTTACTTGATCACGAAGGGCAGGAGCCCGAGGAAGCGCGCGCGCTTGATGGCGCGGGCGAGTTCACGCTGCTTCTTCGCCGACACCGCGGTGATGCGGCTCGGAACGATCTTGCCGCGCTCCGAGATGTAGCGCTGAAGCAGGCGGATGTCCTTGTAGTCGATCTTCGGCGCATTGGCGCCGGAGAACGGGCAGGTCTTGCGACGGCGGAAGAAAGGACGCCGCGTCGGGAGCTGAGCGATATCAACCATTGCGTTCTCTCCTTAGTCGTCGTTGCGGCGGGGGCCGCGATCGCCACGGTCACCGCGGTCGCCGCGATCTCCGCGGTCGCCACGCTCACCGCGTCCGCCGCGTCCGCCACGGCGGTCGTCGCGGTCGCGCTTCTGCATCATTGCGGAGGGCTCTTCCTCGTGCTCGTCGACCTTGATGGTCATGAAGCGCAGGACGTCCTCGTTGAGGCGCATCTGACGTTCCATTTCCGCGACCGCCGCCGGCGATGCGTCGAGGTTCATCAGCGTGTAATGCGCCTTGCGGTTCTTCTTGACGCGGTAGGTCAGGGTGCGCAGGCCCCAGGCCTCGACCTTGCCCACGGTGCCTTCATATTCTGCGATCAAAGCCTTGTACTGCTCGACCATCTGCTCGACCTGCTGGGCCGAGACGTCCTGGCGAGCCAAGAACACATGCTCGTAAAGCGGCATGGATTGTGCCTTTCTTCAGGTTCATAAACCCCGGAACACGGCGCTAAGCCTCTTCGAGCCTTCAAGAAAGGCAAATCGAAGCAACTTCGAAGGCGGAGACACGGGAAGGCGGACGCTTTCGCCGTCCTGCCGACAGTCTGGCGGAAATCCGCTAGGCAATCGGTCTTCCGTTCAGCCCCCGGCCAGAGTTCCGAACGAAGTGGCGCTTATACACCAGTTCGGTCCATGTGCAAGCCGGGCGGGCAAAAGCGTGTGGTTTTTTTCGCCCCCGACCTTGACAGAAAGGCGGGTGACCGTCTCTTTGCGGCCAACCCATAAGGTGGAGCCGGAGACGAAGCATCTCTGCCTCCGCGCAGTCAAGGTGGAGACAGCGGCATGAGCATCGCTTTCACGTTCCCCGGGCAAGGAAGCCAGGCGGTCGGCATGGGCCGCGATCTGGCGGAGCAGTTCGCCGAGGCACGGGCGGTCTTTCAGGAAGTCGACGACGCGCTCGGAGAAAAGCTCAGCGACACGATGTGGAACGGCCCGGAAAGCGATCTCACGCTGACGGCCAACGCACAGCCGGCGCTGATGGCGGTGAGCCTCGCGACCATGCGCGTGATCGAGTCGCGCGGTCTCGACCTCAAGGCGTCCGTTGCCTTTGTTGCCGGCCATTCGCTCGGAGAATATTCCGCGCTTGCCGCCGCCGGCGCGCTGAGTGTTGCCGATGCGGCCCGCCTCCTGCGCATTCGCGGCGACGCAATGCAAAAGGCGGTTCCGGTGGGCGAGGGCGCCATGGCGGCGCTGCTCGGCCTCGATTTCGACGCCGCCGTCGAGGTTGCCCGCGAGGCGGCCGGCGGCGAGGTCTGCCAGGCGGCCAACGACAACGCCCCGGGGCAGGTCGTGGTGTCCGGCCACAAGTCGGCCGTAGAGCGGGCGATCGAGATCGCCAAGGCCCATGGCGCGCGCCGCGCCGTGCTCTTGCCTGTCAGCGCGCCGTTCCATTGCGCGCTGATGGCGCCGGCCGCCGACGTGATGGCGGAGGCGCTGGCGGGCGTGGAGATGAAGATGCCGGCGGTGCCGCTCGTCGCCAATGTGCTGGCGTCGCCGATCAGCGACCCGGCCGACATTCGCCAGCGGCTCGTCGAGCAGGTGACCGGAACCGTGCGCTGGCGCGAATCCGTTTCCTGGATGGCGGAAGCGGGCGTCGATACGGCCTTCGAGATCGGCACCGGCAAGGTGCTGAGCGGTATGGTCAAGCGCATCGCCAAGGACATGACCGGCTCGCCGGTCAATACCGCTGCCGATATCGACGCGCTGATGGACCGTTTGCAGTCCAACTGACACAGTATGTTTTAGACAACCAGCTTTGAGGATTTCGCGCGCATGTTCGATCTGACTTCGAAAACCGCACTCGTGACCGGAGCCACCGGCGGCATTGGCGCCGCCATTGCCCGTGCCCTTCATGCCCGAGGCGCGACCGTTGCGCTGTCGGGCACCCGGGCGGAGAAGCTCGAGGCGCTTGCCGGGGAACTGGGTGAGCGGGTGCACGTGCTGCCGGCAAACCTGTCGAAGCGGGACGAGGTCGACGCCCTGGTGCCGGCAGCAGAAAGCGCCATGGGCCAGGTCGATATCCTGATCAACAATGCCGGCATCACCCGCGACAACATCTTCATGCGCATGAAGGATGAAGAGTGGGACGACGTTCTGGAGGTCAATCTGACCGCCGGCTTCCGCCTCTGCCGCGCCGCCGTCAAGGGGATGATGAAGCGCCGCTCCGGCCGCATCATCGGCATTGCCTCCGTCGTGGGCGTGACCGGAAACGCCGGCCAGGCCAATTATGCGGCGGCGAAGGCGGGCATGATCGGCATGGCAAAATCGCTGGCGCGCGAGGTCGCGGCCCGCAATGTGACCGTCAACACCATCGCGCCCGGCTTCATCGAAACGCCGATGACCGACGCGCTGAATGACAAGCAGAAGGATTCGATCCTCGGATCGGTTCCGGCCGGGCGGCTGGGACGGGCGGACGAAATCGCCGCCGCGGCCCTGTATCTGGCAAGCGACGAAGCGGCCTATGTGACCGGCGAGACGCTGCATGTGAATGGCGGCATGGCCATGATCTAAAAAGGGAAATGCCGCCATTTCGGTGGCATTTCCACGCATGCTTTCAGGGGACGGCCGGCGACTGGTCAAGCCCTGGAAAGTGTGTTACGAACCCGCCGGCCAGCAGACCCGTTCACGAAGGTTCGGCGCTCGGGCGTGGCCGGTCCGGCGGGGAAAACAACCGACGCGGGCCTGGTGCGGGCTGGTACCCCTTTCACCGCGTTCCGAAGATCGGGTACGAGGTACGGCGCTGAGCGCTGAATCAAGCGAACTACTGTTGGAAGCAATCGAGGAATTCAGAAATGAGCGACATCGCGGATCGGGTAAAGAAGATCGTCATCGAACATCTCGGCGTCGATGCCGACAAGGTGACCCTGGAGGCGAGCTTCATCGACGATCTGGGCGCCGACAGCCTGGACACCGTTGAGCTGGTCATGGCTTTCGAGGAAGAGTTCGGCGTTGAAATCCCGGACGATGCGGCCGAGACGATCCTCACGGTCGGGGACGCGGTCAAGTTCCTGGAAAAGGCCGCCAGCTAATCGGTTTTGAATGCCGCGCCGGATGGGGAACCTCNATCCGGCGCGCCTACATACGGGTATGAAATGAGGCGAGTTGTCGTTACTGGCCTTGGCATGGTCTCGCCGATGGCGTGCGGTGTCGAGGAAAGCTGGACTCGAATTCTGAATGGCGAGAGCGGAGCGTCTCGCGTCGAGCATTTCGAAGTCGAGGATCTCGCCTGCAAGATCGCCTGTCAGATTCCGCGCGGCGACGGGTCCAACGGGACGTTCAATCCGGATGACTGGATGGACCCCAAGGAGCAGCGCAAGGTCGACGATTTCATCGTCTTCGCGATGGCGGCCGCCGAACAGGCGATCCGCGATTGCGGCTGGGCGCCGAAGACCTACGAGGAACAGATCCNCTCCGGCGTTCTGATCGGTTCGGGTATCGGCGGACTTCAGGGAATAGAGACAACCTCGCATGTCCTGCGTGACAAGGGCCCGCGTCGCGTGTCGCCCTTCTTCATTCCCGGCCGGCTGATCAATCTCGCCGGTGGTTATGTTTCCATTCGCCACGGCCTCAAGGGGCCGAATCATGCGGTCGTCACCGCCTGCTCGACCGGCTCGCACGCCATTGGCGACGCCGCCCGTCTGATCGCGCTGGACGATGCCGACATGATGGTGGCCGGCGGCACGGAATCTCCCGTCTGCCGGATCTCGCTTGCCGGCTTTGCCGCCGCGCGGGCGCTCTCCACCGGTTTCAACGAAAATCCCAAGGGCGCGTCGCGTCCCTACGACAAGGACCGCGACGGCTTCGTCATGGGCGAGGGCGCCGGGGTGGTCGTGCTCGAGGAATACGAGCGTGCCAAGGCCCGCGGCGCCAAGATCTATGGCGAAGTGGTCGGCTACGGCCTGTCGGGCGACGCCTATCACATCACCGCTCCGTCGTCGGACGGCGATGGCGCCTATCGCTGCATGCAGGCCGCGCTCAAGCGCGCCGGCATGACGCTCGGCGAGGTGGACTACGTCAACGCCCATGGCACCTCGACGCCGCTCGGCGACGAGATCGAGCTCGGCGCGGTCCAGCGGCTCGCCGGCGATGCCGCGTCAGGTCTCACCATGTCCTCGACGAAGTCCTCGACCGGGCATCTTCTGGGTGCTGCCGGTGCGATCGAGGCGATTTTCTCGCTTCTGGCGATGCGCGACAACATCGTGCCGCCGACGATCAATCTCGAAAATCCGTCCGTGGAGACCGAGATCGACCTGGTTCCGAACACCGCCAAGCGCATGACGGTGGACACGGCCCTGTCCAATTCCTTCGGGTTTGGCGGGACCAATGCGTCCCTCGTCTTCCGCAAGGTTGCGGCCTGACGCCGGCGCCTTGTGCGCCGGCTGACTGACAGCACGAACGGGCTTCGCGGTTTGGCCATAATTACANGGCATGTGGCGAACCCAATCCTTCGATCAAACTGACCGGATGGGGTTATGAGCGACAAGCCGACAGAAGATCCCAACAGCGGTACCGATGGCGACACGCCGCTGAATCGGCCGAACCCGAAGAGCCCGCGCGAGGCGATCCAGCCCGAGCCGGCGCCACAGCCGCCCGCGCGCTCGCGCCATGTGCGCAATCCGGTCGTCATCGTCATCAATTTCCTGCTGTCGCTGGCCGTGCTCGGCGTCATCGCCGCCGGCGGCCTGCTGTATTGGGGCAAGGCCGAATTCGAGGCACCGGGGCCTTCCGTTTCGGAAAAGACGGTGATCATCTCCTCGGGATCGAGCCTGCAGCAAATCGCCGACACGCTGGAGAACCAGGGCGTCATCGACAATGCCTATCTGTTCTGGGCGGGCGTGCGCGCTTATAAGAACGCCGGCAAGCTGAAGGCGGGCGAATATGCCTTCGCGCCGGGAAGCTCGATGCGCGAGGTGATGGAAGACCTGGTGAGCGGCAAGGCCGTCTATCACACGGTCACCGTGCCGGAGGGCTGGACGAGCCAGCAGATCGTCGAGCGGGTGCGCGAGCATCCGGTCCTGACCGGACAGCTGGACGAGATCCCGGCGGAAGGAGCGCTGCTTCCGGAAACCTACACCTTCACGCGTGGCGCCACGCGGGCGCAGATCATCAACCAGATGCAGGCGGCCCAGAAGAAGGCGCTTGCCGAGATCTGGGACCGGCGGGTCGAGGGCCTGCCGATCGAGACGCCCGAGGAGCTGGTGATCCTGGCGTCCGTGGTGGAGAAGGAAACCGCGCGCGCTGACGAACGGCCCCGGGTTGCCGGCGTCTTCGTCAACCGGCTGCGCCGCGGCATGCGGTTGCAGTCCGACCCGACCATTCTCTNCGGGCTTTATGGCGGCGATGCGTGGAACCAGGATCGTTCGGGCATCACCCGTTCGCAGCTCGACGCGCGCAATCCCTACAACACCTACCAGATCGACGGACTGCCTCCGGGGCCGATCGGCAATCCGGGCCGTGCGGCGATGGAGGCGGTTGCCAATCCGTCGCGCACGAAGGACCTGTTCTTCGTCGCCGACGGAACGGGCGGGCATGTCTTCGCCGAGACCTACGAGCAGCATCAGCGCAACGTGNTCAAGTGGCGCGANATCGAACGGGCACGCCGCCAGCAGGAGCGGGAAAACTCCTCCGGCGAAACGTCCGGCGGCAGCGGCAACGACGGCTAGGCGGCCGGCGGACGGCACGCGGGTGCCGGTTCCTCCAGGCGGGTGCAAACGGGGCAAGCCGATGGGCGATACGTCATCACAGGGATCCGGAGCGGGCCGGTCCGGCGGAACGGCCGTGCTGTCCAGCATGACCGGCTTCGGTCGCGTCGATGCGGGCGAGGGCGGCGCGCGCTGGACCTGGGAATTGCGCTCCGTCAACGGCAAGGGGCTCGATGTGCGCCTGCGCCTGCCGACCGGCCTTGAGGTGCTGGAAAGCCATTGCCGAGACACCGTCGCGGGCCTGCTCTCGCGCGGCAATGTCACCGTCGGGCTGAGTTTCCAGCGGGCGCAGGGCGAGGCCGTTCCCCAGATCAACGAAGCGGCGCTGAACGCCTTTCTCGCCGCGCTCGAGACGGTTCACCGTCGGGTGCCGGATGCCGCCCCGGTGGCGCTTGAAGGCATTCTCGCGCATCGCGGCATCATCGAGTGGAAAGAACCCGAAGAGGATCCGGCCGAGCGCGAGCGCCTGCTCTCCGCGCTCAAGGCCAGTCTGGCGGAGGCGCTGCAGGCGCTCGTCGACATGCGCCGCAGCGAAGGTGCGGCGATCGAAACGGTCCTGCGCGGGCAGCTCGCCGAGATTGCGCGGCTGACGCAGGCCGCGGAAGCCGCGCCGTCGCGCAGCCCGCAGGCCATTCGCGCGCGCCTTGCCGCCCAGGTCGAGGCCTTGCTCGGCACCGGCGCGCCGCTCGACGCGGAGCGGCTGCACCAGGAAGCGGTGCTGCTTGCGACCAAGGCCGACATTCGCGAGGAACTGGACCGGCTGCTGGCCCATGTCGAGGCGGCGCTGGCGCTCCTCGACGGCGGCGGCGCGGTCGGGCGCCGGCTGGATTTTCTGGCGCAGGAGTTCAACCGCGAGGCCAACACGCTGTGTTCCAAGTCGAACGGAACCGAATTGACCGCCATCGGTCTTGAGCTCAAGACGGTGATCGACCAGATGCGCGAGCAGATACAGAACCTGGAGTAGGGGCGAATGAGCGAAGCGCAAACCGGAACGGTGGTCACAGCCGACGAGGCCGAGGCGCAGCGGCGCGGGTTGATNCTCGTGCTGTCGTCGCCCTCGGGCGCCGGAAAATCCACCATCGCGCGCCAGCTCCTGGAGCAGGAGAGCAATCTCAAGCTCTCCATCTCCGTCACGACCCGCCCGCNCCGCTCGAGCGAGATCGACGGCGTTCACTACCATTTCATCACGCGCGAGCGCTTCGAGCAGATGCGCGACCGCAACGAGCTGCTGGAGTGGGCCGAGGTTCACGGCAACTACTACGGCACGCCGAGCGATCCGGTCGAGGAGGCGCTGTCCCAGGGACAGGACGTGCTGTTCGACATCGACATCCAGGGCACGTTCCAGCTCTATGAGGCGGTGCGGCCGGACGTCGTGTCGGTCTTCATCCTTCCGCCGTCGATCGCGGAGATGAAGTCGCGGCTGCACCGGCGGGCGGAAGACACGCCCGAGGTGATCCAGCGCCGCCTCAAGACGGCCGTCGGCGAGATGAAGCACTGGTCGAAATACGACTATGTGATCGTCAACGAGGACCTGCAGCGCGCCTATGACGGGGCAAAGTCGATCCTGCGCGCCGAGCGGCTCCGCCGCGAGCGCTGCCCGGCCATCGGCACGTTCATCGAGGGCATGGTGGAAGACCTGCGCCGGGAAACCGACGGCGCCTGACCGTCGGTCCAGCCGTGCGTGTCCGTCGCCTCAGGCGAAGGCCTGCGCCAGTTTGACGAATTCCGCGATATCCAGTTCCTCGGCCCGGCGGGTCGGCTCGATCCCGGCTGCCTCAAGGCGGTCTTGCGCGTCGCCGGCGAGGGATTTCAGGCTTGCCCGCAGCATCTTGCGCCGTTGCCCGAAGGCGGCCGCGGTGACCCGCTCCAGCGCCTTCAGATCGCAGGGCAGGGGCGTGGCGCGCGGGGTCAGGTGGACGACGGCGGAGGTCACCTTCGGCGGCGGTGTGAAGGCCTTGGGGCCGACATCGAAAGCGATGGTTGCATGGCAGCGCCAGCCGGCGAGAACGCCGAGCCGGCCATAGGCCTTGGAGCCCGGCGTGGCGACGATCCGCTCGGCCACTTCCTTCTGGAACATCAGCGTCAGCGACTGCCAGGCCGGCGGCCAGCTCTCTTGCGCCACCCAGCCCAGCAGCAGCTGTGTGCCCACATTGTAGGGCAGGTTGGCGACGATCTTCAGCGGTCCGCCGTCGGCGATCTCCGACAGCCGCAGCGTCAGCGCGTCGGCATTTCGGATCTCGAGCCGGCCCGGATAATGCGCCGCGATCTCCTCCAGCGCCGGAAGGCAGCGGGTGTCCTTTTCCACCGCGACCACGCGCCTGGCGCCGGCGACGAGCAGGGCGCGCGTCAGGCCGCCGGGACCCGGCCCCACTTCCAGCACGGTCGCCTGCGTCAGGTCGCCGGCCGTGCGCGCGATGCGCAGGGTCAGGTTGAGATCGAGCAGGAAGTTCTGGCCGAGCGACTTGCGCGCCTGCAGGTCATGCGTGCGGATGACGTCGCGCAGCGGCGGCAGCGTGTCGATCTGGCTCATTCCACCAGGCCAGGGTCGGCCATGACGGCGGCCAGCCGCACGGCGGCGGCGAAACTGTCGGCGCGCGCCGTTCCGGAGCCGGCGATCTCCAGCGCCGTGCCGTGATCGGGCGAGGTGCGCACGAAGGGCAGGCCAAGGGTCGCGTTGACCGCATCGTGGAAGGCGAGCGTCTTGGCCGGGATCAATGCCTGGTCGTGATACATGGCAAGGGCGCAGTCGTAGGTTTCGCGCGCCTCTTCGTGAAACATCGTGTCGGCGGGAAGCGGCCCGCGCGCGTCGATCCCCTCGGCGCGCAGCTGCTCGACGGCAGGCGCGATGACGTCCGCGTCTTCCCGGCCGATGGAGCCGTTCTCGCCCGCATGCGGATTGAGCCCGGCAAGGGCCAGCCGCGGCGCCTCGATGCGAAAGCGCGACACCAGATCGCGGTGGACGATGCGGGCGGTCTCTACGATCAGCTCGCGCGTCAGCACGTCAGGGACGGCGCTCAGAGGGATATGGATGGTTACCGGCACTGCCAGGAGGTCCGGCCCGGCCAGCAGCATCACGGGACGCACACCGTCGTGGCCGGCCTCGCGGGCCAGCACCCCCAGGTATTCCGTATGTCCCGGATGGGCGAAGCCCGCGTCGTAGAGCGCCTTCTTGTTGATCGGATTTGTCACCAGTGCTCCGGCGCGACCCGCGAGCGTGTCGGCAACGGCCATGCGGATCGAGGCGAGAACCGCTTCGGCATTGGCGCTGTCGGCGATGCCGGGCCGGTCCTCCACCGATGCGGGAAGGGGCACCACAGGCAAGGCATGGGGAAAGATTTCCAGGGCCGTTTCGGGCGTGGCCTCGCGCAGTTTGACCTTCAGTCCCATGCGCTCGGCGCGGGCCGAAAGCAGCGCCGGATCGGCCAGGACATAGAACGGCGGCAGGTCGCGCTCGACCCGGTCGCTATAGGCTGAGAGGGTCACGTCCGGCCCGATCCCGCCCGGGTCGCCCATGGTGATGGCGAGGGGCAGGACGCTGCTGCGCATGGCGTTCATCAGCGGTAGTCGATGATCGCGCGGCTGCGCAGCTCGCGCAGGTACCGGCGGCTCAGCTGCTGGCCTTCCTTCTGGCGCAGGTCTTCCTCGACTTCCATGCGGGCGGCGGCATTGCTGTCGATCTCGCGCTTCTCGCAAACCGCGAAGATCTCGAGACCGTTCGGCGTGGTTTGCGGCGCGGTGGCCTTGCCGGCAGCGGTCTTTTCCACCAGCTGGCGCAGGTCGTCGGGCAGTTCCGTCTCGAGCCTGAGCTGAGCGGGACGCACCACGACCTCGCGGTACTGCTGCGCCAGCGCTTCCGACTGGTCGCAGGAATTGAAGGCGGCACGGAAGCTCTCCGCGTCGCGGCGGCGCTGGCTCTTGAGCGCGGAAGAGGATTTCGCCGGAATGACGAAAATCACCGACTGCAGCCGGTACTCCATGCTCTTGCTGGTGTCTTCGTCATCCTTCTTGCGCAGGGCGGCGAGCACATCGGATTCGGCAATGCGGACTTCCTGGCGGAAGCGGGCGCGCAGGATCTGACCCCAGCCGATTTCCGCCTCGAGGCGATCGCGCAGCGTTTCCGGGCGCACGCCGGCCTGGCGCAGCGCCTGGCCGAGTTGACTTGGGGACAGTTTCACGCGTCGTGCGAGCGAGGAATAGGCTTCGTCGACCTCTGCCTTGGACACACGGATGCCGGCGCGGCTTGCTTCCTGCATCTTCAACTGCTCGTCGATCAGCTCTTCCATTGCCGCGCGCTGCGCGGCCGCGCCGCCGCGTCCCGTCGTCAACCGCAGCAGCCCGGCGCGCTGGTTGATGTCGTAGGAGGTGATCGGCTCGCTGTTGACGACCACCTTGATGGAGGTCTGCGCCGCGGCCGGCTCGATTGCCGTGCCCGCGACGATCATCAGGCCCATGGCCGCAATAAACCAGCGCCTCACAGTCATTCCCTTCCCCTTTTCGCCTTGCCGGCCCGCCCGCAACTCAGTCGCGATGGTCCGGCAGCGATCCCGGTCGTGTCAACCGTCTCCGGCCGGGTCTGTAATTGCCATGCTACCCTAAGGTTCCGCGTGTCGTCGCACCGGAAAAAGGCCAAATTCCGGCTGCGGACAGGCGCGCGCCGTTTCCCCGGACATCAGTTGTTGCCGTTGGTGGAGAATTGCGTGTCGCCAAGCGTGCGCAGGCCGAACCGCAGGAAGAACAACCGGTCCGTGGTCTGGCCGTTGTTGCGGCTGCGGTCTTCCGAATAGGCAAAGGATACGGAAAACCCTTCGTCGTCGTAGCCGAAGCCGACGCTGTCGCGAACCATGTTGTTGCTTTGCAGGTCGTAGCGCACGGAGCCGAAGACGCGCCAGTTCTCCTGCAACCGCAGGCTTGCGGAGCCGATCACTTCCTCGCGGTCGGTCGGAATGCCGATGTTCGGCTGCGCCGAGAGATAGGCATAGGCGAGATTGCCGGTCACCGGGCCATAGATGCCGGAGGCCTCGATCTGTCCGCGGCGAACCGCGAAATTGTCGTTGTCGAAGCGGGCCTGTGCGCCGATGCGGAAACCCTGGCGGCTGTCGAAATACAGGCTGCTGACGTAGTCGCTCTGGTCGGTGGCAAGACCGGACGAGCGGGTCGCGTCCAGAATGTCCGCCGTCCGGAACGAATTGGTGCCCGCCAGCTGGAAGGAGCGGCCGAAGAGGGCGCTCACGCTGAAATGATTGTCGAACTGCAGGCTGTACTTCAGGCCGATGTTGGCGCGGGTGCCGCCCTCGCTGCGGTCGAAGCCGGAGAACTTGTCGTATTCGAACAGCGTCGTGGAATCGAAGACGATGCTCTGCGCGTCCTCGTTGGGAAGCTCGCCGATGCGGCCTTCGTTCGGTCGCACGATCAGCTGCGCCACCGGTTCGAACACCTGGTTGCCGCCGTCGAAGGTGGCAAGGATCGGGAAGCGGTAGTCGATGCCGACGGCGGGCATGATCCGGCCGACCACGGATTCGTCCGTCAGCGCGCCGACGGTCTTGTCCTGCGAAGCGAGGAAGAACAGGTCGCCCTTCACATAGGCGAAGGGGGTGAACACCTGACCCAAGGGATCGATCACGGTCGTGCGCCAGTCGGCCTGCAGGCTGGTGCGGGTGAAGGTGCCCTCGACGCCGCGGAAGCGCGTCGTGCCGCCGATCTGGATCGCGTCGGTCCGGTCGCGCGTCAGGCTCGTCAGGTTGCCGGTCAGCGACAGCTCGCCGCCCGCGATCGGGTCCTCGAAGATGTAGTTGTAATCCAGTACCGGATGGACGAAGGGCTGCTTGTCCTGGAGCTGGCTGCCGACCGGGGCGTAGCCGGGCGCGTTGTTCGCTGCGGTGTAGTCTTCCTGCGAGATGCGGAAGGCGTAGCTCCTGAGGTCGAAGCGGTTGCGCTCGCTCTGCCCGGTCAGATAGATCTGCGAGATGTCGCTCGCGTTGCCGAAGTCGGCGAACTTGTAGTCGTTCAGGAAGGCGCGGTCGCTGCGGTAGGAGACGTCCCAGCCCCATTTCCAGCGCTGGTTGATGTTGAACTCGCCTACTGTGGCAACCACGCCGCGGAAGCGGCGGTTGCCGCTCGACGTCGAATATTCGCCGGGCCGCGCCTGGATCAGGCCCCCGACGTTGATCGAATAGCTGCCGTCGATGAGCTTCTGGCGCCATTCCGCCTGGGTGAGCAGGCCCTGTTTCGACAGGGGCGTTGCCGACAGAAGCAGGTCGTAGGTCGGGTCGAGGGCGAAATAATAGGGCACGGTGACGCCCACGCCGACGCGGTCGCCGACGACGGCGCTCGGTGTCAGCAGGCCGGTCTTGCGCTTGACGGTCGGATCCGCCATCGAGAAATACGGCAGATAGACCAGTGAGCGTCCGAAGAACTCCAGCGAGGCGTTCTGGAACTCGATGGTGCGCTCGGTCTCGTTGTGCACGATCGTCGCCGCGCGCACGCGCCACAGCGGCGGCTTGCCGGGCGGGTTGGTCGGCTTGGTGTAGACCGTGTAGATGCCGTTGTCGAAGGTCGTCCGGTTGCCGTCTTCGCGGCGCGCGCCATCGGCGATGAAGCGGGTGCGCTGCGGCGTGTCCAGTTGCAGGGCGGTGGCGAAACCGTCGCGCAGGTCTTCCGAGAGCTCCATCGTCTCCGCGCGCAGGACGTTGCCGTTCGGCTCGGTCAGGCGAACGTTGCCTTCCGCGCGCAGGCGATTGTTGCGCCGGTCGAACACGACCCGCTCTGCCTCCACGGTGTTGCCGCCGTAGTAGATCTGCACGTTGCCGATGGCGGAAATCCGGTCCCGGTCGAAGTCGTAGCGCAGTTCGGTCGCTTCCAGCAGCAGCGGCTCGGCCGGGTCGACCTGGGTGCCGAGGGCATCGAGGACGTTGTCCTGCGCCCGGGCCGGCGCGGCGATCAGGTCGGCGAAAATCGCGAACGCAAGGGCGCTGAGACCGGCCAGCGCCGTACCGCGCAGCATGCGCGCGGTCAGCCGGCTGCGCCCGGCAGCGGTTGCACGGGTGCTACGAGCCGTCTGCAAAGGACCGGCCACGGCCATCAGCCGTCCTCCAGATGCAAGAGGATCGTAAACCCCATCAGAACTCCAAACACTCCTGGCGCCCAAGCGGCAACGACCGGGGGCACGATTCCCGCGCCGCCCAGATCCTTTCCCAGTTCCGACAGAACGTAAAGCACGAACCCGGCGAGGATTCCACCCAGAATCAGTCTGCCGACGCCCCCCATCCGCGAAACCCGAAGCGAAACGCAGGCCGCAATCAGGATCATTGCGGCCAGAAGTGCGGGTCGCGCGAGAAGTGTCTGATACTGCAAGGAATACCGGTAGGCCGGAAGACCTGCGCGCTGTGACAATTCGATCACACGCGGCAGGTCCCAGAAGCCGATGGATTCGGGCGCCGCAATGCTCTCGCGCACCTCCGTCGGGGTGAGATAGGTGGAGACGTAATAGGTGGCGTGGGTGCTCGGATCGCCGGTGGTCGAATAGACTGTCGCATCGCTCAAACGCCAGCGCTTGTCCTCAAGCAGGGCCTCGCGCGCCTCGACGCGCTCGGAAAAACGGGCGGAGCGGTCGAAGGTGAACAGGGTGATGCCGAGAAGCCGGGTGCCGCCGTCCATCGTCTGTTTGGCGTGGAGCACCGATTCGCCGTCCGTGCCGTCCTGCCGCAGCCAGATTTCCCCGGTCGTCTGCAGCAGGAAGTTCTGTTCGCTGCTGAACAGCCCCGAGGCGATCTCGTCGGACTGTTCGCGCAGGATCACCGCGAGCGGATTGTAGATCGTCACCGCCGCAATGCCGAGGCCAAGGCCCACCAGAATCGCCGGCGCGGTGAATTGCCAGACGGACACGCCGGCGGCGCGTGCGACGACAAGCTCCAGCTTGCGGCTGAGGGCGAGGAAGGCGGCGATCGCGCCGAACAGGACGGCGAAGGGCAGCACCTGCTCCATCAGCTGCGGCACACGCAGGATCGAGATCAGGCCGATGCGCGCCAGCGTCGCGCCGTCCTGCCCCGAACTGCGCCGCAGCAACTCCAGCACGTCGAACAGGAAGATCAGGATGGCCGCGAGCGCGAACAGTCCTAGGATCGCGCTCAGGAACTTGCGCGAGAGATAGACCGCGAGCGTATGTCCGACGAGACCCCGTTCCATGTCAGGCCGCCTCGTTCGGATGGTGGCCGCGCAGTTTGCGCAGGCGGATTTCAGCGCGTTCGACGGCAAGCTCGAGCGCCTCCGACAGCTTGCGGAACCAGGCCGGCTTGCGTTCGGCGGCTATGGCCCAGGCGCACAGGGCCATGGCGGCGAGCGGCAGGGCATAGAGCGCGAAACGCGCCGACGGCATGGCCGGCACCAGCGTCAGAACCCCGAAGCCGGCGCTCCTGAGCAGGATTGCCAGGACAAGCGCGGCAAGCGTTGCCAGCGTGCGATTCTGGCGCGTGGTCTTCGGCTGGCCGGCGAAGACGAAGACGATCAGCGCGAAGGCAAGCGGATAGAGCGGCTGGCTCAGCCGGTCGTGCAGTTCGGCCACGAGCCGGGCGCGGTTGTCGCGCGCATAGGCATCGTCGGCGGCAGGCGCGATCAGATCCGCCAGCGAGCGCTCGCTCGCCTTGTAGACGGCGGCGCGACCCGAGGGGACCATGTTCGACAGGTCGAAGGCATAGGACTGGAAGCGCACGATGGAGATCGCGCCGGTGGCGCGGGTGCGGCGCTGGATCGTGCCGTCCTGCATCACCAGCAGGGTGCGCCCCGCCGCCTCCACGATTCGGCCGCGGGCCGCCTCATAGGTGAAGACGGTGTCCTCGGCGCGGTCGTCATGCATCAGCAGACCATCGAGCTGGCCGTCGCCGCTGCGGTTGCGGATGTGGAAGGTCAGGCCGTCCTCGATGCCGATGAACCGTCCCGGGCGCACGATGTTGGCGACGAGGTCGACCCTGACCCGCGTGATCTCGTCGCGCAGCGCACTCAGCCCGAGCGGGGCGAGCGACAGGGACAGCGTGGCGCAGAACAGGCTGACGAAAATGGCAAAGACCACGACCGGGCGCATCAACACGGTGCGGGACGCGCCCGAGGCGTTGATCACGATCAGTTCGCTGTCGTTCGACAGGGTATTGAGCACGACAATCAGTGCGATCAGCAGCGCGAAGGGGGCGATCGCCAGCAGCAGGAACGGCATCNCCAGCAAGGTCATGCCGATGAACTGCACGATGGTCTGGCCCTTGGAGGTGACGAGATCGAGCTGGCGCAAGGCCTGCGTTGCCCACACAACGCCGGCCAGCGCGACGAGGGTCAGCGCGAAAGCCGCCGTGAGGCGTCGCAGGACATAGCGCTCGAAGGTTGTCATCAGGTCCGTGTTGAACGTGGTCGGCAGGATAAGGATGCCGTTCGGTTTCGTAGCCGGGACGATGCATACCCTTGCGCACCGCCGGGAGGCCAGCTTCTCGATTAAGCGGCAGTTTAGGTAAATACTACGAGAAGAAAAAGGGTTAACAGCTCCTTACCGTGCCCGCGCGCTTGCCGTGGGCCGAAACTGGCACCATTGTATCGTCAACCCTCGGATCACCGGGCGCGCCGCGCGACCGGACGAACCGGCGGATTCCAGTGCGCTCGGGCCTGTCGCGAACGCGATGTCCGGTTGCCGAGCGCCTTCACGCATCGTGTAACCAAGAGGTTTCGTCTTGCTTCCGAAAATTTCCTTTTCCAAGCTCTCCGCACCATCCAAGGGAACCCTCGTCGTTTTTGCCGATGATGCGTTGAATGTCGGACCGACGGCGTCGGCCGTGCTGTCGGGGGCCGACGGCCTGCTGGCGCGTGCCGCGGCCACCGGCGGCTTCACCGGCAAGATCAACACGGTGCTCGACCTGATCGCCCCGGCCGGGCTCGAGCTCGACCGTCTGGTCGTTGTCGGCCTCGGCAAAGCCTCCGCGGTCGCCGATCTTGGCGAAACCGACTGGTCCGTGCTCGGCGGCGTGGTGATGGGCGCGCTCGGCAGCGCGGAGGCGGCGGAGGTTCTCTTCGAGCTTCCCAGCGGCGATGTCGACGCCGACCTGGCGGCCGCCTTCGCGATGGGCGCCAAGCTGCGCGCCTACAGCTTCGACCGCTACAAGACCAAGCCGAGCGACGATACGCCGGCGAAGACGAAGAAGTTTGCAATCGGTATTGCCGACCCCAAGGCCGCGAAGAAGGCCTGGGAGACGGCGGACGCCGTCAGCGACGGCACGCTGCTGGCCCGCGATCTCGTCAACGAGCCGGCCAACGTGCTGACGACGCTCGAGTTCGCCAGCCGTGCCGAAGAGCTGTCCAAGCTCGGCGTCGAGGTCGAGATCCTCGACGAAAAGGCTATGAAGAAGCTGAAGATGAACGCGCTTCTCGGCGTCGCCCAGGGCTCGGAACATCCGCCGCGTCTGGTGATCATGCGCTGGAACGGCGGCAAGAAGGACGACCAGCCGGTCGCCTTCGTCGGCAAGGGCGTCGTCTTCGACACCGGCGGCATCTCGATCAAGCCGGCCGGCGGCATGGAGGACATGAAGGGCGACATGGGCGGCGCGGCCGCCGTGACCGGCCTGATGCATGCGCTCGCCGCCCGCAAGGCCAAGGCCAATGTCATCGGCGTGATCGGCCTGGTGGAAAACATGCCGGACGGGCGTGCCCAGCGGCCCGGCGACATCGTCACCGCCATGTCCGGCGCGACCATCGAGATCATCAACACCGACGCGGAAGGCCGTCTCGTGCTGGCCGATGCGCTCTGGTACACGCAGGACCGCTTCAAGCCGGCCTTCATGATCAATCTGGCAACGCTGACCGGCGCGATCATCGTGGCGCTCGGCAACCAGCATGCCGGCGTCTTCTCCAACAACGACGAACTGGTCGGCCGTCTGGCCGAGGCGGGGGAGGCAACCGACGAGAAGGTCTGGCGGCTGCCGCTGTCGAAGGAGTACGACAAGCTCATCGATACGCCCAATGCCGACATGAAGAACACCGGCGGACGCACCGCCGGGTCGATCACGGCGGCGCAATTCCTGCAGCGCTTCGTCAATGACGTGCCGTGGGTGCATATCGATGTCGCCGGCACGGCAATGGGCAGCCCGAAGACGGAGATCAGCAAGGGCTGGGCGTCGGGCTTCGGCGTGCGGCTGCTCGACCGTCTGGTCCGCGAGCACTACGAAAAATAACCGGGACCGCGGCGGCGGCGGCACGGCCCGCCGCCGCCCGCTCTTCGGCCATGCGGGGCGNTTCCCTGTTCCGGCATGCACAAAAAAACCCGCCGTTTCGGCGGGTTTTCGGTATCGGCTTCGGGAAACGGCCCGTATCGGGCCTGTTTCGGGGTCGCGCGTCTCAGCAGGTCTTGTAGGCGACGCAGCTGCCGGTGGGTTCGCTCACGACCGTGCCCATGGCCGTCGTCACGCCGGCAAGGCCAAGAACAAGTCCGAAAAACAGGGCAATCCGCACGGCCATAAATCTCGTCTCCCGCATGTCCGGCACGCCTGTGCCCGAACGTTCGTCTATCGTGCCTCGCGCGCCGTGCACTGGCTGTGATCCGTGCCACAGGCGTGCCGCTTTCGCGTCGATCTCATCCCGGCCGCCAGAGTGCCGGCCCGAAGTTGGGAAACGGTTAATGAGGAATTGAGCGGAAAGCAAAGCCGCATTCCGGGCGCGCGTCACATGGGTGGCACCTGTTGCGCATTGGCCGCACCTGGCGCACAGTCGCAGCCGCGCGGCGGCCGCCTCCGCGTCGTGTCTCAACGGCCAGGTGCTTATGACGGAAGTGCTTTTTTACCATCTGACGCTCAAGCCGCTGGAAGATGTCCTTCCCGGCCTCCTGGAGACATGTCTGCAACGCGACTGGCGTGTCGTCGTGCAGGCGGGCTCGGCGGAGCGGGTGACGGCGCTCGATTCGCTGCTGTGGAGCTACCGCGACGACTCCTTCCTGCCGCATGGCACGGCGAGTGACGGCGAGGCCGACCGCCAGCCGGTTTTCCTCACCGACGGGCCGGACAATCCGAATGGTGCGAGCGTCCGCTTTCTGGTCGATCGTGCGACGGCGCCCGACCTGTCGCCCTATGCACGCGGCGTCTTCCTGTTTGATGGCAATGACGAGGCGGCGGTCTCCGACGCGCGGCAGCAGTGGAAGGCCCTGAAGGCAGCCGGCCACGCGTTGACCTACTGGCAGCAGACGGACGATGGACGATGGCAGAAAAAGGCATGAGCGACCGGCCGGCCGCGACCGGCACCGATGCGGAGTTCGCCCGCCGGCGGGACGCGGCGCGGGACCGGCTCGACGCGCTCTTCGGCGCCAAGGGCGGCGACCGGGACGACCGTGCGTCCTGGTTCGAGGCCGTCTACGAGACGGCCGGAGACGACCCGGCCGCCGTTCCCTGGGCGGATCTGGCGCCCAAACCCGCGCTTGTCGACTGGCTTTCCGACAATCCGGGCGAGGGAGCGCGGGCGCTCGACGTCGGATGCGGGCTTGGCGACAACGCCGAGGCGCTGGCCGAAGCGGGCTGTGACACAACCGCCTTTGACCTGTCCGAAAAGGCCGTGGAGTGGGCACGCCAGCGGTTTCCCGGATCGCCGGTGCGCTATACCGCCGCCGATCTCTTCTCCCCGCCGCCGGCCGACTGGATCGGCGGCTTCGATCTCGTTCACGAGTGCTACACGGTGCAGGCGCTGCATGGCGACTTGCGCGAAGCTTCCTATCAGGCGCTCGCCGATCTGGTGAGGCCCGGCGGCCGACTTCTCGTCATCACCCGCTCGCGCGCGGACGGCGCGGAGACCTCCGGACCGCCGTGGCCGCTTTCGCCGTCGGAACTGGCGGAGTTCGAGCGGGCCGGCCTTCGCCTCATCGACTCGTCTGCCTATGACGTGCAAAAGGGCGACCGCATCATCCCGCACATCCGCGCGGTCTATGTGAAGCCGGGGTGAGGGCGAGACTGTCACCCTTCATTAGGCACCACGAAAAAAAGCGGCGGGGTCTGAGCCCCGCCGCTTTCTTTGTCGGAAACTGGTGAGACCTGCGACCGGCCTTAGCCGTCGGTGTTGGTCTCTTCCGCCTCGCGAATCGCGCGGACCTCGTCGATGCGGCCGTCGAGCTCGCCGACGCCGAGAACCTCCTTGGCCCATTCGAGCACTTCCGGATCGATCTCCGCATCCGGGTCGGTTCCGGCGTTCTTGCCCGGATTGGACATGTCCTTGAGCGCTTCGGCAAGCGCCTCGTCGGAGGCCGCCGCTTCCAGGTCGTCGATCTTGCCTTCAAGTTCGGCCAGCTCGGCTTCCGACTTGGAGAGCGTCTCCGCGGTTTCGCTGGAGAGCGCGCTTTCCAGCGCGGAGATCTCGGCTTCGAGCGTCTCGACCTCGGTCTCGCTTAAGGTCGTCTGGTCGATGTCGTTCAGCTCGCCAAGACGTTCGTTCAGCTCCGAAAGCGACTTGCCCTCATAGGAGTAGTCGTCGCTCGGGTCGATGCCGGAAAGGGCGGTGTCGAGGGCCTCGCGCGCCTCGGCGACGGTCCGCTCGAGCGTCTCGATGTCGCTCAGCGCATTCTCGTAGTCGATCGAGTTGCCGATGAACTCGCGGATGGTGACCATGCGCGGGTCGTTGGCGTTCAGATAGGCGTTTACGTTGCGATTGAGCGAGTTCAGGCCGCCCAGCTTGGCGTTGAGATTGCGCTCGCGCGGCTTGGATGCCGGCGTTGCTTTCACGTTGCGGATTTCGGCGCGCACGGCGGCAACCTCCTGGCCGCGCGGCGTCGCGTTGCGGGCCTTCGTTGCCTTGGACTGCTGCTGTGCCGGCTTTTGCTTGCCGCCGAAAAGTCCGCCGATGAAGTTGGCGACGCCCTGGCCGGCCGAATTCACCGCGCCGCCGACGCCATTGCCAACGCCGTTGCCGTTGTTCTTCTGAGGGGAGGAAGCGTGGGCGGCCTGGGAGCGGGCCGACCCATTGCCCTGCGACCCGCGGCTTGCGCCTGCGCTTGCGGATCCGCCACCCTTGCCGTTGCCGCCGGCGTTGCCGCCGCCATTGCCGTTTCCGTTACCGCCACCGTTTCCATTGCCGCCGCCATTGCCATTGCCGTTGTTGGCATATGCGCTCCAGCCGGACAGCGTATCGGGCGCGACGTCGGTCAGGAATGTCGGGGCGACCGTGAGAGCGGCCGCGCAGACGGACGAGACGAGGAGGGTCGACTTTCGAGCCATGACGAATCCTTCGGTGTTGTTAGGCGAATCCCTGCCTAGCGGCAGAATTGCGAACACCGTCACAACGAAATGTGTTGTCTTTTAGTCGACTTCGTCATGCATTTCCGGTTCACGCTCCGGTTGTCGCCCCTTCGTATTCGGCGGACAGCTCCAGCCAGCCTTGCTCCGTCTTGGCGAGTTTCTTTTCCAGAAACGCGCGTTCCTTGACGAACTTCGAGGCACGCTCGGCGTCCTTCAGGAAAAAGTCCGGATCGGCGAGAGCTGCGTCGAGCTTCTCCATTTTCGACTGGATCCGCGCGATTTCCGCTTCCGCCGCCTTGATCTCCTTGCGCAAGGGCGCAAGCCGCGAGCGGCGTTCGGCGGCATCCTTGCGCCGCTCCTGGGCGCTGCGCGGGTCTTCCGGCTCCTCCGGTTTCGCCGCTTCCTCGGCGGCGGCAGCGTCGGCGGCGGCCTGTTTCGCCTTGCCGGTCTTGTTCGGCCGGTCCTTTTGCAGGATCAGCCGGCGGTAGTCCTCCATGTCGCCTTCGAAGCTCGACACGCCGCCATTGGCGACGAGCCAGAGCCGGTCGGCGCAGGCCTCCACCAGATGCCGGTCGTGCGAGATCAGGATCACCGCGCCTTCATATTCGTTGACCGCCTGGATCAGCGCCTCGCGGCTTTCGATGTCGAGGTGGTTGGTCGGTTCGTCGAGGATCAGCAGATGCGGCCCCTCGAAGGTCGCAAGGCCGAGCAGCAGGCGGGCCTTCTCGCCGCCCGAGAGATCCTGGGCGGGCGTGTCCATGCGGCTGGTCGGCAGGCCGAAGCGGTTGACGCGCGAGCGGACCTTGGATTCGGCCGCGTCCGGCATCAGCTTGCGCACATGGGCCACGGGGCTGTCGGCGGGAACGAGATCGTCGAGCTGGTGCTGGGCGAAGAAGGCGACATTCATCTTCTTGGCGCGGGTGATCGTGCCCGACTGCTCCTTGAGCCGGCCGGCGATCAGCTTGGCGAAGGTCGACTTGCCGTTGCCGTTGGCGCCGAGAAGCGCAATGCGGTCGTCGTTGTCGATGTTGAGCGCCAGATTCGACAGCACCGTGGTGTCGCCATAGCCGGCCGAAACGTTGTCGAGGCGGATGATCGGCGGGGCGAGGGTGCCGACGGGGGCGGGGAAGGAGATCGGCAGCGCCTCGGCGCCGCGAATGCCGGCGATCGGCTCCATCTTCTCCAGCATCTTCAGCCGCGACTGCGCCTGGCGGGCCTTGCTCGCCTTGGCGCGGAAGCGGTCGACGAAAGCCTGCATGTGCTTGCGCTGGGCTTCCTGCTTCTCGCGGCTCTTTTCCTGCAGCATCATCGCCTCGCGGCGCTGGCGGTCGAAGCTGTCGAAGCCGCCGCGGTAGAACGTCAACTTGAGCTGGTCGAGATGCACGATGGAATCGACCGCCTTGTTGAGAAGGTCGCGGTCATGGCTGATCAGGAGCACCTGATGCGGATAGCGGGAGACATAGTTCTCCAGCCACAGGGTGCCTTCCAGGTCGAGATAGTTGGTCGGCTCGTCGAGGAGCAGCAGGTCGGGCTCGGAAAACAGCACCGCGGCGAGCGCGACGCGCATGCGCCAGCCGCCGGAAAAGGCGGAGCAGGGGCGCATCTGCGCTTCCGTATCGAAGCCGAGACCCGACAGGATGCGCGCCGCGCGCGCCTCGGCGGTATGGGCATCGATGTCGGCAAGCCGCGTGTGCACCTCGGCGATGCGATGCGGATCGGTCGCGGTTTCGGCCTCGGCGAGCAGCTGGGCGCGTTCCGTGTCGGCGGCCAGCACCACCTCCATCAGCGATTGCTCGGTTCCCGGCGCCTCCTGGGCGACCTGGCCGATGCGGATGCCGCGAGGCATCTGGATCTCGCCGCTTTCGGGTGCTGCCTCTCCCGTGATCAGGCGAAACAGCGTCGACTTGCCCGCGCCATTGCGGCCGACGAAGCCGGCTTTCGAGCCTGCGGGAAGCGTGACGCTGGCGTTTTCGAGGAGCGTGCGCCCGGCGATGCGATAGGTGAGGTCGGTGATCTGCAACATGGGCGGATCAATGGCGTCAAATGCGCCGGGGTGCAAGGGGAGATGACGTCTCCGGCTGTCTCCAGATGGCGCCGGCGATTGTGCCTGCGCTCCTTTGCAGCCTAGGATGATTGGGAACGATAACCAGAGGAGTGAGCAGCATGTGTGTTCCAGGATGTCAGGAAACCGTCGCGCAACGCCTGAGCCGGCGCGGTTTGCTGAAAGGGGTTGCCGGAGTTGCGGCCGGCGCGGCGGCCTTCACCGCCTTTCCGCCGCCGCGCGCGGCTCAGGCGCAGGCGATGAATTTTTCCAGGGCCGTTGATCTGACCCACGACCTTATGCCGGAGTTTCCGACCTATTTCGGCCAGCCGGGACTGGAGATGGAACGCATGGCGTCCTTCGAGACCGACGGCTTCAACATGTACAAGTGGCATCTGGTGGAACACACCGGCACGCATCTCGATGCGCCGATCCATTTTTCCGCCGACGGCAGGACGTCGGACGAGATCGCGCTCGACCAGCTCGTCGTGCCGCTTGCCGTGGTCGACGTGCGGGAAAAGGCAGAGGCCGACCCGGACTATCAGGTGAGCGTGGAGGATCTGAAGGCGCATGAGGACGCCCATGGTCCGCTGCCCGAGGGCGGGTGCGTCGCGATGAACTCCGGCTGGGCCGCGCATGTGGCAAGCGACAAGTTCCGCAACGCCGACGCCGACGGCGTCATGCATTTCCCCGGCTTTTCCAAGGAAGCGGCGATGTACATGATGGAAAAGGGCGTGGTCGGCATGGCGGTCGACACGCTGTCGCTCGACCACGGCGCCTCAAAAACCTTCGACACCCATTACGCCTGGCTGCCGACGAACCGCTGGGGCATTGAGTGCCTCGCCGGCCTTGATGAGGTGCCGGCCACCGGCGCGACGCTGGTCGTCGGCGCGCCCAAGATCAAGGGCGCCACCGGCGGCCCCAGCCGGGTGATCGCGCTGGTTTGAGGGGAAACTCTCCACAAACAAAAACCCCCGGCGGTTTCCCGCCGGGGGTTTCGTGTTTCTGGTCCCGCCCGCAAGGGGCGGGGACACGTCTTAGACGGAGTAGTACAGGTCGTATTCGACCGGATGCGGGGTCATTTCGTACCGCATGTTCTCTTCCATCTTCAGCTCGATGTAGGCATCGATCTGGTCGTCGTCCATGACGCCGCCGGCCTTCAGGAAGTCGCGGTCCGCGTCCAGGGCTTCCAGCGCTTCGCGCAGGGAGGCGGAGACGGTCGGGATGTCCTTCAGCTCTTCGGCCGGCAGGTCGTAGAGGTTCTTGTCCATCGCGTCGCCCGGATGGATCTTGTTCTTGATGCCGTCGAGGCCGGCCATCAGAAGCGCCGCGAAGCACAGGTACGGGTTCGCGGACGGATCCGGGAAGCGGACCTCGACGCGCTTTGCCTTCGGCGAGGAGGTGAACGGAATGCGGCAGGACGCCGAGCGGTTGCGCGACGAATAGGCCAGCAGGACCGGTGCCTCATAGCCCGGGACCAGACGCTTGTAGGAGTTGGTCGACGGGTTGGTGAAGGCGTTCAGCGCCTTGGCGTGCTTCAGGATGCCGCCGATGTAGTAGAGGCAGGTCTCGGAGAGATCCGCATACTGGTTGCCGGCGAAGACCGGGGCGCCGTCCTTCCAGATCGACTGGTGGACGTGCATGCCGGTGCCGTTGTCGCCGAAGACGGGCTTGGGCATGAAGGTTGCCGTCTTGCCGTAGGCATGGGCGACCTGATGCACGACGTACTTGTAGATCTGCATCTTGTCGGCGTTGCGGGTCAGCGTGTCGAACTTGATACCGAGCTCGTGCTGGGCCGCGGCCACCTCGTGGTGGTGCTTTTCGACGGTGACGCCCATCTCGGTGAGGACCGTCAGCATCTCGGAGCGGATGTCCTGGCAGCTGTCGATCGGCGGAACCGGGAAGTAGCCGCCCTTGGTGCGCGGACGGTGGCCGAGGTTACCCGTGTCATACTCCGAACCCATGTTCGACGGCAGTTCGGTGCTGTCGATCTGGAAGCCGGTGTTGTAGGGGTCAGACGAGAAACGGACGTCGTCGAAGATGAAGAATTCCGCTTCCGGGCCGACGAACACGGTGTCGCCGATGCCGAGCGACTTCATGTAGGCCTCGGCCTTCTTGGCGGTCGTGCGCGGGTCGCGGTTGTAGGCTTCGCCCGAGACCGGGTCGACGACGTCGCAGATGATCGCCATCGTGGACTGCGCGAAGAACGGGTCGACGTGGGCGGATTCGGGATCGAGCACCAGCATCATGTCGGACTCGTTGATCGCCTTCCAGCCGGCGATGGAGGAGCCGTCGAACGCCACGCCCTCGGCGAACATGTCTTCGTCGACAAGGCCTGCGTCCATGGTCACATGCTGCATCTTGCCGCGCGGATCGGAAAAGCGAAGGTCAACGAACTTGATGTCCTTTTCCTTGATTTCCTTGAGAATGTCAGTGGCGCTCGTCATGTAGTGCTTCCCTGTCGTTCTTGAGTAACCAGTTGGGTGAAGTGGCCGCCGGCACGCGTTGTCCGGCGGCAGGGAGGTCGGACGGGACCCGTCCTAGATGGCGTCCGTGCCGGTTTCGCCGGTGCGAATGCGCACGGCTTCCTCGACCGTGGAGACGAAGATCTTTCCGTCGCCGATGCGGCCCGTCTGTGCCGCGTTGCGGATGGCTTCCACGGCCTTGTCGACCAGGTCGTCGGTCAGGACGATCTCGACTTTGACCTTGGGAAGGAAGTCCACCACGTATTCGGCGCCGCGATAGAGTTCGGTGTGGCCTTTCTGGCGACCGAAGCCCTTGGCCTCGGTCACGGTGATGCCCTGGAGACCAACCTCCTGGAGGGCCTCCTTGACCTCATCAAGCTTGAACGGCTTGATAATTGCCTCGATTTTCTTCATCGCCTCCGCCATTTCGCGTCGCTCGTTTAAGAAATGCCGGCCGTTGCCGGCCCGGGCTTCCGTCTAAGTAGCACGCGGCGTGCCAACCTCGCCTGCGGAAAAAACAGCCCGCATTTCGGGCAGTTGACGCGCGGATTCCAGAGACTTGCGGCGGTCGGCTTGTCGATTGTGCATCATAAAGGGGCAGTATGCACAAAAATTAGACATATCTCCTGTGCTTCAGGCGGGCGGCCGGTTGCATCTCCTGGGCCGCGTGTTGCGTTCAGCTGGCGCTTGGGGCGACACTTCGGCCAGGATCCGAAAGCCCGCGCCCGCGGTGTGCCGCGCGGGCGCCTTCCCGCCCGGGGCGGCGGGCGTGCGGGGGCCAGGACGGCAGGAGGAAGACATGCGCATTTCGTCCCTCGACCATATCGTTTTGACCGTGTCGGATCTCGACGAGACGGTCGCTTTCTATTGCGGCGTGCTCGGCATGGAAGAGGTGATCTTCGGCGGCGGACGCCGGGCGCTGCGTTTCGGCGCCCAGAAGATCAACCTGCATGTCGCGGGGGCGGAGTTTTCGCCCGCGGCCCATCGCCCGACGCCCGGCTCGGGAGACCTGTGCTTTCTCGTGGAGGCGCTCGATGCGGTGATCGCCCGGCTCGAGCTGGCCGGCGTGCCGATCGAGGAGGGGCCGGTGTCGCGCACCGGGGCGTGGTCGCCGCTTCGCTCCGTCTATATCCGCGATCCCGACGGCAACCTGATCGAGCTGTCTGAGCCGCAGGAAGTGGTTCTGGCCGGCGGATCGGGGGAGGCTGCGTGAGCGTTCTTCTCACTCCGGCCGAGATGGGCCAGGCCGACCGGTTGACGATCGACGGCGGGATCGCCGGCATCGACCTCATGACCAGCGCCGGGCGGGCGGTGGCCGATACCGCCTGCCGGATGGTGCGCCACGAGGCGACCGTGCTGGTGCTCGCCGGGCCGGGCAACAACGGCGGCGACGGCTTTGTCGCGGCGCGCTTCCTGCGCCAGCGCGGCTATCGGGTCGCGGTTTTGCTCCTCGGCGAGCGGGCGCGAATCTCCGGAGATGCGGCCTTTGCGCTGGAGCGCATGGAGGCCGGCGGCGTGCGCGCCGAATCGCTCGACGACCAGGCGCTGGCGGCGGCACTTTCCGGCGCGGGCCTGGTGGTCGACGCGCTGTTCGGGGCGGGGCTCGACCGTCCGCTGTCAGGCCTGGCCGAAACCGTGGTTCGGCGGCTCGGCGACAGCGGCGTGCCGGTGCTCGCGGTCGATCTGCCGTCGGGGGTCAACGGGGCGAGCGGCCAGGTCATGGGATGCGCGCTGAAGGCGACGCGCACCATCACCTTCTTCCGGCTGAAGCCGGGTCATCTGCTGTTGCCGGGGCGGCTGTTGTGCGGGCCGGTCGAATGCGTCGACATCGGCATCCCGGAGACCGTGCTTGTCACGATCGGCGCACAGACCTTTCGCAATGGTCCGGGGATTTGGGCGCAGGCTCATCGTCCGCCGCAGCCGGAGGGCCACAAATACGGCCGCGGCCATGCGGTGGTCGTGTCCGGGCCGGCGTTGTCCACAGGCGCGGCGCGGCTTGCTGCAAGCGCCGCCTTGCGCGCGGGCGCGGGGCTGGTGACGGTGGCGACACCGCCGTCGGCGGCGCTGGTCAATGCCATGCATCTGACCGCCGTGATGGTCCAATCCTTCAAGGGGGCGGAGGGGCTTGCCGAGGTTCTCCGCGATCCGCGGCTCAATGCGGTGGCCATCGGGCCGGGCGCGGGCGTGGGGGAGAAGACCCGCGCGCTGGTGGAGGCGTGCCTGTCGGCCTCCGGCGCCGCACAGCGGTCCGTGGTGCTCGATGCCGATGCGCTGACCGTGTTCGCCGAAGATCCGACCGCGCTGTTTGCCCTTTTGGCCGCACATGCCGCGAAGAGGGATGGCGGGGACGGTTCGGGGGGCGTTGTGCTGACGCCGCATACGGGCGAATTTGCCCGGCTTTTCCCCGATCTCGACGCGGCACAGGTGCCGTCGAAGCTCGAGCGGGCGCGCAGGGCCGCGCAGCGCAGCGGGGCCGTTGTCATCCTGAAGGGCGCCGACACGGTGATCGCCGCGCCGGACGGGCGGGCCGCGATCAACGACAATGCCCCGCCCTGGCTTGCGACGGCAGGATCCGGCGATGTTCTGGCCGGCATCGTGACGGGATTGCTGGCGCAGCGCATGCCCGCCTTCGAGGCGGCTGCGATGGCCGTCTGGCTGCACGGGGCGGCGGGGACGGCCTGCGGCGTGGCCATGACGGCGGAGGACCTCGAGCCGGCGCTTCGCGGGGTGATCGCCGATTTGCCGCGCCAGGAGGGCGGTTTTTCCCCGTCCTGAGCGCTGTGAAGCGGTTAGCCGACATGCATCTTCGGGGGCCCGGATTTTCCTTTGACCCGCTCAAACGGGGTGCTATAGAGGCCGCGCCTCGGTTTTGGGCGCCTTTTGCACGTCGCGGGCGTGGTGGAACTGGTAGACACGCCAGATTTAGGTTCTGGTGGCGCAAGCCGTGGGGGTTCAAGTCCCTCCGCCCGCACCACGTCGAGCCTGAACCCGAAGCAAGCCCGATAACTGGGCGCCATTTTCAAACGAGCTGTCGGAAAGACGTTCTCGAGCAAGGACGAAGCACACGACCATGCAGGTAACCGAAACGCTGGCCGAGGGGCTGAAACGCGAACTGAAAGTCGTCATTCCGGCGTCTGAGCTTGCAAGCCGCCTCGATACATATCTCGAAGATCTCAAGGGCAAGGTCCGCATCAACGGCTTCCGGCCGGGCAAGGTGCCGATGGGCCACATGAAGCGGATGTACGGCCGTCAGGCCACCGCCGAGATCATCAATGAAATGATCACCGAGACCACCCGCAAGGCGGTCGAGGAACGCAATGAGAAGCCGGCTCTGCAGCCCGAAATCGATTTGCCGGAAGAGGACGCGGAAGCGATCCTCTCGGGATCGTCGGACATCGCCTACACGATGAGCTACGACATCCTGCCGGAATTCGAGATCATCGACTTCAAGACGCTCGAGATCGAGCGCCCGGTCGTCGAGATCGACGAGTCGGAAGTCGACGAGCAGATCAAGCAGATCGCCGAGAACAACAAGCCGTTCGAGACCAAGGACGGTGCGGCGGCTGACGGCGACCGCGTGCAGATGAGCTATGTCGGCAAGCTCGACGGCGAGCCCTTCGAGGGCGGCGCCGACGAGAATGGGCAGCTGGTGATCGGCTCCAAGCAGTTCATTCCGGGCTTCGAGGAGCAGCTCGTCGGTCTGAAAGCAGGCGACGAGAAGACCATCGAGGTCAGCTTCCCGGAGGACTATCCGGCCAAGCATCTCGCCGGCAAGCCGGTGACCTTCGACATCGTCGTCAAGGAAGTCCAGGCTCCGGGCGAGCTGAAGATCGACGACGAGTTCGCCAAGGGTCTGGGTCTTGAGGGGCTGGACAAGCTCAAGGAGATCATCCGCGGCCAGATCGAGAGCCAGTATGGCGCGATGACCCGTCAAAAGGTCAAGCGTCAGCTTCTCGACAAGCTCGACGAGATCTACACCTTCGACCTGCCCGAGCGGCTGGTGCTGTCCGAGTTCGACGGCGTGTGGCGCCAGGTCGAGGCGGACATGCAGCGCGAAGGCAAGACCTTCGAGGACGAGGGCGTCTCCGAGGAAGAGAGCCGCGCCGAATACCGCAAGATCGCGGAACGTCGTGTGCGTCTCGGCCTGGTTCTGTCCGAGGTCGGCGACCGCAACGAGGTGAAGGTGAGCGACGAGGAGGTCCAGAAGGCCCTCTACGAGCGCGTTCGCCAGTTCCCGGGGCAGGAAAAGGAAGTCTTCGAATATTACCGGAGCAACCCGCAGGCCCTCGCCAGCATCCAGGCGCCGATCTACGAAGAGAAGGTCGTCGACTATATCCTCGAGCTCGCCAACGTCACCGACAAGACGGTGACCAAGGAAGAGCTGATGGCCGAGGACGAGGACGACGCCGCGGCATAAGTTTCGCGGACGTCAGGACACGGCCGTTCCGCTTCGCCCGCTCGGGCGGAGCGGGGCGGACCGGTCGTGCAGGGGCAGAGGCGTTCTTAACCCTTGTCGGTGTCTCATCAGCACCTATCTTTCGGATCGAGGCGACATCCCCTATGAATGGGTGTCGCTTTTTTCGACTCAGACCGAGACCGAGAGCGCACCACCCGTCGCACACCGGCCGCGGGGTCCGATCGCGAAAGGCACGATGTGCCGGCACCGACGGGCAGGGGCGCTCCGCCAAAGCATGGACGAGGCATGAAGGATCCTATCGATTTCGCCGTGAACTCTCTTGTCCCGATGGTCGTCGAGCAGACGAACCGGGGCGAACGCGCGTTCGATATCTACTCGCGGCTTTTGAAGGAGCGGATCATTTTCCTGACCGGTCCGGTCGAGGATCATCTGGCAACGCTGATTTGCGCCCAGCTCCTCTACCTGGAGGCGGAAAACCCGTCCAAGGAGATTTCGCTCTACATCAACTCGCCCGGCGGGCTTGTGACATCGGGTCTGGCCATCTACGACACGATGCAGTTCATTCGTCCGGAAGTGTCGACGCTGTGCATCGGCCAGGCGGCTTCCATGGGGTCGCTGCTGCTTGCGGCCGGCGCCAAGGGGATGCGGTTCTCGCTGCCCAACGCCCGCGTGATGGTGCATCAGCCCTCCGGCGGCTTCCGTGGCCAGGCGGCAGACATCATGCTGCATGCCCAGGAAATCCTGAAGCTGAAGCAGCGGCTGAACGAAATCTATGTGAAGCACACGGGCCAGTCGCTCGACGCGGTCGAGGCGGCGCTTGAGCGCGACAACTTCATGACGGCCGAGACGGCGAAGTCGTTTGGCATCGTCGATGAGGTGATCACCGACCGGGCCACCCTTGGCGCGGGCGGCGAGGCGTCCAAGTAAGCGTTGGAAAGCAACCATCCGGGCAAGATGCCCGGATGCCGGGCAAAACCGGGGTCGTGCGTTTGCCTTAAACGAATGTTGATTTTTAAGGTGGAAGCATGGTGACATTCGGGAAGGTTTTCGGGTTCGCCGACGGCCCGAAGCCCGGACAGGAAGGCGCGCGGGCGCGTTTTCCGTTATAAGACAGACCGGAAGATCACCGGATTTTCCGAACCACGCGGGGTTTACCTGATGACCAAGGCCAGCGGCGGCGATTCGAAGAACACGCTTTATTGCTCCTTCTGCGGCAAGAGCCAGCACGAAGTGCGCAAGTTGATCGCCGGCCCGACCGTATTTATCTGCGACGAATGCGTCGAGTTGTGCATGGACATCATTCGCGAGGAGAACAAGTCCTCGCTGGTGAAGTCGCGCGACGGCATTCCGACGCCGCAGGAAATCCGGTCTGTCCTCGACGACTACGTGATCGGTCAGGGACCTGCCAAGAAGGTCCTGTCGGTCGCGGTGCACAATCACTACAAGCGCCTCAACCACGCGTCCAAGAGCAACGATGTCGAACTCGCGAAGTCGAACATCCTGCTCGCCGGCCCGACCGGTTGCGGCAAGACGCTGCTGGCCCAGACGCTGGCGCGCATTCTCGACGTGCCTTTCACGATGGCCGATGCTACCACGCTGACCGAAGCCGGCTATGTCGGCGAGGACGTGGAAAACATCATCCTGAAGCTGCTCCAGTCGGCCGACTACAATGTCGAGCGCGCGCAGCGCGGCATCGTCTACATCGATGAAGTCGACAAGATCAGCCGCAAGGCCGACAACCCCTCGATCACCCGCGACGTGTCGGGCGAGGGCGTGCAGCAGGCCCTGCTGAAGATCATGGAAGGCACGGTTGCCTCGGTTCCGCCGCAGGGCGGGCGCAAGCATCCGCAGCAGGAGTTCCTGCAGGTCGACACGACCAACATCCTGTTCATCTGCGGCGGCGCCTTTGCCGGCCTGGACAAGATTATCTCGGAACGCGGTCGCAAGACCTCGATCGGCTTCAAGGCCAATGTCGAGGCGCCGGAGGATCGCAAGACCGGCGAGCTCTTCGGCGAGCTCGAGCCCGAGGATCTGCTGAAGTTCGGCCTCATCCCCGAGTTCGTCGGCCGTCTCCCGGTGATCGCGACGCTTGGCGACCTCGACGAGGAAGCGCTGGTCAAGATCCTGACCGAGCCGAAGAACGCCCTGGTGAAGCAGTACCAGCGCCTGTTCGACATGGAAAACGTCGAGCTGACCTTCCACGAGGAGGCGCTGAAGGCGATCGCCCGCAAGGCCATCGAGCGCAAGACCGGCGCGCGCGGCCTGCGGTCCATCATCGAGACGATCCTGCTCGACACGATGTACGAGCTTCCGGGCCTGAAGGGCGTCAAGGAGGTGGTCATCTCCGCCGAGGTCGTCACCGGAGAGGCGCGCCCGCTCTATATCTACGAAGACCGGCAGGAAGAATCCGTTTCCAGCGCCTGAGCGTTGGACGGGTCGGACTTCGCTCCGGCATGTCTCAAGGAGCCCCGGCGCGTTGCCGGGGCTTTTTGGTTTGGGGTGCGCCCCTTGGGGAGGCGTGCGGCCGGCCTTTGAAGACGCAGCGTCAGGCGGTTTGCCGGCTTCGATCCCGCCACACTTACCAAGAATGACGATTTCCACCGAAGGATTGCGGTTTCGGCGCGGTTTTTCGGCGAATCAGCCGGCTTTGGGCTTAGACTCGGCGTTGACACACGGTGACCATATGCCCGCGCGCCTTGACACTGCGCGAGGACGACTCCACCTAAGGAAACAACAGGTGGCGTGGCATCGCCCGGCGTGCCCATGACGGGGCGGCGGTCGATGGCCGGATCGAACCGACAGGCTGTGCCTGGCGGAACGACAACGCAGCCGGCAATGCGCCCGTCCGTGTCCGCTACTCTTTTTGGGGGCGGCGGGTTCGCAAGGAAAGGAAAACCAATGACTGAGTTCGATGCGCGGCCCGAGGGCGAGGGAACGTTGTATCCGGTGCTTCCCCTTCGCGACATCGTGGTCTTCCCGCACATGATCGTGCCGCTGTTCGTCGGTCGCGAGAAATCCATCCGTGCGCTGGAAGAGGTGATGGCCGCCGACAAGCAGATCCTGCTTGCCACTCAGGTGAACGCCTCCGACGATGATCCGTCGCCGTCTGACATCTACGAGATCGGCACGCTGGCCACTGTCCTGCAGCTGCTCAAGCTGCCCGACAACACCGTGAAGGTGCTTGTCGAGGGCGGCAAGCGTGCGCGCATTTCCGACTACACCGACCGCAGCGACCTCTTCGAGGCCCATGCGGTTGCGCTGGAGGAGGAAGAGGGCGACACGGTCGAGGTCGAGGCCCTGTCGCGGTCGGTGATCTCGGAGTTCGAGAATTACGTCAAGCTGAACAAGAAGGTCTCGCCGGAGGTGCTCGGCGCCGTCGGCCAGATCGAGGAATACTCCAAGCTTGCCGACACCATCGCCTCGCATCTTGCGGTGAAGATCCCGGAGAAGCAGGACATTCTCGGCATCACCTCGGTGTCGGAACGGCTTGAGCGCGTGCTCGGCCTGATGGAGAGCGAGATTTCCGTTCTTCAGGTGGAAAAGCGCATCCGCTCGCGCGTCAAGCGCCAGATGGAGAAGACCCAGCGCGAGTACTATCTGAACGAGCAGATGAAGGCGATCCAGAAGGAACTCGGCGACGGCGAGGAAGGCCGCGACGAGGTGGCCGAGCTGGAAGAGCGCATCGCCAAGACCAAGCTGTCCAAGGAGGCCCGTGAAAAGGCCACCGCCGAGATGCGCAAGCTCAAGCAGATGAGCCCGATGTCCGCCGAGGCGACGGTGGTGCGCAACTATCTCGACTGGCTGCTGGGCATTCCCTGGGGCAAGAAGGGCAAGGTCAAGCACGACCTGAAGCACGCCCAGTCGGTGCTCGATTCCGATCACTATGGCCTGGAGAAGGTCAAGGAACGGATCGTCGAGTATCTGGCCGTGCAGAAGCGCGCCAACAAGCTCAAGGGGCCGATCCTGTGCCTCGTCGGTCCTCCCGGCGTCGGCAAGACCTCGCTCGGCAAGTCCATCGCCAAGTCGACGGGGCGCGAGTTCGTGCGCATGTCGCTGGGCGGCGTGCGTGACGAGGCGGAGATCCGCGGCCACCGGCGGACCTACATCGGTTCGATGCCCGGCAAGGTCATCCAGTCGATGAAGAAGGCGAAGAAGTCCAATCCGCTCTTCCTGCTCGACGAGATCGACAAGATGGGCATGGATTTCCGCGGCGATCCGTCCTCGGCCCTGCTGGAGGTGCTGGATCCCGAGCAGAACGCATCCTTCATGGATCACTATCTGGAGGTCGAATACGATCTCTCGGACGTGATGTTCGTGACCACGGCCAACACGCTCAACATCCCCGCGCCGCTGATGGACCGGATGGAGATCATCCGCATCGCCGGCTACACCGAGGATGAGAAGGTCGAGATCGCGCGCCGTCACCTGCTGCCGAAGGCGGTCAAGGACCACGGTCTGCGCGAGGGCGAGTTCGAGGTCGAGGATGCGGCGCTGCGGCTCGTGATCCGGCGTTACACCCGCGAGGCGGGCGTGCGCAATCTCGAGCGCGAGCTGGCGACCCTGGCGCGCAAGGCGGTCAAGGAGATCCTGATGAGCGAGAAGTCGACCATCGCGGTCGACGAGGCGTGCGTCGAGGAGTTCCTGGGCGTTCCGCGCTACCGCTACGGCGAGGCCGAGCTTGAGGATCAGGTCGGTGTCGTCACCGGGCTGGCGTGGACCGAGGTGGGCGGCGAGTTGCTGACCATCGAGGGCGCCATGATGCCGGGCAAGGGCAAGATGACCGTGACCGGCAACCTGCGCGACGTGATGAAGGAATCGATTTCCGCGGCCGCCTCCTATGTGCGGTCCAGGGCTGTCGATTTCGGCATCGAGCCGCCGTTGTTCGACAAGCGCGACATCCACGTCCACGTGCCGGAGGGTGCGACACCGAAGGACGGTCCCTCGGCGGGTATTGCCATGGCCACCGCAGTGATTTCCGTGATGACGGGCATTCCGGTGCGCCGCCATGTGGCGATGACCGGCGAGATCACCCTGCGCGGGCGGATCCTGCCGATCGGCGGACTGAAGGAAAAGCTGCTTGCGGCGCTGCGCGGCGGGATCACCACCGTGCTGATCCCGGAAGACAATGCCAAGGACCTCGCGGAGATCCCTGACAACGTCAAGAACGGTCTGGAGATCATCCCCGTGTCGCGCATGGAGGATGTGCTCAAGACGGCGCTGGAGCGCACGCCGGAGCCCATCGAATGGGACGAGGCGGCGGCCGATGCGGCCCGCGAAGCGGTGCGCGCGCAGGCGGAAGCGGCCAAACCGGTCGCCCATTAACTCCACCGGTTATGCACAAAAAAGGGGTCCCGGCTCGCGCCGGGGCCCCTTTGTCATATAAAAAGGCGACAAAATCGCGGATTTCTGCCCTTTTCGGCTTGCCTTGCGCCCGAAATCGCATGAGTGTCCCTGCCGAAGCCTGTGACGAATCGACGGGCTGCTGTTTCCAGGAAAGGGACTGCCATGAACAAAAACGATCTGATCGCCGCTGTTGCCGAAAAGACCGGTCTCACCAAGGCGCAGGCTGGCGAAGCGGTTGACGCCGCGCTCGACGCCGTCACCACCACGCTGAAGAGCGGCGGCGAAGTCCGCATCATCGGTTTCGGCAACTTCTCGGTTTCCGAGCGCGCAGCCTCCGAAGGCCGCAACCCGCGCACGGGCGAGACGATCCAGATTCCGGCGTCCAAGACGCCGAAGTTCAAGGCCGGCAAGGGCCTCAAGGACGCCGTCAACGTCTGAGGACGCGACGACGCGAAACTTGCGTGACGGCCCTGCGAGCGAAAGCACGCGGGGCCGCTTCGCGTTTGGGGCCCCGCGGTTTCAAACCCGCCGCCCTTTCCGCCGTTGAAAGCGGGCCCTGCGTCCGGTCGGCACTTTCAGGCTGGGAACGCCGTCCTGGCGGCAAACGCGCGTCAGCACGGCCCTGAGGGGGCACAGGAGCGCAGTCCGACCCTGCGGGTGTCGATCTTGCCCGTTAGAGGGCGGGAAGGCACTGCCGGCGCTTGAGGGCGCGCCTGTCGGGGTCTCATTGCCCGATGGCACGGGAGAAGCTGCAAGAGCTTGTTGAAATCGCCGCCGCGCCGGCTTAAGAGACACTCAGCCTCGTCGCAAGCACCTCCCGAAGGGCCTGCGCAACAGGCACACGCGCGGCACGGGCTTTTGCCTCCAGCCGCTGCGGGCGGTTAGCTCAGTTGGTAGAGCGCCTCGTTTACACCGAGGATGTCGGGAGTTCGAGTCTCTCACCGCCCACCATTTTCCGACATCATTCCTCAGAGTGATCTGAATGCGCCGCTTCGGAGCGCACTTTCCCCAGTTTCGATGAACTTGCCGGCGTTGGGCAAGTTTTTCTCAAGTTCAGGGCGCCGTGCGCTGCATTTGTCCGCGAATGCGGACAGGTCCGATGTCCTGTCGTCTTTGCAACTCAAGGACGGACGCGCGCGGATGGCGCCGGATGTCTTGCGGGCAAGTGACGTTTCTGTTCGCTCAATCGCAGGCTCTTCGATTTCGACGCGTTGCGACTTTCGGCTGTCCTGGCGGTTTCCTTAGAGTCAGATTGCATTTGCGCATAAGTATCTGAAAATAATCAAAGTTTAGTCGTTGTTTAAGATTTGTGGCAGATCATACGAGTCGTCTCGCAACTGGGCGAGGCCGTCGGGGCATCGGGCATTTCAACTGTTTCATGATTTGATCCTCCTCTGCGTTTCCGGCCGTCATCGTTCTGGCAAGCGGCGGGGGAAGCGTCTTGTCTCGACGGGTTTTCCAGCCTCTACGGGCCGTTTCGGTCCGAATGCCAATACAGGTTTTGCATCGATGATCCGTCTTGCGCCCGTGTCCTCTGCCTCTCCCATTCGCAATCGCGCTTCCCTCCGTCCCCTGGGTGTCCCGCTAGCGGTCGCGCTTCTGTCGGCGACGGCTCTCACGCCCGCGGAAGCCGGTTGCAGCATCAGCAACAAGGTGGAGACCTGCAGCGGTGCGATGAGCGGCGCCATCGTGCATGACCAGAACGGTGTTCACACGCTCACGCTCAAGGGCCTGACCACGGACCTTGCTTCTTCCGACAGCTCGGATGCCGGAAAGAAGACCGGTCCCGCGATCTATCTCAGGGATCCGGGCGGCGAAACGCCCGCGCCCGACGACTGGTCCGGTTCGAACCGGAACGGCCAGACCGGCGTCGACGGCGATGCCGGAGCGACGCTGAACGCCACCATCAGTCTCGATAGCGGGTTCGGGGTCAGCGGGCCGAGCGGCGTCGTGATGGAAACGACCGGCTGGAAAGGCAGCTACGGTCACGAAGCCAAGCACACGGACAAGCACGCGACGGGCGGCAACGGCGGCGACGGCGGCGACGGCGGAGATGTCTCCTTCACGGCGCAGAAGGCGTCCGGCGGAAAGGCGCCCAAGGCAATCGAGGGGCTTGGGTCCGATTCGACCGATGCGGACGTGCGGAACGCGGCGCGCGGTATCCAGCTTACCACCACCGGTGGTGCCGGCGGCAATGGCGGCTGGGCGGAATCCAAGGGCGGACTGAAGGATGCCGACGGTGGTGTCGGCGGTACGGGCGGCGATGGCGGGACCGCGACCCTCAGCCTGAAGGACGGCCACTACTTCACCTATAACGCCAGTGGCACCGCGGACGGGGGTGTCGGTCTTCTGGTGTCCTCGCAGGGCGGTCGCGGTGGCGGCGCCGGCTATGGTGAGGTCGATGGCTGGGACGCCGACGATGCCTATGGCGGTAACGGCGGCGACGGTGGCAACGGCGGCACGGGGAATGTCTCCGCCAGTTCCGCGCTCAGCACCATCGTGACCACCGGTCCGGTCGGGATCTATATTTCAAGCATCGGCGGCGGTGGCGGCGACGGCGGCGACGGCAAGGGCGGCCACGACTACGCGGGCGATGGCGGCGACGCCGGCAACGGCGGCAATGTCACGGCGGATCTCAAGGTCGATGTCACCACCAAGGGCTCCGGATCCGGTCCGGCGATCTACCTGAAGAGCGCCGGCGGTCAGGCGGGTGACAGCGGCGGCGATCACGGCGGCATCAAGAACCATTCCGGCAATCCTGGCGAGCCGGGCGAGGCCGGGAATGTGACGCTGACGCTCACCGGATCGACGGTGAAGACGGACAACGATGGGTCGGATGCCATTCTGCTCCAGAGCATCGGCGGCATGGGCGGCAACGGCGGCGATGTGTCCGGTGTGTTCTCCTACGGCAGCAAGGGTGGCAGCGGCGGCGCCGGCGGCAAGGTCACCGCCAATATCTCGACGTCGACGGTCTCCACGAAGGGCGATCACGCGAGCGCGCTGCATGCCCAGTCCATCGGCGGCGGCGGTGGCACGGCGGGCACGACCTCCGGCCTGTCGGCGCTTGCGTCGGAGGCCGGTGCCGGTGGCGTCGGCAGTACGGTGAATGTCAGCCTGAGCGACAGCTCTTTTTCCACCGAAGGTCTCAACGCGGCAGCGATCAAGATCCAGTCGATCGGTGGCGGCGGCGGCAGCTCGGGGGCCGCGGACGGGTTCTATGCGGTCGGCGGCAAGGGCGGGCTTGGCGGTGCGGCCGGTGCCGTGTCCCTGACGGCCGATGGCGCAACGGTTTCCACGAAGGGGGATGCCTCCGTCGGAATTCTCATGCAAAGTGTCGGAGCCGGCGGCGGTGACGCCTTTTCTCCAAGCGGTGCCTTTGCCATCGGCCAGGACGGCGGCGGCGGCGGGAACGGCAGCACGGTCACCTTCACCAGCAAGAACAAGGGTGTGTCGGTCACGACCGAGGGCGATCATGCCGACGGTGTCGCGCTCCAGTCCGTCGGCGGCGGCGGCGGCAAGGGGGCCAGTTCCTTTGAGTTGATCTCGATGATCGAACCGCTTGTCGGCGCGAGCGGCGGCGGCGGCGGATCGGCCGGCGATGTCACCTTCACCGGGTCGGACAAGGACGCCATCAAGACGTCCGGCGATCATTCGCGCGGGTTTCTGGCGCAGTCGATCGGTGGCGGTGGCGGTCTTGGTGGCCATGCCGTCCAGATCAGCCTGGGGATCATGCTGACCCCGACGACGGGACAGCAGGCCTCCGATACCGAGCATCACGGCGGGACGGTCTCCGGTACGATCGGCGGCACGATCGAAACGGACGGGGACAATTCCGCCGGTGCCTTCATCCAGTCGGTTGGCGGCGGCGGCGGATCGGCCGGCAACAGCATCGAGATCGGTGCCGCGATCCAGTTCAATCACGACATGGGCGCGGATGGACAGAAAGGCGGTGACGGCGGAACGGTCGATTTCACCAACAATGCCGCGATTACCACCCTTGGACACGATTCCGATGGCATCCTCGCCCAGTCCGTCGGCGGCGGCGGCGGGCATTCCAGCAATGTGTTCGACAGCAATATCGGCGGTCTGAACCTCAGCCAGTATATCGGAAACCAGGGCGCAAAGGGCGGTGCCGGCGGCCACGGCGGCAAGGTGACAGTGGTCTCCAATGGCGCGATCACCACCGGCGGTCACGCTTCGCTCGGCATTCTGGCGCAATCGGTCGGCGGTGGCGGCGGCAAGGCCGGCTCGACGATCAACGCCGATATCACGCTCTCGGCCGGTGCCGTCACGCTCGGTCAGTCCGGCGGCGATGGCGGCGTCAGCGGTGACGTGAGCGTTACCAACAAGGCCAAGGTCTGGACCAAGGGAGCGGCGGCCACCGGCATTCTGGCGCAAAGCGTTGCCGGCGGCGGCGGTGTGGCCAACACCACGGTCAACGGCGATCTCGGCATCAGCATGGACTACACGCATGGCGGCGACGGCGGTGACGGCGGCGATGCCGGAAACGTCACCGTGGAGAACGACGGCGAGGTGCAGACCGACGGTGACGGTTCGGTCGCGATCTTCGCCCAGTCGTTGGGCGGCGGCGGCGGCAACGGCGCCGTGACGGCCTCGGGCGCGGTCAGCATGATCGACGTCAATATCGGCGTCGGTGGCAATGGCGGCTCCGGGGGCACCGGCGGGACGGTCAACGTCAGCAACAAGGGCAAGCTGACGACCTCGGGGGATCATTCCTCGGCGGTGGTTGCCCAGAGTCTGGGCGGCTCCGGCGGCAATGCCGGCATGCTGGCAATCGGCTCCGCGACGGCCGGCGAAATCTCCGGGTCCATCAATGTCGGCGTCGGCGGCAGCGGCGGCGACGGTGGCATCGCGGATGAGGTCAAGGTCGACAATTCCGGGGTGATCGCGACCTCCGGCTACATGTCCTTCGGTCTTGCCGCGCAGTCGGTTGGCGGCGACGGCGGCATGGGCGGTGCGGTCTATGCCGGTACCTTCAACGTATCGATGGACGGCGGCGCGACCGTGGCGGTCACGGTCGGCGGCAGCGGCGGCGGCGGCAGCAAGGCCGGCGCCGTGACCATCGTCAACAACGGCGACATCACCACCAACGGTCACTATGCCGACGCCATCTTCGCGCAGTCGATCGGCGGAAATGGCGGCGCGGGCGGTGCAAGCTACGCCGGCACGCTGGATGTCAGCACCGGCAATACTTTCGAATCGAACGTTCAGGTCGGCGGCAACGGCGGGTCCGGCGGCGTGGGCGGCGACGTCAGCGTCACCAACACCAAGAAGCTCGCCACGACCGGCGGCAACGCGCACGGCATCTTCGCGCAGTCGGTCGGCGGTGACGGCGGCGACGGCGGCTCGGGCATTGCGTTCCTCGGCAACTTCGAGCGCCAGACCTCCGATTACATCAAGGTCACGGCCAACGCGCAGGTGGGCGGCGGCGGCGGCTCTGGCAATCACGCCGGCAAGGTGACCGTCGACAACAGCGGCGACATCTCCACCAAGCAGAACACCTCCTACGGTGTCTTTGCGCAGTCGGTCGGCGGCGGCGGCGGCGACGGCGGCAATGCCGGCGCCTATTCCATCGGCTACACGATGACCCCGGCGAACGACGAGGGCGAGGGCGCGGAAGGCAAGGGCGTCAGCCTGTCCTTCACCATGGGCGGCAGCGGCGGTGGCGGCGGCCACGGCGACGCCGTGGATGTGTCCAATGCCTCGGGCTCGACGATTTCGACGGAGGGCACGGCCTCCTACGCGATCTTCGCCCAGTCGGTCGGCGGCTCCGGCGGCGTCGGCGGCAACGGCGAGCCCGGTCTCGAGGGTTGGCTCGCCGACGTCTATGACGTCTACGAGAAGCTGAACACCGCCAAGGAGATCTACGAGCAGGTCAAGGATCTCCCGGAAAGCCTCTATGAGGGCTTCTCGGTGAATGTCGGTGGCGGCGCGGGTGAAGCCAGCGATGGTGGCGACGTCACTGTCGAGAACGACGGCAATCTGATCACGTCGGGCAACTCGGCGACGGCCATTTTCGCCCAGTCCGTCGGTGGCGGCGGCGGCACCGGCGGTGACGGATCGCAGGGACTTCTCACGTCGCTGACGGTTGCCGGCAGCTCCGGCGGCGGCGGCCACGGCGGCGCGGTCGACGTCACGAACAAAGGCTCGATCACGACGTCCGGCGATGGCGCCATGGGTATCCAGGCACAGTCGGTCGGCGGCGGCGGCGGTTCCGCCGGTGAGATCGAATCCAGCATCATGAACGAAGTGGACAACCTGTGGGAAACGCTTGGCGCGCAGGTGTTCACCGTTGCCGATGGCGGCAAGGGCGGCGACGGCGGCGATGTCTCGGCGTCCGTCGACACCTATGGCAGCATCACGACGACCGGCAAGGCCGCGCACGGCATCTTCACCTATTCGGTCGGCGGCGGCGGCGGCGCGGAGGGCGAACTGGGGGTCGAGAGCGACAAGGCGTCCATCGGCAGTGAAGGTCGCGAGGGGCTCGGCGGAGCGGTCGACGTTTCCGTCAACGGTCAGATCACCGTGAAGGGCGAGGGGGCGCACGGTATCTTCGCCCAGAGCGCGTCCGGTGGCGGCGAGAGCTACTCAAAGGGTGTCAGGGTCTCCGTCAACGGCACCGTCAGCGCGCAGGGCGCCAAGGGTCGCGCGATCCTCGCCCAGGCATCGACGTTCTACGAGCACGACGAGGATGGAAAGTCGCCTGATGAAGGCATCGTGCGTGTGTTCATCGGCAAGGGCGGCCTCGTGGAGACCACGTCGAGCGACGCCTATGAGACGATCGGCATCATGGGCGGCCGGACGGTGAAGGACACCTCCGGAAACATCCTTGTCTCGAACCTCATCAGCAACTCGGGCACGCTTCGAAGCGCCGACCTGGATTCCGTGGTCGTGCGAAACGACAAGGAATCGTCTCTCCAGATCATCAACCAGGGCGGCACCTTCACGGGATCGCTCGATCTCAACAGCCCGAACGCGCACAACTTCTCCAATGTCGATTCGGGTTTGATCGAGCTTGGCACGACCTTCAATCTCGGCACGCATACCGGAACGGTCCTGGACAACCAGGCGATGATTACCGCCGGCAAACTCGGCGGTATCCACACCTCGACGATCACGACCGGCAACTTCTCGAGCAGCAATCTTCTGGTTGTCGATGCCGACAAGGCCACGAGCGGCACGGTCACGAATGACCTCATCGTCGTGGACGTCAACGGCAGGAACAACGCCATCGACCTTGGCGGTCAGATCGAAACCAAATGGTCGCAGACCACGACGATGGCCTCCGGCGACAGCGGTACGCTGAAGTTCTTCGCATCGGCAAACGGGGAGACCATCGACTGGTCCAAGGCGCAGGCGACCAATAACGGCGTTGTCGCCTATACCCTGCGCAGCAGTTCTGCCAATGACGAGATGTTTCTGGACTATACCGTCGACTACAAGGGCGGGACGAGCCAGTTCGGCCGAAACGCGGCGAGAACGGCCGAGTATTTCGACAACGCGATCCATCAGATCCGCACCGCGGGGATGAGCGACGACACGTCCGGCGGGCTTCAGCAGTTCGGCGCGGCGCTGCTGAACTCCGGAAACACCTCGGAAACCGAGCGGCAGTACAGTTCGCTGTCGCCGGAGGAAAGCCTGAACGGTGCGATGAAGGCGGTCGCGGCCTCCAACGCCCTGCATTCCCTGCTGCAGAGCTGTCCGACGCTCGATCCCGACATGGGGCAGGATTTCTTCCGCCAGCGTGACTGCGTCTGGATCCAGGCCGTGGGCAATCGTCATCACCAGAGCGCGACGGCCACCACCGACGCGTTCCGCGAGGTGACGACCGGCGTGTCCGGCGCGTTCCAGAAGGAGATCTTCGATGATACGTTCATCGAGGTCGGCGGCCTGTTCGAATATCTCGATGTGACCAGTGCCAGCTACGGCCAGTCGGGAACCCGCTTCAGCGCCGGTGTCGCGCTCAAGCGCGAGGTCGGCATGCTGACCTTCTCCACCACGGTCGGCGGCGGGATCTACAATGTCGATCAGACCCGGCGCTATGTCGTTGGCGGGACACCGCACAGTGCCTCCGCCGATATCAGCGGGCGCTTCCTGACCGCAGAGGGCCGCGTCTCGGCCGTGTTCGAGCATCACGGCTTCTACGCAAAGCCGGCCGTTGCCATGTCGGTCACCCACTTCTGGCAGGATGCCTTCCAGGAGACGGGAACCGGGCCGCTCAACTGGAACGTCAGGAGCGTGTCGAAGACTTCGGTTGCGGCGTCGCCCGTGCTTGAGATCGGTCATGCCTTCGATCTTCAGGAGCGCCCGACGGTCGTCTTCCTGCGGGGCGGCTTCACGGCGCAGCTCACCGACCCGTCCGTCTCCACCACGGCGGTTCTCGCCGGCGGCGACGCCTCCTTCGGATCGCTGTCGAGCGTGATGACCTCGGACCGGGTGCGGGCTGATTTCGCAGCCGGTTTCGACATGGATATCAGCGAGCGCTTCTCCGTGTCGCTTCTCGGCCAGGCCGGCTTCAGCGAGAACACCACCGATCTCGGCGGCTACGCGCGGATGAAGCTGCGCTTCTAGGGCGCAGGCGCTTGTCATCCGGCCCGCGGCAGTCAAGCCGCGGGTCGGAACGCAATCCTGAAAACTCCGGCTGCGCGTCTTCTATGAAGTCGCGTTTTTTCATGTCCGAAGCGGGCAGTGGGGGAATGGCCTGCGCACAGGCTGCGCGCGGCTAGCGGCCAGGCGCGGCAGACCGGAAGAGGGGCGTCGGCACAAGAGAAAACGCCCGCCGGGGGAAGTCATCTGGGGTGGAAACGATGACATATGCCGCGGCGGGCGCTCGGGAGTTTTTGTTTCCGCGATTTTGGTCGATGGGGCATCGCGGTTTTGTGACCGGCTTGCGGGCTTCGGGCTGACCCTCCGAAGCGATGCCTGCCAGGCTCGGGTTTATATATCCAAGAAGCATGCCACTTCTGATAAGTGACGTAATTTGTCGTCTTGGGTTCTTTTCTTCGCGGCCTCCAGCTCTCGCTTTGCGTATTGCAAATGGCCTGGAACGAGAGCAGACGTCTTTTGCAAAACGCAAATCTCCGCTTTCGAAATTGCAAACGTATGCAATTCCGGAAGGAACTGTTCCAGGTGGATGCAATCCAGTGTCGGACAGGGCGAGGCGCGGGTCGGACGTGGTTGCGGGGCGGTGCTGCCGGCACGGCCCTTGGTCCGGGGCGGGTCATAAGGCGGGAAGCGTTGCGGGTCGGAAGGCGTTTCAGCGGACATTTGCCGCCGTCCGGCGCCTGGACCGGGAAAGCGCAAGCCCCGGGATGACATGCGTCGGGGCCGCGTTTCCAAGTATGGCAAGGCCCTCCGGCAGAGCGCGAGCGGCGCTGCCGGAGAGCGTGTTTCGATATCAGTTCTTCGCGGCTTCCACGAGCTGGACCGAGACGGCGTTCAGCGCGGCGAGCTTCGCCTCGCCGGTTCCGTCCGCATAGGCCGCGTCGAGGGTCGCGACCATGCCGCGGAAGTTGTCGAGCAGCGCGTCGGCGGCATCGATCGGCAGCGGCTGGTCGTCATAGGCTTCCACCACGCCCTGGGCGGCGAACATGATCAGGGTCAGGGCGGCGGCATTGTCCGGCTCGCTGGAGATCCGCGCCCGCGCGGCCTTTGCGCAGGAATTGTAGGCGCGCACCCCGTGACCACCATCGACAACGATCTCGACGAGACTTTCAAACATTTCCAACTCCGATCCTATTAACTGGACAGTTCGGCAATGCCGCCGTGGTTGGCCGACCACTCCAGCGGATTGTGCAAGAAGTTCTCGACTTCCCTGAGAACCTCGGGCGACAGGTGCTTCTGCTTCTTGCAGACGTCGAGAATGTCCCACCACGTCGCGAGATAGTGCAGGNGCATGCCGGCGGCCTCCAGCCGTTCCGGCGTGCCCGGGAAGACGTCGTAGTAGAACACCGAGAACGTGTCGGTCGCCTTCGAGCCGGCCTTGGCGATCGCCTCGGCGAACTTGACCTTGCTGCCGCCGTCGGTGATCAGATCCTCGACCAGGAGGACGCGCGAGCCTTCCTTGAGATAGCCTTCGATCTGGGCGTCGCGGCCGAAACCCTTGGGCTTCTTGCGCACATATTGCATCGGCAGGCCGAGGCGCTCCGACAGCCAGGCGGCGAAGGGAATTCCGNCCGTTTCCCCGCCGGCGACGGAATCGAACTGTTCAAAGCCCGCGTCCCGCAGGATCGTGCCGGCCGCAAAATCCATCACGGCGGAACGGATCCGCGGGAAGGAGATCAGCTTGCGGCAATCGATGTAGACCGGGCTCGCGAGGCCGGAGGTAAAGGTGAACGGCTGGTCCGCCCGGAAATGGACGGCTTCGATTTCGAGCAGCATTTTGGCGACCAACTCGGAAACGAGGGCCTTGTCGGGGAAGGTGTTGGGGAACATGGGCTGGGTCCTGTGCTGCGGGCGGATTCTTCGCTAGGTGCTTTACTGAATCTGGACCGGTCTAGCTACCCACATTCCAGTGGATCGGGATCATCGGATCGAACACCGTCACCTCCTCCTGTCCGACCGCGACCTTCCTGGGAAAGACGACCGCTTCGTCCTGGCGGGTGAGGGTGATTGTGGCTTCGTTCGCGGGCAGGCCATAGAAGGCGGGCCCGTTGAGCGAGGCGAAGGCTTCCAGCTTGTCCAGCGCGTTTTCCTGTTCGAAAACCTCCGCCAGACAGGCCATCGTGTTGATGGACGTGAAGATGCCGGCGCAGCCGCAGGACGATTCCTTCAAGGGATCGATATGCGGTGCGGAATCGGTGCCGAGGAAGAAGCGAGCGTCACCCGAGGTCGCGGCGGCGCGCAGCGCCAGCCGGTGCTTTTCGCGCTTGGCGACGGGCAGGCAATAGTAATGCGGCTTGATGCCGCCGGCGAGGATAGCGTTGCGGTTGATCATCAGGTGATGCGTGGTGATCGTCGCGCCGACGTTCTTGTCCTGCGCCTTCACGTAGTCGACGCCGTTTTCCGTCGTCACATGCTCCAGCACCACGCGCAGTTCCGGCAACCGCTCGCGCAAGGGGGCGAGAACCGTTTCCAGGAACACCGCTTCGCGGTCGAAGATGTCGATGGCCGGGTCCGTCACTTCGCCGTGGACGCAGAGCGGCAGGCCGATCTCGGCCATTTTCTCCAGAACCGGATGGACCTTGGCGAGATCGCGCACGCCGCTCTGGGAGTTCGTCGTGGCGCCGGCGGGATAGAGCTTCACCGCGGTGATCAGCCCGTCGCGAAAGCCCGCTTCCACATCCGCCGGATCGGTCGTTTCCGTCAGATAGAGCGTCATCAGCGGCGTGAAGTCGTCGCCCTTCGGCAGCGCCTTGAGAATGCGGTCGCGATAGGCGGCGGCCTGGGCCGTGGTGACCACCGGCGGCACCAGGTTCGGCATGATGATGGCGCGGGCGAAGTCGCGGGAGGTGTGGGGGAGGACACCTTCCAGGACGTCGCCGTCGCGCAGATGGAGGTGCCAGTCGTCCGGCCGGCGAATCGTGAGTGTGGTCATGCTTGCTCCTCGAGATAGGCGGAGAAGATATCGCATGCCCGCAGGAAGTCCGAAACGTCCATCGCTTCATCCGGGTTGTGCGAGCCGTTGCGGTTGCGCACGAACACCATTCCGGCCGGTACGCCGGCGGCGGAAAAGACCGCCGCGTCGTGGCCGCCGCCGCTCGGCATGACGAAGGGCTCCAGCCCGCTGCGCGCCATGGCCTCGCGCAGACCGTCGACCACCTGGGGGTCGCAGACCGCCGGGGCGGAATACATGCCCTCGTCGAGCTCGAAGCGGACCTTGCGGTCCTTTTCGATCTGCTTCATCTCGGTGGCGACGAGGCTGCGCATCTCGTCCAGCGTATCCGCGCTCTGGCTGCGGATGTCGAGACTGAAGGTCAGGCGGTCGGGAATGCGCGACAGCGCGTTGGTCTCCCGGTCGGTTGAGACCATGCCGCTGGTCAGCACGAGATCCGCGCCCTTGTTGAGGATCGTGGTCCAGCTTTCGTCCAGCCGCACCATCAGGTCGGCGAAGGCCAGCACCGGATCGCGGCGATAGGCTTTCGGCACGGCGCCGGAGTGCCCGGCTTCGCCGATGCAGTTGATCGCGCGATGGCGGAAGTTGCCGCGAATGCCCGAGACCACGGCGGCCGGCAGGTTCTTGCCGATCAACAGCGGGCCCTGCTCGATATGGAGTTCCAGATAGGCCTCGATCCTGCTGCAGTCGATCAGCGGTTCGCCCTTGGCGATCCGTTCCGTCGGAAGGCCGATCTCGGCCATGTGCTCGGCCAGCGTGCGGCCGTCGCCCTTGTGGCGGGCGTTCGCCTCGGTCTCCGTCAGCTGGCCGGTCAGCACCTTGGAGCCGATGTAGCAGGGGCCGAACCAGGCGCTTTCCTCGCCGCGCATGGCGAGCACATGGACGGGACGGCGGAAGGAGGTGCCGGCGCGGCGCGCGCGCACCAGGCACATCAGCCCGGCGATCACGCCGGCAAGACCGTCGTAATTGCCGCCGAAAGGCACGCTGTCGACATGCGAGCCGATGACGATGAAACGCTCCGCGTTGCGGTCCTGCGGCAGGCAGAAATTGGCGTTGCAGCCGTCGTCGTACCAGACGTCGAGGCCTTCGGCGCGGGCGAAGTCCTCCAGATAGGCAAGCGTCTTGGTCTCGACATCGGAAAACGCCGGTCGGCTGACCCCCTCGACGTCCGGGGTCATTTCGGCGATCTCGCGAAACAGCCGCTCGGCGAGCGCGTGGTCGTCTTCCCGCGAGGCGGTTTTCAGAGTCTTCTGTGCAAGCGTCATTGGGCCACCGCGATGGCTGAGGTCTGGATGTCCTGCTCGCCGTCGATGACCGAGCCGATCAGCTCGGACACCGAGGCGATGCCCTGTGCGGCAAGCCAGGCTTCCAGATCGTGAAGGATGGTGAGCATGGCGGTCGGATGAATGAAGGTCGCCGTGCCGACCTGCACGGCGGTGGCGCCGGCGATCAGATATTCGATCACGTCCTCGGCGGTGGAAATGCCGCCGCAGCCGATCACCGGAATATTGGCCGCGCGGGCGCACTGATAGGCCATGCGCAGGGCGATCGGCTTCAGCGCCGGTCCCGACAGGCCGCCCATCAGGTTGCCGAGCCGGGGCTGGCGCGTGTGGATGTCGATGGCCATCGACAGGATGGTGTTGGAGACGACGAGCGCATCCGCGCCGCCTTCTTCCGCGGCCCGCGCGACGTCGGGGACCTCGCCGGTGTTCGGCGTGAGCTTCGCCCAGAGCGGCAGGGGGCTTGCGGCGCGCAGGCGCTGCATGATCTCGAAGGTCGAGGACGGGCGGATGGCGAAGGCCTTGCCGTCTTCCTCGATGTTCGGGCAGGAGATGTTGACCTCGATGGCGTCGACGCCGGCGACGCTGACCTCCGCGCACAGGGCCGCGAACTCATCCGCCGTGTTGCCGGAGATGCTCACCACCAGCGGGGTCTCGTAGCGCTGGAAGAAGGGCACGACCTTCTCGAGAAAGGCGCCGACGCCCTTGCTCGGAATGCCGATGGAATTGAGCATCGAGCCGTTCACCTCGCACACGCGCGGCGTCGGGTTGCCGTCGCGCCAGTCGCGGGTGATCGTCTTGGTGACATGGGCGCCAAGCTGTTCGAGGTCGAAGACCTCGGCCAGTTCCTCCGAGAAGGTCCCGGAGGCCGGCATGATCGGGTTCTTGAGCTTCAACCCGGCGATATCGACTGAAAGATCTACCATGCGATGGCCTCTGCCATATCGAAGACGGGGCCTTCCCGGCAGACCCTCAGATTGACGACCTTGCCGTCCCGGTTGAACTTGCGCACGCAGCACTGGCACATGCCGATGCCGCAGGCCATCTGCTGTTCCAGCGCCACCTGGCCGGGAATGCCGTGTGCCTCGCCGAGCTTTTGCAGCAGCCGCAGGATGCGGTTCGACCCGCAGGTGTAGAAGGCATCCGCGCGGCCCTCGGCGATCAGGCCTTCCAGCACCTTTTCGAGGTTGTCGGGTGCCGAGGTTCCCTCCGCATCGGTCAGCGCGACGACCTTCGCGCCGAGGCCTTCGAACAGGTCGATGGACATCAGGTAGTCGGGATGGCGCGCGCTGCAGACCGCCGTCAGGCGGCGGCCGAGACGTTTCGCCTCCAGCGCCAGCGGGGCGAGCGTCGCGAGCCCGACGCCGCGGGCGACGAGAACCAGATGGTTCCAGTCGGGCTCGATGGTGAAGGGCGTTCCCAGCGGTCCGAAGACGGTGAGACTGTCGTTCTCCCCGAGCGTTGCCATTGCGCGGGTGCCCGCGCCGCCGACTTTGTAGAGGAAATGCAGCTCGTTCTTTTCGGGATAGAAGCCGTAGATGCTCATCGGCCGGCGCAGATAGGGGGTCTCGCCACCGGCCTGCGGGCACAGGATGTTGAAGAACTGGCCCGCCTGGCACTGCTCCAGAACGTGGGCGGGCGCGTCCAGCACCATCATGCGGTACTCGCCGTTGACCGCGGTGTTGCTCTTGACCCGAAGGTCGAGGTCGAACGCGGTAGGCGCGACCCGACCGGCGGTTGCATTGGGTGTTTGCAGCATAGCACTCATCCGAACACGAGCCGGGGCAGGAACGTGGAGATGTCCGGCACATAGGTGATGATCGCGAGAACGATCAGATTGGCGATGATGAAGGGCCACAGTCCCGAGATGATGGTCATCACCGGCTTCGACAGGGTCGAGGAGGCGACGAAGATATCGAGCCCGAAGGGCGGCGTGATCATGCCGATGGAGATGTTCAGCGTGACCACCATGCCGAAGTGGACCGGGTCGATGCCGAGCGCCATGGCCACCGGGAAGAGCGGCGGCACCAGGATCAGCAGCGCCGAGTTCGGATCGATGAACATGCCGGCGATCAGGAAGCAGACGTTGACGATCAGCAGGAACATCACCGGCCCGGCGTGGATCGCCTCCAGGAAGTTGGTGATGGCCGTCGGCACCTGCGCCAGGGTGATGAAATAGGACAGGAGGCTGCCCATCGCGAGCAGGATGAAGATGATCGCGGTCGAGATCGCGGCGCGTTCGGTCACGTCGAACAGCTTGCGCCAGGTCAGCTCGCGAAAGATCAGTCCCTCGACGAGGATGGCGTAGATGACGCTGACCGCCGCCGCTTCCGTGGGCGTGAAATAGCCGCTGTAGATGCCGCCGAGGATGATGAACGGCATGCCGAGCGCCCAGCCCGACTGGCGGATCGCGACGAGCCGCTCGCTCAAGCTGGTGCGCGGCGCGCGTTCGACGCCGCTGCGGCGGGCCTCGATCGCCGCCATCACGGCGAAGGCCAGACCGAGCACCAGACCGACCGCGAGGCCGCCGACGAAGAGCTTGGCGACCGAGGTGCCGGTCATCCAGCCGTAGATGATGAAGGTGATGGAGGGCGGAATGAGCAGGGCCGTTTCCGCGCTGGAGACGATGAGGCCGAGCGAGAAGCGGTCGCTGAAGCCGGCCTTGCGCAATTCCGGATAGACCATGCGCGCCATGGCGGCGACGGTCGCCGGCGCGGAGCCGGAGACGGAGCCGAAGGCCATGGACCCGCCGATGGTGGTGTAGCCCATGCCGCCGCGCAGGTGGCCGATCATCGTCTTGACGAGGCCGGTCAGCCGGCTGGCGATCTGGCCCGCGCCCATCAGTTCCGCGGCGAGGATGAAGAAGGGGATCGCCAGGAGCGTGGTGTGGTTGATGCCGCCGAGAATCTTCTGCGCGAGAACCGGATCGGGGAGGTTTCCGTAGAAGAATTCCTTGATCATGAGCGCCGGAACGCCCAGCACGAGGAACATCTCGAAGCCGAGAACGAGCAGCAGGACGGCTGCGATAATGACGAGTGCGATCAGGATCATAGGTCCTCCGACGCCTGTCCGGCGAAACGATCGATGCGACCGAAGAAGCTGAGGGCGTAACGCAACGCCATCAAAGCGAAACCGGTGGTCGGTGCGAGATAGATCCAGAAGACGGGGACGTTCAGCGTCGGGCTTTTCTGGCCCATGCCGTAAACGAAGGCGGTCATCTGGTAGCTGAGGTAGACGAGATAGACGCAGAAGACGAAGCCGACCGCGTCGATGACCTTGCGTAGCGGCAGCCCGCTCGCCCGCGCGATGCGGTCGCGCCAGGTATGCACGCCGGCGTGGCGGCCCTTTTCCAGCGCGAGGCCGACCGAGAAGAAGACGAGGAACAGGCTCATCAGCCGGACCGCCTCTTCCACCCAGGCGAAATCCGACGCGAAGGTGCCCCCGACCTGACGCGCAAGCACGTTGGTGAAGTAGAGGACAACCATCGACAGAAAGATGGAGACAGCGGCGATGCGCTCGGCTGTTCTTATGGCGGTCAGTATTTTCAAGGGACTGTCCTTAGCACGGGGGGACCGGTCCATGACCGAGGGTGAAACGGTTCGAGGCGGAGCGCTTTTCATCAACACGCCAATGAGCCGGAAACGGGGGCCATTTTCGCGTCATTCGCAACGTGCGGGAAGCGCACTCCCGTCAAAGCCGGGGCCAATGGGCAGGGCGGAGCAGGCGTCGTCTGCGCGCGTGTCCCGATCCTGCGGGCCCCGATGCCGGACCCTTTTGAGGGTCCGGCAGGAGAAAGACCGATGCCGACACTCGGAATCGGACCGGAAATTACTTGGCCGTGGCGGCCTCGTATTCCTTTTCGTAGATGGCGATCAGGGCTTCGCCTTCTTCGCCGGCGCGGTTCAGATAGGCGGCGCGTGCGGGCGGGTACATCACATCGCGGAAGGCCGCCTTTTCCTCATCGCTCATCACGCGGATCTCGATGTCGGACTTCTTGATCTCCTCAAGCGCGGCGTCGACGGCCGCGGACTTGTGCGCGATCAGCTCCGGGATGACTTCCTGGAACGCGGCGACGATCGTGTCCTTGTGCTCCTGCGGCAGGCTCGACCACCAGGCCGGGTTGAACAGGATCACGTCTTCCATGGCGCCGTGGTTGGAGACCACGAGATGCTTCTGCACTTCGTGGAACTTCATGCGCTGGATGGTGTCGAGCGGGTTTTCCTCGCCGTCGACGACGCCGGTCTGAAGTGCGGTGTAGAGCTCGCCGAAGGGCAGGGCGATGGCCGATGCGCCGAGCGAGTTGAACTGCTCGATCAGGATGTTGGAATCCATCACGCGGAACTTCTGGCCGGCGAAGTCGTCGAGGCTGGCGAGCGGCTTGGAGGAGGTGAAGTTCTTGCGCCCGTTCGGCCACAGGCCGATGCAGGTCACGCCGCGCTCATCGAAAGACTTGCAGAGCGCGTCGCCGAAGGCACCGCCGCGGATCTCCTGGGAGACGGTCTCGTCGTTCGGCAGCAGGAAGGGAATGTCGAGAATGGACACCGCCGGGTTGAAGCCGCCGAGGAAGGCGGCCGGGGCGACCGTGCCCTCGAGCGAGCCGAGCTGGACGCCTTCGGTCATCTCGCGCTGCGAGCCGAGCTGGCCCTGCGGGAAAATCTGGAATTCGACGGCGCCGCCGGTGCGCTCTGCAACGAGTTCGGCCACCTTCTCGAGGTGGACGTGGCGCGACTGCTGCGCGGACTCCAGATGTCCGATCTTCGCGGTGAACTCTGCGGCATAGGCGCCGGAGACACCGGATATGGTGGCGGCGACAAGCAGGCAGGAGGCCGATAGATTACGAATGCGCGTGTTCATTGTGACCCTCTCTGGAATTTTACATCCGGGAAGGGAAGAGCGTAGGAGCGGACATTTTTCCTGTCAACGACAAATCTCAAAATTGAGACACTAGCTCTTTAAGTCTAATAATTGGTACGATGCTTTCCGTTCGGGCGCCGGTCGCGTTGACAAGCCCGCGCGGTGAAGCCAAGACAAATTTCAGTGGAAGGATCGGGCGTGCCGGACGAGGAAACCATCAGCTTCTCCGATATTGGCGCGAGATTGAGAGCTTATCGTCTGGGCAAGGGCCTGTCGCCGGAGACGCTCGCCGAAAAGCTCGGGATGTCCCGCGCCGCCCTGTACCGTGCGGAAAAGGGCGAGATCCGGAAGATCGAGGCGCTGACCAGCATCGCCGCCGAACTCGGCGTCTCGCTCGCGAGCCTGATGGGGGTCGGCGTCGAATATGTCTCCAGTGCGGTCGCCTTCTTCGAGCGCATGCGCCAGCTGGAGCAGAACTGCGAACAGATCATCGGTCTGTTCAGTCCGGTCTCCTACCTTCTGACCTCCGACGCCTATGACGACATGCTGCGCGAGGTGTTGCTGGAATCGATCCCGGAAAGCGCGATGAGCGCGCCGGCGGCCGCCGATCTGGTGGCCTCCCTGCTTGAGATCCTGCGGGCCCGCAAGACGGCCTTTCACCAGCGCCGGCCGCTGATCGTCAGCCTGATCGCCTCTGCGGATCTGGAACGCTTTCTGCTGCACGGGTTGATTGGGCGCCACGACCTGCCGGCCGATGTTGTCCGGGCCCGGCGCGTTCAGGCCCGCCGCGAAGCGGAATCGATCCTGGAGATGCTGCGGGAGGAGCCGATCGGCATTCAGATCGGCATCGTGCGCGAACCGGTGCCGGCGACGAGCTTCCAGATCTTCCGCCAGAACGGCCGTTCGCTGGTGGCGATCAGTCCGTTCCGGCTCGGCGAGCAACCGAACATCCGGCTTGGCGTTGCCCTGATCACTGCCGCGCCGGAAGCCATGGCCTTGCACGAGGAGATCGCCAAGGGGCTTTGGCAGGACGCGCTGAAGGGCAAGGAGGCGGCGGACTATCTGGAAGCGATGATCGACAAATACGCGGTGTGACGCGCGCGACCGCCAGTTGGCCTTGAAAGGGGCGCGGCCGAGCGTGCGTGCCGCGCGGTCAAGCGCCGCGTCTGCAGCGGATCAGCGTTCAGCGTCCGGGGCGGAACCTGGTGCTGTCATCGGTCTGTTTTTTTGGGGGGAGGCGCGGTTGCGAGACATGCTCGCGATCGACGGTTTAACCGGAAGGGAAGTGGTACGCCCAACGGGACTCGAACCCGTGTTTCCGCCGTGAAAGGGCGGCGTCCTAGACCGCTAGACGATGGGCGCCCGGTCCGTCGATGTGGGCGGGTTATAGGCAGAATTTTTCGCACAGGCAAGGGGGTAGATGCACCGTAATCCACAGCCGTCTTCGCTGCCGCGAAAAAAGAGGGCGGGGCGGCGCCGGCTGAGGTCAGGCCCGGGCGGCGGGGGCCGGTGACCCGGGTCCCGCCGCCCGGCAGCCGGAGTTACCAGGTGCCGGTGTTGCCCATCGAGGCCCAGGGTTCCTTCGGCGCCTGCGCTTCGCCCTTCTGCAGCAATTCGATGGAAATATTGTCCGGCGAGCGGACGAAGGCCATGCGTCCGTCGCGCGGCGGACGATTGATGGTCACGCCGGCGGCCTGGAGCTTTTCGCAGGTGGCGTAGATGTCGTCGACCTCATAGGCGAGATGGCCGAAGTTGCGGCCGCCGTCGTAGTCTTCCGGGTCCCAGTTGTAGGTGAGTTCGAGCGCCGGCGCGGATCCCTTCTTGAAGGCCTCGACGTCTTCGGGCGCGGTCAGGAAGATCAGGGTGAAGCGGCCGGCCTCGCTCTCGTGGCGGCGCACTTCTTCAAGGCCGAACTTGTTGCAGTAGAAATCCAGCGATTCGTCGATGTCGCGGACGCGGACCATTGTGTGCAGATAGCGCATGAATACCTCTTTGTTGCCGCTGCAAGCGGCCTTGGCGGGGTCGCCGCCGGCCGGGCGACGGTGCGCGGCGGCCTGCGGCGGGGATGACCGAAACACTATGGAGTTGCACGCCCAGATCAATGGCCGACATGCCGGGGCGGCGATTTTTGCCGGCCATGCCCGCGATTTGCGCAACCGGCTCCAAAGTCCGGGCTTTGCGAATCGATCAAAAGCGTTTCACACTTCGTCGGTGGGACCATTGACACTTTTTCGCAATTAGGTGTGGTCCCGTCGGCACGGGATGTTATCCTCACCACGCGGAATCGTTGGTGTTGCGATGCTCGCGAAGGTGTATCCAGCTTACGGCGTATCAGGGGCGTGGACGATGAAGGACGTGGGAACGAAACACGCCATGGCGGTGCCGGACGGGGCAGCGGATGACCCCGGAGCCGACCTGGATGTGCTCGCCGGGTCGATCAAATGGTTCGACGTCGCGAAGGGCTACGGCTTCATCGTGCCGGACAATGGCGCGCCCGATGTGCTTCTGCATGTGACCTGCCTGCGCCGCGACGGCTACCGTACCGCCTATGAGGGCGCCCGCATCGTCTGCGAGGTCACGCCCGGCACCCGCGGTCTCCAGGCCTTCCGCATCCTGTCGATGGACGAGAGCACGGCCGTTCACCCGTCCCAGCTTCCGCCGTCACGCACCCATGTGCAGGTCGTGCCGGAAAGCGGATACGAACGCGCCACCGTCAAATGGTTCAACCGCGTGAAGGGCTTCGGCTTCCTGACCCAGGGGGAGGGAACGGAGGATATCTTCGTGCATATGGAAACCCTGCGCCGCTTCGGCATTACCGAATTGCGGCCCGGCCAGACCGTGATGGTCCGGTTCGGACAGGGGCCCAAGGGCCGCATGGCCGCCGAGATCCGCCCGGACGGCGAGGGCGTGCATATTCCGTCGTCGCACTGATGCTCCCGCATGCCACACCGGGCAAGCCCCGGAAGCCGACGCCCTTCGCGATATTTGCGCTTCTGGTCGCGCTGTTCGCCGGGGCTGTTGTCGGTGTTTCTTCCGGGGAGGGTGTGTTTGCACAGGGCGCGCGCGCCGAGGCGGCGCTGGAGTTGCGCCGCGAGACGCTGTTCGTGATTTCCGCGTCCGGCCGTCACCGCTTCGAGGTCGAGATCGCGGAGACGCCGCAGGCGCGCGCTCGCGGACTGATGTATCGCGAGGCCCTGGCGCTGGACGCCGGCATGCTGTTCGACTTTCAGGAAGAGCGCGAGGTCGCCTTCTGGATGAAGAACACGCTGATCCCGCTCGATATGATCTTCATCGAGGCGTCGGGGCGGGTTGCGCATATCGCGCGCGAGACCGAACCGCTGTCGGAGGAACTCGTTCCCTCGCGCGCGGTCGTGCGTTTCGTTCTCGAGGTGCCGGGCGGAACGGCGGCGCAACTGGGCATCGTGCCGGGCGACGTCGTGCAGAGCGACCTGATCGGCTCCGCCGGACAGCCGGGGTGACGGAGCCGGGCCACCGCCCTGGGTTGTTGCCCGATACACCCAATTGAAGTCGCGTTTCTATTGATGGTTGTTGTTTTCTTTGCGGATCCCTTTAGGCGTCCGAATTCTTTCGAGCAAGTTTCATGATCAGTTTGCTTTTTAACTAGCGTTCTGTGACGATCATCCATGATCGTTGGTTCGAAAGGGTTGGTTGAATGTCGAAGGTGACTTCCATGGCCACTCGTGATTTCAAGATTGAGCTGGATGACGTCAGTTTTTTTCAGGGCATGATCGGCACGCTCGCCGGGACACTTGAGGAGGTCGTCGGACTGGAGGACGCAGCGTCCTTTGTCGGCGTTGTCGGTGGCAAGATCGGTGACGATCTGGCGTCCCAATATGTTTCCGAATTGCAGGGCCAGCCGCCCTCTGCCGAGATGTTGGGCACCATCCTGGTCGACATGAAGTCGCGGATCGGTGGCACCTTTCGTATCGAGACCTTCGACGAGGACGGGATCATTCTGGTCAACTCCAGATGCCCCTTCGCCGAACAGGTCAAGGGGCGTCCGTCGTTGTGCATGATGACCACGAATGTGTTCGGACGGATTGTCGCCACGGCCAATGGCTATGCCCATGTCGAGATAGAGGAAGCCATTGCGACGGGCCATCCCGGGTGTCGGGTGCGTGTCCACCTGTCGCCTCAGGAAAATGCAAATGGCTATGAGTTTTTCCCCTGATGCGCAGCTTTTGCTGCGCGGCTTGACCATTGCCATTGAGAACATGCCGAAGGCGACCTTCGTCGTCGATGAGGACGGTGAGCTGTGGTTGTCCAACCGCGCGGCGCAGCGTCAGTACGGCAAGGGTGAAACCCTGGGGTTTCTCGAGCTTTTCGCCGAAGGTCCGGAGCGTGTGCGCGCGCGCCTGTCGCGGGCGTTCAAATCGTCGACGCCGGTGTTCATCGGCCTGGAAGGCGTGGCCGGAGAGCGGATGACGTTTTCCGGCTGGCGGCTGTCCGACGTGTCCGGACTGGGTCGGCCGCTGGCGATCCTCCAGCTCGACCAGACGAAGACGCTGGTGGGAAAGTTCCTGTCGGCCGCCGAGGATGCGATGCGCAGCAACCGCCGGCTGGCGGACAGTCTGGCGCAGCAGCGCGATCTTCGCCACGAGGCGGCCCGGCTCAAGCGGCTGAACGAGACCGACCCGATGACCGGCCTGCTCAATCCGGTCGCGTTCCGCCATCAGGCAGAGCGTATGCTTGCCGAGGTGCCTGACAGGCTCGCGCAGGTCGCTCTCATCTATCTCGATCTCGACAATTTCAAATGGGTCAATGACACCTTTGGCCATCAGGCCGGCGACACGGTGATCCGCTCCACCGCGCGGGTGTTGCACCGGGCAATTCGCGAGGGCGACATTGCCGGGCGGCTCGGGGGCGACGAGTTCATGGTTGTCTTGCGCAACGCCGAGCGGGAGGCGGCCGCGGCAATCGGCCTGCGCATTGCGGCCGGCATTTCGCGGCCGCTGTCCTGGTCCTCGCCAGGGCAAACGGCGGTGAGCACCATCAAGCCGATGGCGTCCTTCGGGATCTCCTGCGCGACGGCTGCCGGCCAGACGCTCGAGGCGCTGCAGCATGAGGCGGAAGAGGCGATGTATCTGGCGAAACGGCACAAGCGGCACGCCGGATAGGCGGGCGGTCGCCGTTAGATCAGCACCCGGCCGGGCGCCGCTCGCGAGATGCCGCCAGGCTTCGCCAAAGGCTCCGATGGAGGGCCGCCGGCGCAGGGCGCGATCTGCATTTCCGGCTTGACGGAGAGGTCCGAAGCCCGATACACGGCAGACCGGACGGGGTATAGCGCAGCCTGGTAGCGCATCTGCTTTGGGAGCAGAGGGTCGCAAGTTCGAATCTTGCTGCCCCGACCATTTCCAAAATTTTTTCAGACAGTTGCCGCGGCATCCGGTGCCGGGAGCGGCGCCAGCGCCTGCATGTAGGCGTGGGTGTCCTCCATGATCGCGCGTCCCGTCGGCGTGTNGTCCGCGTGGGCGGCGAGCACGTCGTAGCCTTCCTGGAAATTCGCGCGGCTGTGCCGGGCAAGCGCCATTGCCTGCGCCCGCGCGTCCTGGTCCAGATCGGGCGAGGCGACCAGTTCGCGCATGGCGACATGCATGCGCGCCAGAACGAAGGTCGCGTGATAGATGCCGTCCAGCGGCCGCGGATCGAGGCGCAGCGGCGACGAAAAGCGCTCTTCCGCCGGGTTCAAGACATAGAATTCCACAGGGGACATGGCGAAAAGCGTTCCGTGGGCTGCTTCGTGCACCAGCGTTTCGGCAAGCGCGACCCGGCTGCGGTTGCGCGCCATGTTGATCAGCACGGTGCCCCAGCGCCTCAGGCTGCTGGCGCCGTCGAACTCCAGATCGTCATGGACCTTGCCGTGAACCGGAACGATCTCGGAGACGAGCGTTTCCATTTCGCCATAGGTCACCGGGGCATGCGCGCGCAGAAGGTCGAGGCTCGCGCGCAGGTCTGCGATCGCTCTGTCGCAGTCCTCGCCCATCAGATGCGACAGCTGCTTGTCGTGGAGGGAGTCCGAGACGAACTGCCGGCGAAGGGCCGCCTCGTCCTCGGCGCTGAAGGTCTCGCGGTTCAGCGGACGCAGCTCAAGCGCCGGCGGCGTCGTGGCCGGGTCGTAGGTCATCAGCGCGTCGATCGCCTGCTGCAGGGCGGTCAGGTCCTGGGCGGAGACGGCATCGACCGCGTCGAAATAATGGCCGTAGACAGCGGGCGGAAGCCGCAAGGGCTGCGCGAGCCGGGCCACCAGCGCGTCGGCCCGCGCGCCGTCAAACGCGACATGGCCGCTGCAGCGCTCGAAGAGATGGGAGAGACTTTCCCGGAACCGGGCATGCAGGGCACCCAGGTGCCGTCCGGCGGCGTCTTTTCCCGGCAGAAACAGAGATGCGGACATCGTTTGGTCCCGAGGTGACAGAGGAAACGACAGGCCGGATCACATGCGGCGCGGCCGGCTGGAAGCGCAAGAAAAAGGCGCCGGATTGTCCATCCGCCGCCTCTTGATATCAGGGTATGTGCCTGCGTGCGTCGCCGCGATCAGGCCTGATCCGGCTCGATAACGGGCTTGACCGCTCCAACCATGCTGGCGCCGTTCAGGCGCGCGCCCAGGACCTTGGTCTCGTCGAGACGCAATTGCTCGCTCGGCCCGGTAACGGTCGGCTTGACCTGTCCGACCTTTCCGGTTCCGACCATGCGATCTCCGGTCAGCCGGTTGCCAAGCAATTTTGAATTGTCGAGAGAAACGGAAAAGCTCATGGTACCTGCCTTGTAAAAATTGACGAAAATTTTTAGCACATTGGGTGTGCGCATTCAAACCGTCCTTGCGGTTTCGCAATCCTGCAATCGGACCCGCCGCATCCGCAAGGAAAGTGTCGTATTTCCCATGATCCATTTTATCACCACCGCCGAGCATGCCTACACCCTCAAGGGCATCCGCAAGTCTCCCTATCGCCGCTTTCCGGTCGCCTGCCGCACCTACAACTGGCTGTTTCGCCAGCGCAGGATCGTGGCGAGCGCCTGTATTTTCACGGATCTCGACCGGCTTCGCTATTTCGAGCTCGCGGAGGCCGCGAAGGTCTATCGCCGGCTGCGCGATGCCGGGGTGAGGGTGTTCAACGACCCCGCGCGGGTGCTGCTGCGCTTCGACCTCTTGAGCACGCTGCAGCGTCTCGGCATCAACGACTACCGTGTCTATCCGGCGGCGCAGCGCCCGCGCCCGGAGCGCTTTCCGGTCTTCCTGAAGTGCGAGGAGGGGCACAGCCAGCACTTCGACCGCTTGCTGGAGGACCAGGAGGCGCTCGATGCCTGCCTGGACGAGGTCCAGGCCGCGGGCGTACCGCTGACGCGCATGCTGGTGACGGAATTCGCCAATACGCCGGTGCGCGACGGCGTCTACCGGCGTCACACCATCTACCGGGTGGGTGACGTCATGCTGCCGGGAAACTCCGTGCTCGAGGGCAGCCCTTTCGTCAAGTACGGGCAGCGGGGCCTTTCGACCGATGCCGAGTTCGAGGAAATCGTCGCGGAAATGGCGTCCAACCCCTATGCCGAACGTCTCCGGCCGGCGTTCGAGGCGGCGGGGATCGACTATGGCCGCGCGGATTTCGGCTTTCGCGACGGACGTCTTGCCGTCTATGAGATCAACACCAATCCTTCGATCGGACTGAAGGGCGGCTCGCGTCACGAAGGCTTCAACGCGGCCGTGGATCGCGGCTTGCGGGCCCTCATCGAGACCCTGGGGGAGATCGGCGGCGAGCCGG
>PARB01000023.1 GCA_002709505.1 Paracoccaceae bacterium | reverse complement strand
ATGGCGGAGCATGATCACCCATCGAGGTCTTCTGCATTCTCCGGTCTCCAGAGACAAACCTCCCGACCCGGCGCAAGACTTCAGGCATAAACATAATCGATCCCGCCTTAAGGGTGCGCAAGACGCAGGAGGTGAGTGACCAGCAACGCGATCCTGATGCCGGAAGATTGAAAGGTCAACGTGACCACATCACGCCGAAAAGCCGGTGCCGGATAATCTCTTCAAAAGCCTCAGTGGCTGCCTGCGGGGCGAATGCCCGAACCGGCACGGCTCTTCGTCTCATAAACGGTCGTTTGTGAGACATTCTTGGCACCTCCTTGTTTTTCAGGCCGCGAGATGCCGCAAAAACGCTGTCCAAAACCACTTTGGTTTTGAGACGTTTTTGGGGTCGAGTCCGGCTGAGTGCAGAATAGGGCGCTAAGGGTTTTTAGCCCGGATTGCCAGCATAATGACCCTTCGCCGCGCCGTACACGAAGTGGTAAGACCGGACTCTGCTGCAGCTCGCAGCAGGCTGCCGAAGATCCGCTTTTCCCGGGTGACTGTGACTTACTGGAATCGTTTCCGTAGCATGTTGCTGAGTGCGTCAACGATTGTCACGGTGGCCAAGATGACGATCAGAACGGCCGACACCTGGGGATAGTCCAGCAGGCGCAGCGATCCGACGAGTTCGGTTCCGATCCCGCCTGCACCAACCATTCCCATGACGGTCGAGGCGCGGAAATTGTATTCCCACCGATACATTGTGACGTCAGCGAATTGCGGGAAGACCTGGGGCATTACACCATGGGAGATAACTTGAAGAGACGTGGCGCCAGAGGCTTCGGCGGCTTCGATGGGCGCGGGATGCGCGTGTTCGATGGCTTCGGCGAAGAACTTGCCGACCATGCCAATCGAATGCAGGCCCAGGGCCAGCACGCCCGGCAGCATTCCAAAGCCAACGGCGGCAACGAAGATGATGCCCATGATGAGTTCGGGGATGGAGCGTAGCGTGTTCAGCACGAGGCGCGCAGCCTGATAGGCCCATTTGTTCGGTGTCGTGTTCCGTGCCGCAAGAAAGCCGAGCGGGACCGACAGGACGACGGCCAGTGCGGTGCCGGCCACCGACATGGCGAGCGTTTCGATCATTGGCTCGACCCATTGACGCCAGCGGGTGAAATCGGGCGGCACCATTTCGGCGAAGAGCGTGCCGATAGCGGGCAGACCGTCGGCCAGCCGCCCGCCATCGAGCATTCCGGTCAGCCAGAGACAGAGGACAATGATCGCCACGATGCCTCCGATCTGGAGAAGGAGACGCCGCCGCCCTTTGCGATCCGCCGCAAGAATGGTGTCGGCGGTTTGGGGCGTATTGGTCTGGGCAAGGGTCATCGCGGCGTCTCCTCTTTTGGGATCAGTCGGTTTGCAGATTGCTGCGGATATCGCGGATGATGTCGTAATCGGCATCCGTGATCGCGGCGAAACCGTCCGCCTTGAATGGGCCAAGAACCGCATCGCCGACCTCGGTGCCGGGTTCAAGATCAAGAAAGGCGTTGCGGATGCTGTCCTGCAGCTCCTGCGTCATGTCGGTGCGCATGACCCATGGGTACTGCGGAATATCGGCGGAATATCCCAGGATCACCAGATTGTCGGGGTTCACCGTGCCGCGCTCGACGAGGCGTTCAAAGATTGGACGGCTCAGGCCACCGACCTGGGCGTTGCCAAGTTCGACGTTGCGGGCCACGGCGTCATGGGCGCCGGTGAAGTTTTCGTTATAATCCTCGCCAGTCGCGACGTCTTCAAGCAGCATCGTGTATTTCGGGGCGAAGTGGCTTGATGTCGATGCCTGATCGCCAAAGGCGACGTCCACGCCGGACCCTTCGATATCTGCGATGGAACTGATGCCCGCCTCCGCGTTAGCGATGAGGACTGCCTGATAGGTCGTGCTGCCACCGCTGATACGGGCCGCGAAGGGCTCGATATCTAGGTCGCTGCCGTCCATGCGATCCTTTGCGATCGTATAGGAAGCGGGGCCGAAATAGGCGACGTCGATGCGGCCAAACCGCATGGCTTCAATCATCGATGAATAGTCGGTTGTGACGATCAGATCGATGTCTCTGCCGAGCGTCTCTTCGAGATGCGCGGCAAGAGGTTCGTTGTCCTGGATCACGGTCGCCGCGTTTTCGTCGGGCAGAAGTGCCACGCGCAACGTATCAGGATCATGGTCACCGGCGGCGAAGGCGGCGCCAGCCAGCAGAGTCGCGGCGATGGCGTAGGTGGTCGATTTCATCTTTGGGTCTCCTATGATGATGAACTCAAGTCGCATCCTGCCCGGTCGATCCATAGATCTGGGTCAGGACAGTTTCGGAAAGCTGTGTGGGCGGGCCGTCGAAGACGATCTGCCCACCGGCGAGGCCGATGATCCGGTCCGCAAAAGCCTTGGCGTAATCGAGCTGGTGCAGACTGACGATCACCGGAATGCGGTCTTCCTTGCAGATCGAGCGCAGGACGTTCAGCACGCGCTCGGATGAGGCCGGATCGAGCGACGCTACAGGCTCGTCGGCGAGGATCATCTTCGGCTCTTGAGCCAGCGCACGCGCGATGCCGACGCGCTGCTGCTGGCCACCCGAGAGGCTGTCGCAGCGCGTCAGCGCTTTTTCGAAAAGGCCCACGCGTGTCAGGCACTCAAGGGCCAGCCGTCGTTCCTCTTCCGAGAAACCAACAAGGGTGCGCCAGAAGGAATGCCGCCCAAGCCGGGACAAGAGGACATTGTGCATTGCCCCCATCCGGCCGATAAGCTGGTGTTGCTGGAAGATCATCGCCGTATCGCGGCGATGCGCCCGGATGGATTGAGTCGCATCCAGCGTTCCGATCTCCCGTGACAGGACCGCCCCGGATGTGGGCCGCACGAGCAGATTCAAGGTGCGCAGCAAAGTGGATTTGCCCGCGCCTGAAGGACCCAGCAACACCGTCAATTCGCCGTCTTCGAAATCAACGGTCGTCGGCTGCAATGCGACCGTGCCGTTCGGATAGATCACTTCGACCTGGTCCAGGCACAGGATTGGTGCCGCATCCGTCTTCGTATCGCTCCGATCAAAAGCCATCTGCTGCTGTCCCATATCGACCGATTCCCCTTCGTCACCCATTCTGCTACGCGATCAAAGCAACAGAATTATTACATATTGCGATTACCCTCTTGCCTTGATAGCAATGCGAAAAAAGGAAGGGATGACCTCAATGCGCGAAAAAATCATTGTGCCGAACTGGATCGAGGACGAGACACTGGCCACCCTACGGATGGTCGGCGAGGTCATTTCGAATGACAGCACAGAGCCGTTATCGTTCGAACGGCTGAAAGAGGTTTGTGCGGACGCAACTGCACTGATGGCCTTCATGACGGAAGCGGTGGACCGCGCATTTCTCGAAGCCTGCCCGCATCTGAAGATCGTGGCGGGGGCACTGAAAGGCTTTGACAACATTGATGTCACTGCCTGCACGGATCATGGCGTGTTGGTCACGATCGTGCCCGATCTGCTGACCGAACCGACGGCGGAACTCACGCTTGGGCTGATGATCGCTCTGACCCGGAACATGCGGGACGGCGATACGCACATGCGGACGGGCACCTACGCTGGATGGCGCGCGCGCTTTTACGGGGGCACGTTGCAGGGCGCTGTGGTCGGCGTCATCGGCGCGGGGGCTGTCGGGCGCGAAACACTGCGACTGCTATCCGGCTTTCGGGGAACGCGGCTTTATCACGATGTGACGCCACTGGATCCGACAACCGAGAAAGCGCTGAGCGCGCGCAAGGCTGCGCTGGACGAAATCGTGGCCACATCGGATTTCGTTGTTCTGGCGGTTCCTTTGACCGAGGCGACGCTTGGGATGGTCGATGCCGCATTTATCTCCCGCATGAAACCAGGGGCCTGCCTGATAAATCCTGCGCGCGGCAGCCTGGTCAATGAAGCCGACGTCGCATCCGCGCTCGAAACCGGCCATCTGGGTGGATACGCTGCCGACACCTATGAGATGGAAGACTGGGCCAGGCCCGACCGTCCACAGCACGTCCACCCCGCCCTGTTGGCTTCGGAGAAAACCGTTCTGACACCGCATATCGGATCGGCTGTGGTTGAGGTGCGGCGCGCCATCGCAGCCTCGGCGGCGGACAGCATTATCACAACGCTCAAAGGCGACCTACCCGAGACAGCGCTGAACCCCCAAGTCCTGAAAGGATAAGTGTGATGCTGAACCTGAGCCTTGTGCGGAGCTTTGTCGGTCTTGTCGAAGCGGGTAGTTTCCATGGCGCTGCGACCCGCTTGAAGATCGCACAACCGACAATTTCCCAGCATTTGCAAAAGCTTGAAGAGGATTTAGGCGTTCCACTGATCGAGCGTAGTCATGCTGGCAGCCGTCCGACACGGCATGGCGAACGCTTCCTGCCTCATGCGCGCCATCTGTTGAAATCTGCTGCACGCGCCGAGACCATCGCGCGCGACGACAGTCTGATCGTTGGGTGCAGTGGCAATATCGCCAGCTACTATATGGCCAAGGCGTTCAAAGGGTTTCTGGACGCGGAGGACTGGCGAGGCCGGTGGGAAATCACCTCGGCACCCAATCCCCGCATCGCCGAGATGCTACTGAGCCGGGAGATCGACATTGCGGCAATGGAATGGCCCCTTCCACACCCGGATGTCGCGGCAGAGCGGTGGCGCAGCGCGGAGATGATCGTGATCCTGCCCACCGACCATCCTTGGGCGGGCCGCCGCGAGATCACCGTCGAGGAGTTCCTCACACTTGAAATGATCGGCGGGGAAAGTGGATCCGGCACCGGCACGCTCCTGCGCGATGTGTTGGGCGACAGGGCCGGCGAACTGCGCACGCGCGCGAATGTCGGATCGACCGAAGCCGTCAAACAGGCTGTCATGTCCGGCTTGGGTGCTTCTATCATTCTCGCCGAAGCTGTAACCCATGAAATTGATACCGGCGCACTGATCGGTATTTCCATCAAAGGAATGGCGATGAAGAAGACATTCTTCACAGCCCGCCTGAAGACGATCAGAGACGACGAAATCGCAACAAAGCTGTCCCGCTTTCTAACTGGCTAGGACCGATCCGCAAACTGGCGCACGACTACATTTGATCTATGTAATGCAAAGCAATCACTCGGTGGCGGTTGGTCAGCACGGATCTTGATCCTGCCCGTTTCACTGAAGCCACCATCCATGCAGATCGCAGCATTGGTCAAAGTGGGCTTGGAGTCAGATTTCGCTGGCTGCTGATGAATGACCGGTGTTGTCGCTGCACGAGGTTTCATGGGTTTTCCATCATCCGCCTCCACCGATATTCACCTGTGAGGATAATATGTGCCCATCCGAGGGGCGAGATATGTGAGAGAAGATATGCGGGTGTATCGAGCCCAGCATTTTGTCGCGCGGCGACCGCAAAACCGAGTTGCTTGGTGTTCCAATAGATGATGATGGCGGTGAGCAGGTTCAGCCCTGCGATGCGGAAATGCTGGCCCTCAGTTGTACGGTCGCGGATTTCGCCTTGGCGACCGATCCGCAGTGCGTTCTTCAGGGCATGATGTGCTTCTCCTTTGTTGAGGCCAATCTGTGCGCGGCGCTGCATATCGGTATCAAGTAGCCAATCAATGATAAACAGCGTCCGCTCGATACGTCCGATTTCACGAAGGGCAATGGCCAGATCATGTTGCCGTGGCCGTGCTGCCAGTTTCTTCAGAAGCTGGCTCGGTTGCATTCTCCCGGAGAGCATCGTCGCGATGCAGCGCAACACGTCCGGCCAGTTGGCGATAATCGTGTTTTCGCGGATGCGGTCACCGGCCAGGCCTTTTAGTTCGTTCGGGACCCCATGACGATCAAAGACATGCAGCCGCTTTGAAGGTAAGTCCTTGATGCGCGGGATGAACCGGTAGCCGAGCAACGAGGTGGCCGCAAAGACGAGGTCTGTGAAGCCGCCCGTATCTGCGTATTGTTCTTTGATCCGTTTGCCGCTCGGGTTCATTAGCAGACCGTCCAGAATGTACGGTGCCTCGTTCACTGTAGCTGGGATCACCTGTGTGGCGAAGGGGCCATATTGATCTGATACATGGGTATAGGCTTTCAGGCCGGGCTCATGGCCGTACTTCGCATTGATCAGATTCATCGCCTCGCCCTGGCGTGTGGTGGGAAAGAACTGACCGTCACTGGAAGCGGTTTCACCAGCACCCCAGTATTTTGCCATTGGCAACCACGCCTGCGCCTCGATCACCATAGCCAGTGCCCGATTGATGGCCTCACTTTCCACGTGCCAGTTTGAGAGCCGGGCCAATTGCTTAAAGTTATGGGTACTGCTCGCCCCGGCCATTTTGCTGAGTCCAAGATTCAGACCCTCTGCGAGAACAACATTCAGCATGCCAAGCCTGTCTTTGCACGGTGCCCCGGTACGCAGATGGGTGAAGGCGTCAATGAACCCTGTGTCATTGGCCACCTCCGTGAGCATATCTGTGATCCGCACTTCTGGCAGGCGACGATAGAGGTCCAGGATCAGGCTATCGGCTTCAGCGGGAACGTCAGCTTCAAGGCGTTCGACGCGCAATCGCCCATCCTCGATGATCCCGCCTGGGAGGGCGCCGTTCCTGACTGCCTTGGCAAGCCTGTGCAGCCCGTCGTCCAGCCGTTGTTTTCGATCTGCAAGCCAGACTTCCGGCTTCAATGGCATCGACAATCCCATAGTCTGCGCGGCCTCGACCGGAACCAGAGCCTGTTTCAGGTCGCTGTAGCGGCGAGAATGAGCAAGCCAGACATCACCGGATCTGAAGGCCTCACGCAGATGGAACAGCACCGCGACAACCCAGAGACGGTCCCGGTTCGTTTCGGGGTCGCTGAGATGCCCTCGCCATTTTGATCGGGGCTGAAGAAATGGCGCAGAGCGGCTTGGAATATCTTGCCTGTCGCGGATCACATCGGCCGCCGCAAGCAAAGGCTGAGCCACACTGGCCCCTGTGATGTCCAATGTTGCCAGCATTCGGGGGGCATAGAGCTTGAACCGATGATACCCCTGCTCGACATAAGCCAGTGCACCCGCCTTGACGGTCTTACTGAGTGACCTTGCTGTTGCAACGAGGTTTTCCAGAGCATCCCAGCCACAAGATGCATCCACGGCACCGGCGATAGCCACCTCATCTCCCTTGGCGATCAACAATGTCGTGCCCAGAGTCTCAAACCCGGCCAGGGTCGCCGCGATCTCCGATTGCGCCGCGGTAACACGGGCATCGCAAATCCTCTTTGCCTCCCGCCAGATTGAGCCAACGATCCGGTCATGTGTTTCGACAACGGTATCTGCGATGGCAGCCGACCACTCAACGACGCAGGTGGCAAGGATGGCCAGTCGTCGATCACTGGTGATGTCCCGCAATCCATCCGTAAAGTAACGTTCCCCCTGGCGGCGAAGGCGTGTGACCCGATGTGCGGGAATGTCGTCCAGGATTGTTGGCGACAACGCGATCCCCTGCAGGAATTCCAGCCGGTCGAGCTGGCGGTTGATATCGGCAGAGTTCTTGCCCACCTCGAATTGTCGCAACCAGATGAAGCGGCTGATCCGGCTATCAGCGTCTTCATTGAGCAAACCGTTAAGTTTGGCTTTCATTTCGAGGTCGAGACGTGCCGCAATGCGAGCCTCGATCCGTTGTTCGGCCGCAACCAATGCGTCAGCACAGTGTCGTTCTATGACCGACAGGCCGGGCAGGACAACCTGTCGCCTGCGGCATTCCTCCACAAACCCGCGAACCAAACCCTCACTCGATTGAGCCGCCTCGGCGTGCTGGTCCAACCACCTCTGCATTTTCTTGGCATGTTTGCCAGCAAACATCTTGTAACCGTACATCTTACGCAGTGAGCCGAGATGTTCTCGTCGTGTCTTCTCACGGGCGGCATATTGCAACAGGTCATCTGGTTTCAGTCCAATTTGAGCGGCTATGAACCGGGACACAGGTTCCGGTATAACTTCGCCAGCCTTCAGCAAACGGCCCGGAAACCGAAAGGCACAAAGCTGAAGCGCAAAGCCGATTTGGTTTTCTGGTCGCCGCCGTGTGCGGATATGTTCAATGTCCTCATCATCCAGGGTGTAATGCCGCAGCAACGCCATCTCCTCTGTAGGGAGATCAAAAAGTGCCGCGCGTTGTCGCGCGGTCAGAACCGCTCGATGTGCCATCGGATTGTTCTTTCGTTAGGAGATGTGGTCTTTGAAAGTAGACATATTGAGACATCACGCTTGCCATGTCTTTTTCAATGTCTCAATATGGTTGTCGCATGAACCCTTAATATATTCGAGACCCCATGGCCAAAGTCGGATATGCCCGCGTCAGTTCAGTCGGACAATCTCTAAACGTGCAGCGTGAAAAACTGAGCGACTGTGACAAACTGTTCGAAGAAAAGCGCAGCGGCACCACCGATGCCCGCCCTCAGCTCAAGCAATGTCTGAATTATGTCCGTGAAGGCGACCAGCTGATTGTAACGCGCATCGACCGACTGGCCCGATCCACTTTGCACCTATGTCAGGTCGCGGAGACGCTGCGCGAAAAGGGCGTCGATCTTGTCGTCCTCGACCAGAACATCGACACATCCGATGCAACTGGTCGTCTGTTGTTCAACATGCTGGGTGCTATCGGCCAATTCGAGACTGAGATCCGGGCCGAACGGCAAATGGACGGAATCAAGAAGGCGAAAGATCGCGGCGTTCAGTTCGGCAAACGGCCTGCGCTCACCAATGATCAGATCGCAGAGCTCCGCGAAAAACGCGCTCAAGGTAAGCTGATCAAAGACCTCATGGCTGAATACAGCCTCTCTAAGGCCACCATCTATCGCTATCTCACCGAAAACGCGGCCTGAGCTCGACTACAGAAGCCCAATCCAGGCTTAACGCCCTATTCTGCACTCAGCCGGACTCGACCCCTTTTTGATACAGTGAGATCATGATTTTCGGATACGCCAGGGTCTCGACGGAAGACCAGAGCCTCTTTGCCCAGATCGACGCCTTGAAGGAGGCGGGAGCCGAACGCGTGTTCCAGGAGAAGCGAACGGGAAAGTCGCGCCAGCGGCCAGAGCTCGAGAGGTTGTTCGAGCAGATTCGCGAGGGCGATGTGATCGTGGTCACCAAGTATGACCGCCTGGCCCGATCGCTCAGGGATCTTATCGACCTGGTGGAAACCATCCGGGAGAAGCAGGCAGGGTTCCGATCGCTGGCCGAGGATATCGACACGACGACGCCGACCGGACGGCTCATCTTTCATGTCTTCGGATCAATTGCCGAGTTCGAGCGGGAGCGCATCGTCGAACGGACAAGGGAAGGGTTGGCCGCGGCGAAGNGCCGGGGTCGGGTAGGGGGCCGGCCTCGCGCCCTGTCTGAAGAGGCCAGGCAGGAAATCATCCGGATGCGCGACCAGGAGCGCCGGTCAGTGGCCGAGATCGCGCGCACCTTCAAGGTGAGCCGAGCGACAGTTTACAGGGTTTGATGGCCGGAAAGGACCGCGCGGAAGCGGGCCTTCTTGCCCGGCTTCAGAACCTTGAGCCAAGCGGCNAGGTACGGGTCCGACCCGCAGCATTCAGCAGGACATAGTCCAGCGCATAATAGTTCGAGATAAATCTCTCTATGTCAGGCGTCAGGAAGGCATGGACCGACGGGCGCTTTGCCGACATGGACAAGAGCTCGTTCGGCAAGACATCCACCAATGGCTCTACATTCCGCTTGTTGCGCTTGTGTTTGGGCACCGCGTTTCTCATGCCAAGAGGAAACCCGCGATACTCGGGCGCGCAGCGCTTTCTGACAAATCTCTCGAAATCCTGCACGCGGTCGAGATTGAACAGACGGTCCCAGCGGAAGTTTTCCAGGTACTGGTATTGGGGTGCCCAGTGTGAATCCACGGCTTGCCGCGACGCCGCGTCCAGGTACTGACAGAACTGACGAAACGTGATGCCCTTCTCCACGTCCTCTTCGCGGAGATTTTCTGTCCCGTAGACGCATTCGAGCACGGGCCGGGTATGTTGCAGCGTGTTCTCGAAGGCGCGTTGTATGACAAACTTGTCCCAATATGCACTGACCAGGCGCAGGGCCGGATCCCGGACCAGGGCAACAAAGGCCCATTCCGGGTCCTGGCAAACCTGGTCGAACCGCCATCTTGTCCATGCCTGCACCTGCAAAGGCACGTCCTGTTGATCGATACTGCGGTGTATTGCGCCTTCGGACTCCACTTGCCGTCCCGACAGCTCAATCGCCCAGCCTTTGACGGCCGTGTTGGCCACCTTTCCAATCGGGCAAAACACGATTTTGGCGGCGGGTATGTAGATCAACATGCGATCGCTCGTAAAGTGCATGCGCTGGCCCGCACTACGGTCGTACCTAGATATGATGGGTCCAGACAGCTTTTGATCGTCATGGGCCAAAAGCGCCTCTTCCATCTGCGCAATGGTCAGGTTTCTTTCCTCGATCTCGTCGATCAGGCCCGGATCGACATCTGGCCCCAGGTAATGCGCGGCCATTCTTTCTATCCAGTCACGCGTCGCCCGCGCGTCATTGCGTGGCCCAAGCGCTTGGGCCAGGTCGATGGGCGGCACATCCCGGGCCGTTCTCTCATTGGCAGAGTTCGGCCCGGACGCGCGGCGCCTTGTGACCGCCGAGAGAATACCGCGCAGGCCTGAATGTTTGCTCGACATCGATATTCTCCTTCGCGACAGGTGACGCCTACTTGGGTGTGATCACCCCTAAGAGCTGCGCGGCGCTCTCTTCCCATGTCAGCCAGGGCATCCGGTCGGACGCCACTGCCTGGTCACTTTGCCATGCTGTCAGCCAGTCCCGGACCGCATCGGCCAGGTCTGCAGCCTCGAGACCGGTAAAGTACACGGCATGATCGCCGGCAACTTCCTGGAACACCGCAAGATCGCGCGCCAGGATCGGAAGCTTGTGCTGTGCGGCCTCGATGAGTGGAAGTCCAAACCCCTCCCCTTCGCTTGCGGCAATAAGGCAGGTGCTGGCCTGGTAGATCCGCTCGAGGTACTCGTCACTGATATTGTCGAACCAGAACAACCGGGCCCCACGCTCGGAATGCTCTCTGAGCCGCCGAACCAGCGGGTCCACATCCCACCCCTCCTTGCCGACGATCGCCAGGTTGGCCTCTATGCCCTCTGCCCATAGCATCTCGAACGCATCCAGCGTTTGTGCGTAGCCCTTCCTCGGTTCGATGGTTCCCACCATCAGAAAGGTCGGCCTCTGTCCCAGTTGGGCCAACTGGCTGTCCGCGTCGGGCAGCAAGCCTGTCGTTGGACGGGAGTTCTCTATGTCGGCGCCAAGATGGAACCAGCCGACATCCGGGAGCTTTCTGTTATCCGTCGAATGCTCTTTCAGCCAGCCCTTGAGATCGTCTGCAACGGCTTTCGAGATGCAGATGGCACCATCGAACGAGCCGACCAGAGACAGCCAGTCCGAGAAGTTGGCCGGCGCGCCGCTTGGAAAGTACTGAGGGAGCTTGACGGGCAGCAAATCATAGACAACGTGCCAGATACGCGCGCCCCTGTTCTGGAAGGTTTCAAACACTTCGCGCCGGAGCGTGTTGTACCGGAAATCCAGGTCGAGCACGACGAACAGGTCGTCACGATAGACATCGATGATTTCGTCCTGCACCCCGCCCAGGGAAATATCCATGAGCTTCTGGGCATAAGCGTAGGCTGCAAGATACTCGCCATCATTGGTAAAGCGCACCGGGACAACCCGGTACGGAATATCCGGCCTCAACAGCAGGGCCTGGAGAACGGACCGCACCACTCTCTGGATGCCCGTATGAATATCGTTGTCCGCTACCACGCTCACATCGAGAAACAGGCTGGGACGGCGGGGATGAGGCGGAAAGCTCTGCGCCAGGGACTGTGCCAGTGACGCGGTCTCCCGCCTCTCCAGGCCGGGTGCGGCCAGCCTGTCGGGCAGGCGGGCCACCGCCTTTCCGTTGGCGTTCTCCGCGCTTTGAATGGCCTTGTGATAAAGCTCTGCGCAGACCATCGGGCCATGCTGTGCCCTGATCATCTGGCGGCCGCGCGCCCCGAGGCGGTCGCGGCGTGATGGATCGGATGCGAGGTCTTTCAGCGCCTCTGCAAGCTCTGCCTGATCAACCGGATCGGCAATCTGGCAGATACACTCGGGATCGAGCTCGCGCATGCTCCCATGAGCATTCACGATGGTTGGAACACCGAAGTTCAGACAGTCGAGAACGGAGGCGGAGGTCTCTCCCCGGCTGTTGCCGCGCAATTGAACCGCGATATCTGCTGCAAGCAGATACTCCCGGTACGTGTCCGAGCTCACCCATCCTGTTATCTTGAAGCGGGCTGCCCCAAGATCGCTCGCCGCCTGACGCAGCTCATGCTCGTATTTCTCCTCGGCATCGCCGACAAACACGAGCGTGCATTTGGGATCTTCGGCCAGGGGCGCGTTTTGCAGGGCCTCAAGGATGGAAAGCCCAAGCTTGGATGGCACGATGTGGCCAAAACTGCAGATGACGAGGTCGTCTTCCGAGAACCCGAGCTTCTTGCGTGCCGCCACCTTGTCCGAAGGTGTGTAATCCGCAGACGGTCTCAGAAGCGGCACCTTGTGCCAGCCTCTTGTCGCCTCGGGCCCGTACCACTCCTGCGCCAGCTGAAAGGGCTGGTCGCTGTGCACGATGACCCCTGTCGCATTCTGAAGAACGTCCAGGTTTCCCGGCAGGCTCGATGGGTCCGGCCTGCCCGCGCCGGAGCGCGCGGCGGCGGCAAACTGTTGCAGGCCATATCCCTGGAGAACAACGTCCCGGAGATGGTTCGGATTATACCGCGCCCGGCCATCGAGCAGAAAGAAATCATGCAGCGCGACGACGCCGGGTATGCTGCGCAAAAGATCGAACATGTACCCGTGCATCGGGGAATTTCCGAAATGGTAGAGCACGTGATCGAAATTCCCGCTGTTGCGGTGAAACCAGTCGACGCCCCGGATCTCTATGGATGGGTCTAGGTCCGGGAGGTCGATATGCTCCTGATTGGAAACCAGGGTGATCTCGTAGTGCCGGGCGAGTTCCGGGACGAGCTGTGCGCTGTATTCCGCGATGCCGGACATTGCCGGCGGCAAGGGTGAAACATAGGCCAGCTTCTCGCGGTGCGCGACAGGTTCCGCGCCAGGCCGGGCGTCTTGGCGCCCGAGCTCTTCACTTTTCTCCAGCAGGTCCTGTGCGATTTGCTCAAGGCTGGTATCGGCCAGGTTGAACGTCGTGACCCTCAAGCCGTCGCCAGTCTCGGACAGAAGACGCCCCGGGTCTGGATCATTGCCGATCAGGAAGACCTGGTCGGCCTTTTCGAGGCATTCCCGCTTTTCGTCCGTGAAGCCCGGGCAAGATCCGGGCCCGCGAGACCGGCCCGGTTCCGGCGTTCCTCTCCAGAGCGCCCTGGGATCCTGGAATACGGTGCGCAGCCTGTTTCGAACCTGCTCCAGCATTCCGGCCTTGGGGCCCGAAGATGTGTCCTCTTCAGCCGCATAAACCATGACGGCCGTCGACAGGGATACCAGTTTTGAAATGCTCGCGACGCTGCGGTCGTCGTGACCTGCATGAAAGCCGTTAACCAAAACGAGATCGGGCGCGAGGGAGGACAGAAACGCTTCGCGGATGAGCTCTGCTCTTTCACGGCACGCCAGGGTGTCGGCGCTCCCGGGTGCACCCGGGCCAGGCGCACTCCAGGTGCGAAGCGCGCTCCGCGGGAGAACGTCACCAAGAAGCGCCCGCACATCCCTGACAAGCTGCTTGTCAGAAGCGGCAAGGGCCACGACGATGTCATGCCCCGTGCCGCCCTGTGCGATACCACGGAGCAAGTCCATCTGCCGGCGTTCAGCGGGCGTGTCGCGCCACGTCTCCGAGACGCCCTGGAAGTCGATAACGATACGCATCTATTGGTCCTGTCCCGCACTCAAACGATCGAAAAAATACCGGGACCTTACCGACATCTGCTCATAGGGCGGGCCGTCGTCCGATTGATGGATCAGCCTGATGGCCCGCGGGAGCGCCTGGTACTCCGGGCTCGTCATCCATTGAGAGAAGACATCCCTTGGCTTTCCATCCTTCTGGAGAACCAGGTCACGGAACACGCCTCTTGGCTTCCCGTTCTTGTGAAACAGCGCTCGCCACAAGAGCCGCCGGGGCTTTCCGCCCGTGTGAAACAGGATGCGCCGCCAAAGAGGCCGCGTGAGGTGCCGGGCCTCCCTTTCGAGATCGGCCCGCTTGTTCTTTTCCCTGGCAAGCTCACCCCGAAGTTTCGCGATCTCCTGCTTCTGCTGCTCCAGTGTCTCGCGCAGGCCGCGTGCCTCGGTGACGAGCGCGCGCGCCTGCTGCTCGATGAGAACCTGCGAATACAGGGTGAAATCGTCAAAAACATTGGGCGGCGCCGAAAACGCCCCTGCCCGCTCCCGATGCTCGTTCGCGAGGTAGAACCGGTTCAGCCCGTCCCGGTAGACAACGCTGTAGTCGTGCTCCAACAGGACATTTTCCCATTCGGCATGATTTGGGGTCTGACTGTTGGGGGCGGTCGCCTCGATGACGAGAATCCACGGTCTGTGGGCTTCCCAGTCACCCCCGGCGAGGACATCGGCCTCTGCCCCCTCCACATCGATCTTGAGAAAATGAACAGCCTGCCCTTCGGGGACATGCGCGGTCCACAAGTCACGGAGCGTTGTCGCTGGAACCTCTAACTCGGTGACAGGCAGACCGGTTGCTTCGTGGGTTCTGGCAATCTCCGGGTTCGTGGAGGACAACCCGGTATCGCCCACCTGGTGGAAGAGGGCGGTTCCGCTTTTCCCGGCCACGACGACGCCCAGGTTCGTGTCATCCGGACGCTTGCTTTCAAGCTGTTGAAGGTGCCCCGGATGCGGCTCTACGTTTATCCCCCGCCAGCCCCTGTCGTAGAACAGCCGGGTGACACTGTCGGCATCCGGGGAGCAGGCTCCGACGTCTATATAGAAGCCCTCGGAGACATCATCCAACGCCCTCAGGAGCATGATGTCTTCAAAGTTCTGGGCGTAGGAAACAACTGTCATGCTGGTATATCATCGTGCTGCTCGGCTCATTGGCCAGGAGGTTAATCGTATCCGCGCTTTTGCGCCTCGTACATGGAGGCGTAAAGCCCGCCTGCGGCGATGAGTTCCTTGTGCGTGCCTTCTTCAACCACCTGGCCGCCTTCCATCACGTAAATCCAGTCAGCTTCCGTGACCGAGGACAAGCGGTGCGTCACCACGACCGTCGTTTTTTCATGCGTGAGCCTGGACAGCGTCTCGCGAATACGTTGCTCCGTGCGCTGATCAAGAGCCGAGGTCGCCTCGTCGAGCAGAAGGATCGGTGCCGAGCGTAGAAACGCCCTGGCAATGGCAATTCTCTGCTTTTGCCCCCCGGAAAGCTGGGCCCCCTTGGGGCCGACCGGCGCATCCCCCCGGTCCCGGATCAGGTCCGCGATCGCCGCATTTTCCGCGGCGGCCCAGATTTCTTCTTCGCTGGCATCGGGCCTGACGTATCGGATGTTTTCCCAGATCGAATTGTTGAAGATGACGATATCCTGCGCCACGACCGAGAACGCATTTCTCAGGGCATGGATCTTGAGCTTGTCGATCGGTTGTCCCCCGATGGAAATCTCTCCGCCCTTGACGTTGTAGAGACGCGCGATCAGGCTGAGGATCGTGGTCTTGCCGGAACCCGTCGCCCCGACGATGGCCGTTGTCTTGCCCCCCTGGAACGTCATGTTGAGATTCTTGAAAAGCGGCGCTCTTGGCGAATAGCCGAAAGTGATGTCCCGCAAGACGATATCACCTTCCCGATCAAACTCTTCGACGGCATCGGGGGCATCCGTGATCGTCGGCGTTTCCCGGAAAAGAGAGCGCACGCCGTCGAGCAGGATCAGGCTTGCCTGAAGCCGCGCGAAAAACTGCGCAACCATCCTGGCCGGATCGAAAAGCAGCACGAGGCCAAGCAGGAAGGTGATGACGCCGGCGCTGTCGAGGGCATACTCGGCGTGCAGCGCCATGTACCCCCCGCCCCCGATCACGAGCACGTAGACGAACGCCGACGAAAAATCGATCGAAGGCAGAACCAGGGCCTGCGCCGCCTGCAGCCGGATCGAAAGGCTGCGGATATCCCGGGCCGCCTTCTGCATGCGGGATTTCTCGCTCGGTTCCTGGCTGGCGATCTTTACCGTGCGCATCCCGCCGGCCATTTCCTCGATGCCGGTCATGTAATTTCCCAAGGCGGCTTCTGCGTTTGCCTGGATATGCTTGATGCGTTCCGAGACCAGGATCATCATCATGATGATGACCGGGATGACCATGACCGCCGCCAGGAACAGTTGTGGTGCGAGATAGATGAGATACCCCGAGACGATCAGGACCGTCACCGCATCCCGGATCGCGTTGACCGTTGCCTGGCCGACAAAGGTGCTCAGCTCCTGCGCCTGGTTTACCAGCCGCAGAATGATATGCCCCGATTTTGTCCGCTCGAAGAACGCCAGGTCCAGGCGCATGAGGTGGTCGATCATGTCGTCACGCATCTCCAGCACCGCGTTGCTGGCCAGCCAGACCGACAGCCGCGGGCTGAGATAGGACATCACCCCGCGCACGGCGAACAGAAGGAACACGATGGCGCAAACGCGGGCAAGCTCCCAGGCGCTGCCGCTTTCGAAAATCACCCGCAGGCCGGTCTCTGTCAGGGCCAGGAATTGCTGGTAGGCCACGCCCTGGACCAGGATTGTACCCAGCACCACCAGGAGCCACGGGGACTTGCTCTTCAGGTAGTTGTCCCAGAACCAGCGCAGGTTCTCGCGGTCCTTTTCGGAAAAGAGAGGTTTGGCCTTGCGGAATCTGCTGAAAACCATGCCATCTTGTTCCTGTATCAAGGACCGGAAGGCCCGCTACGCCGCCAAACCCGCACAGATCCCGTTCAAGCTCGCGTGTCCTTTGACAAGGGGGAGCCATATGACAGATTGCCCAGGGAATAAAGCGATCCGTTTCCTGAATACAGCCCGTCTCGCGCCACCAGCGGTGCGCCGCTTGGTCCTTGTCTGCATGGCCCTGATCCTTGTTGGCGGGCCTGGGGCGTGGGGCGAGACCCGCATCCCCCCCGACCCCCGGATCGCCCGGCTCAATCATGCCGGTTTCAAGACGAGAGGGTATTGCACGGGGTTCGCCACGCGGGATGGACAGGTGGTCACGGCCGCGCATTGCCTGCCGAAAGTACGGACCGATACCGTTCATATCCTGCTGGGATACGAGACCGGTCGGCTAGAGCAACATATCCGGACACCGGCCACGTCCTACCGGATCATGAAGGGGCGCGACATCGCCGCCCTGTGCGGCTTCGAAGGCGATCCTGACGGATTTCGCCTGACCGACGCGCCCCCGACGCCGGGCACACGGGTGGAGGTGCAGGGATACGGCGCGCCGAGGGCGCATGCGCTGCAGAAAACCGCCTGTTCGGTTCAATCCATGTCAGGGGAGACCCTGATGCGGCTCGATTGCCCCCTACCCCCGGGAACATCCGGCGCGCCGGTGACGCTGACGGGCTCACGCGATGTCATCGGAATCGTCTCCGCCAGCTCTGCTGCTGGAAGCTTTGCATACCGGCTGTCGGCGGATAAGGCCGCGCACCTGTGCAAGTAACGGCGCACCGGTTGCCGGTCACGGGGGGAGGGACGCCCCGGCGGCATGTCTTCTGGGATGAGGTTTGTCTCGCTTGACCGGGCGGGATTGTCATGCGATCCGTGACCCGATCTCGTATATGAAGAGAATGAGTGAAACCCGCGTTCGAGGAACAGGGCGGGGCATCTCATGATTTTCAAATCACCTGGCAGGAAGGCGAAAAATGCAGGATCTGGTGGGTATTGCGTATTGCTCCAAGCCGACGGGTTTCTCGTTCGACCAGGTTGACGAGATCCTGCGGGTCTCGCAGCGGAACAATGACCGCGATGCGCTCACGGGCGCATTGATCTACGACAACACCACCTTCCTGCAATGGCTCGAAGGCGGTGAGGAAGAGATCCGTCGCGTGTTCGGGCGCATATCGCGCGATCCCCGTCATGCCGAAATCAAGCTTCTGACCGTGCGCAAGCTGGAGGATCGCTGGTTCCCGGACTGGTCGATGACGGCCGCGGTGACCCAGGATCAGGCGTTGCGCGGCCTCAAGCTGGTTCCGCACCTCTCGCTGTCCAGGTTCGATCCCCATGAATGGTCCGACGAGGATGTCACCTGTTTCATGACGGCGCTGAGTGATTACCTGACCCGGCGGCCCGCCCCGAAATCGGAAAGGGTGCTGGAGCGGGTAACCCCGCGAAAGCCGTCGAGCGACCCGGTGGCGAGCCTCGACCGTCATCTGGGCAGGAGAATTTAAGCCGATAAGACGCGACCCTCACCCGATTGGTTGTAACTCCTTCTTCCTATCCCGTATCAGATGATGGAGGACACGAAGGATCAGAAAATTCCCCATGGCCAATGTCGTCTATGACCTGACGGAAGTGTTCGTGGCCTCCACGGGGAAATACCCTTATTACGGCATCGTTCGCGTCGTCGAGGAAATCGGCCGCGAGCTTCACCTGGCCGACCCGGACCTGCGCTTCGCGATCTTCTCGCACGCCCATGACACCTTCTACGAGGTCCATCCGAGCATCGACGCCGAAAGCGGCCGGGTCGAGCTCAACATCCCGAAAGGCGTCAGGCAGATACATCACCTGCGCAAGACGTTCTATTCCAGGAACCGGGTCCGCGACGCCCTGCTGCCGCTCGCGCAAATGCTCATTCGCGGGATCAACCGGTCCCGGTGGCGACGCGCGAAGCTGTCGCTCGAAGAGCTGGACATGAACGGCAAGACGCTGGTTTCAACGGGGCGTCCGAAACACATGGTCGCGGCTCTGAATGCGCTCGATAATGCCGGTGTGTCCTACGAGTTCATTCCGCTGCTGCACGACATGTTCCCGCTGCATGATTTCTCGCCGCAGAACCCCAAGCCGTTTCCCTTGAACTTCATCGGCGACAATCGTCGCGTGATCAGCCGCGCATCCAGGATCATCGCGATCTCCCGGTTCACGAAAGCCGACATCGAGAGTTTCTCCCGCGATGGCATTCTGCCGCCTTTGCCGGAGGTCGTTACCGTGCCCTTGTGCCATGAATCCCGTGACGGCACGGAACCTGCGGCCGACGACATTCCGGACACGCCATATCTTCTGACAGTGGGGGCCACGATCGGCCGCAAGAACCTGGAAGCTGTCTTCGAAGCGATGTGCCTGCTGGAAGACTCCGGCGCGCCCCTGCCGCGGCTTGTCCTCGCGGGCGCGCCCCGCAAGCATGTCCGGGACTATCTGAAAAAGGATCGCTACGACCGTATCCGCGCCTTCATCGATATGGTGCCCAGCCCGAACCAGACCAAGCTCAACCAGCTCTACCGGAATGCCATGGCGCTGGTCCTGCCAAGCCGTATCGAGGGATGGGGATTGCCGGCAGGAGAAGCTTTGTGGAACGGAACGCCGGCGATCTGTTCAACGGCGCCCGTGCTCTACGAGGTCTGTGGGGAGCTTGGTCTCTATTTCGACCCCAACAAGCCCGGAGAGCTTGCCGAGATCATCGCGCGCCTGCAAAACGACCGCCAGTTTGTCGAAGACCTTCGGGCGCGCATCGCGGCGGCCGCCGCCAGCCTGCGCACCTGGGGGGATGTCGCCCGTGACGTCAAGCGAGTCTACGAAGGCTGCCCCAGCCGTAAGAAATAGGCCGGAATTCGAGCGATCCAGTCTTGGCACATTGCGACGCCGTCGGGAGGGACATCCGCGCCATCGATAGGGTCCGCCCGGTTCCCCTACCCTCGCGATCCGGGCCTGCCTGACGACGTAGGCTCTGGCCGCGCTGTTGCAGGCCAATGGACAAGTCAGATGCAAACGCCATATAGTAGTGCAAGGTATTACCTTTTGCTCGGAGGGTCGCATGGTATCGGCAACGTCCATCAAGCTGGATGACGACATGAAGGGGCGGGTCCGGCATCTCGCCGAGGCCCGGAAACGTACATCGCACTGGATCATGCGCGAAGCCATTGCGCAGTATGTCGAGCGCGAAGAAAAGCGCGAGGCGCTGCGGCAGGAAACCCTCAAGGCATGGGAAGAATTCCGGGAAACCGGGCTGCACGCGACCGCTGAAGAGGTCGATCAATGGCTGGAGAGCTGGGGGACTGAAAACGAACGGCCTGCCCCCGAATGCCGCAAGTGATATTCGCCCCGGCGGCGATCCGGGACTTGCAACGGCTGCGGGGCTTCCTGCGCCCGAAGAACGCGGATGTTGCGCGGCGGGCTGGTGAGGCGATCCGGCAGGGCGTGAAAATCCTCGGTACACAGCCCCGCCTCGGCCGGATGGCCGATGACCTTCCCGAACAGTTTCGGGAATGGCTTATCGACTTTGGCGACAGCGGTTATGTCGTCCGGTATCACATCGCCGACGAGACAGTGACGATCCTCGCAATCCGGCACCAGAAGGAAGCAGGCTTCCCGCTCTAACTCATTCGGGTTTAGGCGCGACGCTTGCCGTCGATCAGGGCGCGTGTCCCCTTGCATCGCAAGCATCCGGCGAGAGCCGCAGGATACAGAGACCTGATTAAACACGACACGCTCTGTTTGAGCCCTCACACCGCCTGCCGGGTGGCCGATGAGTCCCCCGGTCAAACGGATTGACCAGGCGTTCGCTAGCCTACGAGATCATACGCCTCGTAATCGCTGCGCAGGCCGATCGTGGAGATGACGTCGCCGTTTTCCAGCGTCCAGGATGCCGTGAAGGTATCTTCCGTGGCAACGTTGAAGACCTCGGGATCAAGCAGGATCAGCTCATTGCCGGTCGCGATCATTTCCAGGTCGTTGTCCTTCGACATGAGGAAGGTGATGAACTCATATGCCGCATCGTCATACGCCTGGAACTGGTTTTGCTGACCGGATGGGGCTCCGAGGTCCACGTTGATGACATCCTGCTCCGGCTCTCCTGCTTCCAGTGAACCGGTGATCAGGTCCGCAGCCTTCTCCAGATCACGGGCGTTCACATCGAAGGTCGCCACCACCGTGTTGTTGTCGAACGTGTACTCACGCGCGTTGGTCTCGAGGTTTCCGGAGACATCCACCAGGCCAAACCTGGAGAGCATCTGAACCACTTGGACCGTTTCCTGGGCCGAGGCGTCGGTTTGCTCCGCGAGCGTCTCCTGCACGGTCTCGGTGTCCAGAGCGGTTTGGGAAACCTCTACCGACGGCTGCGCGTCCCGGGGCTGTTCCTGCTCGTGCAGGAATGCGCTGACCTGGTTTTCGATGCCGTCGATAAACGCCTGGACCTGGTTCATCAGGTCAGGACCCTGATGCGCGTCCAGATCCAGGGCACCCGGTTCTTTCTCATCCCTGGCGGCAAGCGAGACTTCATCGAAAAACTGTGTCAGGGCCGCGAGGAATTCCTGGGCGCCATTCTGGACAAGCCCGAAATCATCCAGAATACCAATACCCGCTTCAGCCGCATTGTCTTGCCCGGAGATCATGGCAAGGATGCTCTCCAGCGTTATCGCATCGACGTCCGTGACTTGCGTTTCCGACATGAACCCGAGCGATATGGCAATGGCGCTCAACCCGATCGCATAGGTGTTCTGGCCGATTTTTTCCTCGTTGAATGCGTCCATGTCGTTCGCATTCTGAGACATGAAACTGCCCGGCGTCGCGTCGTCGTCCTGCATGCCCCGGTCTTGCAGGGCCAATTGCAGCGGATCGAAATCGGTGTCCTGGCCGCCGGTCCCCGAGACGGGCACCAGGTCGTCCGAGAGGTCGGGCTCGGAGGCCCCGGCGCCCTCTTCCGGCATGATGACGACGAGGTCTTCGGCCGCCATGAACAGGGTCCAGACAAGCGCCGCCAGCATCGTGGAGGGATGCAGGAACACCTTTCCGTTACGTTCCAGCCGGACGACGCGCTGAGTATCCGATGTGGCGGCCTCGCCGGTCACCTTCCGGGCGGTAAATTCCTCGATCAGCGCATTGAAATCCCGGCCCCGCAAAGGGGCGTTTATGTTGGGGCTGTCGAGGACATAGACACCGTCGAGGCGGCAAAGGTGGATGAAGACGTCGCCATTGGCGTCACAGAAAAGAAACCAGGGATCGCCCTCGTCGGTGATCCCCCGGTCGATCTCGTTCGGGACGCCCGCCGCATCCAGAAGCCGCTTGACCCGAAAGAGGTTGGCAAGCTCCTGGTTGGACCAGTCCTTGGCACGAAGTTTTCCAAACTCGAGGTAGGATTTTTTCGTGGGCAGCGGGAACCTGTGGTCGCCTGCGGCGCTTTGATCGTCGAAATGCAGGGTATCATCACTGTCCTGAAGAAACGCCTGGCGTTTCGTTCCCGCATGGTTTTCAGGAAATTTCAGGATGTTGGCCATGGGTGATGGTGCTCTTGCTCTCTCGATTCAAACCGGGGCGAATTCGGCTTGCCTGATCTGCCGGCCTCCTGATTACGACGCTTCGTCTTCGAACAGAACCCTGTATGTCATCGGCTCGTAATGCTTGAGCAGCATGCGAACGAAATCCTGCGGATTCTGACCCAGCGCATTGGCCCACTCGACATATCGATGCGTGGGGATCTTGCCCCGGCCGTTCTCCAGCTGGGAGATGAACGTGTAGTAATCGAGCGACAGGATATCAGCCAGCTCGCGCTGTGACAGCCCCTGCTCTTCGCGGAGCGAACGGAGCCACAGGCCAAGCGTGACCCTTTGTTCCTTGGTCTCTTCGGGTGAGGTCTTGTGAAGTTCGGCCAACATTTCGGTATCCTCGTGGGCAGCAGTCTTGAGGGGTTCAGGTCAATGAGGCTTGCGGCCTCATAAACGTTTAGTAGATCACTATACCTCACTTGCTTTCCCGAGGCAAATCTCGCGTGGCAGGTCAGCAAGTCACTGCCAACGGGCGCGCATGTAGCTGTGGGCGACATTTCTGTTGACCGGGCTGCGCATGTAGCTTAAAGAGACATCATGAAGCGGATCAGCTATACGAAAGCCGCGATCCGTGCCTTGCGCCGGATGCCTGCGAACACGGCTAGGCGTATCCAGGCCAGGATCGAAGCTTATGCGCGGAATCCGGCTTCGCAGTCCAACAACCTGAAATCCCTGAAGGGTCGAGAGGGTATCAGGCTGCGAGTGGGCGATTGGCGGGTCATTATGGATGACCAGGGCAACATTCTGGCGATCCTGGATATCGGGCCCCGTGGCGGTATCTACGATTGAGAGGACATGACATGAGCGAAATGGTGACCATCCCCCGTGAGGAGTACGACCGGCTTCGGGCCATTGCCGAAGACCTGGCAGATCTCAAGGCCTATGATCGTGCCAAGGCAGACCTGGCCGCGGGTGAGGATGAGCTGATCCCGGCAGAGTACGTGAATCGTCTGCTCAATGGCGAAAGCGCTCTGCGGGTCTATCGCGATCTGCGCGGCCTGACCCAGGCGGCGCTTGCCAAGGAGGCCGGTGTGAGCCGCGTCACGATTGCCGAGATCGAAACCGGTCGCAAGCAGGGGTCTGTCACGACACTGCGCGCCCTGGCGCACGCCCTCGGGGTCATGCTGGACGATCTGGCAGAGTGACGATCCTTGTCGGATGACCGAACCGTGCGGCGCCTTTGCGTCCCCGTGACGGATGCGGCGATCTTGTGGGCAAGACGATTCGGCGCGCGGCGCGGATTTCGCTCCGGTTCCGGTGCGGATCGCGGCGACGCGCATGATGTTCCGCGTCCGTTCCGGCCCGCGGGCAAAAAACTGGATGGCCTCTATAGTGTATCGCCGCATGTGACCCACAATATCCTGCAGAATCACTTGCCAGCCCTTGCCGGTCCCGGCATAACATTACGCTTATAGGGTGTTGTGGCGCGGCAAACCGTAACTAACGACTGCGCCCCAGGGTGAGGGATGATGAACAGCACGCGGATCGACCTTCTTGTCGGCGAGCACGCGCTCAGGCTCTCGGAGCGGCTGCAGGCCCATCGGGCACAGCTCTTCCCGCCCGATTCCCGCAAGGAGATGCGAAAGTTCACCAGCGGCGAGGCGGCGCGGCTCTTGGGCGTCAAGGATGCCTACCTGCGCAAGCTGCATCTCGATGGCAAGGGCCCCTCCCCCGAGATTCGCACCGGCGGGCGGCGCTATTACACGACCGCCGACATCCAGAACCTGCGCGAGCTGCTCGAGGCGGGTGCCAAGAGCCCGGGCACCTACCTGCCGGGGCGGCGCGAGGGCGACCACCTGCAGGTCATCACGGTGATCAATTTCAAGGGCGGCTCGGGCAAGACCACCACCGCCGCGCACCTGGCGCAGAAGATGGCGCTCGACGGCTACCGGGTGCTGGGCATCGATCTCGACCCGCAGGCCAGCTTCTCGGCGCTGCACGGGTTCCAGCCGGAATTCGACCTGCTCGACGGCGGCACGCTCTACGACGCGATCCGCTACGAAAACCCGGTGCCGCTCAGCCAGGTGATCCGGCGCAGCTATTTCACCAATCTCGACATCGTGCCGGGCAATCTCGACGTCATGGAATTCGAGCATGAAACCCCGCGCGCGCTGGCCGAGCGGGACGGCACGCTGTTCTTTACCCGCGTCGGCGACGCGCTGGCCGAGGTCGAGGGCGATTACGACGTGGTGGTGATCGACTGCCCGCCGCAACTCGGCTTTCTGACCATGTCGGCGCTCTCGGCGGCGACCGCGGTGCTGGTCACGGTGCATCCGCAGATGCTCGACGTGATGAGCATGTGCCAGTTCCTGCTGATGACCTCCAATCTCCTGGGCGTGGTCTCGGAGGCGGGCGGCAGCATGTCCTATGACTGGATGCGCTACGTCATCACCCGCTACGAGCCCGGCGACGGGCCGCAGAACCAGATGGTCAGCTTCATGCGCTCGATGTTCGGCGAACACGTGCTCAACCACACGGTGCTGAAATCCACCGCCATCTCGGATGCGGGGATCACCAAGCAGACGCTTTACGAGATCGACAAGAGCCAGTTCACCCGCACCACCTATGAGCGCGCGATGGAAAGCCTCAACGCGGTCAATGGCGAGATCGAGGGACTCATACAGGCGGCGTGGGGGCGCGAGTAGAGGATGGCGCGCAAGGATCTCCTCAAGGGTCTCATGGAGGTGCCGCGGTCCGATGGCGGCGCGGATGGGGAGGCCCGTAATGAGGGGGCCCGCGTCGATACCGGGCGGCCGCGCTATTCCGGCGGGGCGATCGGGGCGGTCAGCCAGTCCATCGCCGGGCTTAAATCGCGCTCCGTGCTCGAGATCGACCCCGACCAGATCGAGGCTGGCGGCCTGCGCGACCGGCTGGATTTCGACGAGGCCGACCACCGGGCGCTGATGGTCTCGATCCGCGATCACGGCCAGCAGGTGCCGGTGCTCCTGCGGCCCCATCCCGACCGCAAGGACCGCTACCAGGTGGTCTATGGCCGCCGCCGGGTTCTGGCGCTGCGCGATCTCGGCCAGCCGGTCAAGGCGCTGGTGCGCGAGCTCGACGACCGCGAACTGATCCTCGCCCAGGGTCAGGAGAACGCCGCCCGCCGCGATCTGAGCTTCATCGAGAAGGCGAATTTCGCCCGGCAGATGCGCGATCTCGGCTATGACCGGGCCACGATCTGCGCCGCGCTTCATATAGATAAGACATTGATTTCACGCATGTTTTCCGTTGTTGATCGCCTCTCGCCCGACCTGATCGAGGTGATCGGGGCGGCACCGTCGGTGGGGCGCGAGCGCTGGCTGACCCTGGCCGAATGGATCGAGGCGGATGTGTTCTCGCTCGACGAGGCCATCGCCACGGTCAATCTCGCGCGGGACGGGACCGGTTCCGACGCGCGGTTCGAGGCGCTTTACGCGGCGATCGGGCGTCACCGTGGCAAGCCCGGGCGCCAGCGGAGCGACACCCCGCCCGATACCCCGCCCGACACTCCACTCAGGGGCGCGGCGGGCGAGCCCATCGGGCAGGTGCGGCGCAAATCGGGCGCCACGCTGCTCAAACTGTCGGACAAGGGCGCGCCGGGATTTGCCGAGTGGCTGATCGCGGCGCTGCCGGAGCTCCACCATCGCTGGAAGGACGGCGATGATGGCTAGGCCCGTCCGCGCCCCGCGCGCGGCCGGTTAACGAAACCTTAAACCACAAGGAGGCACAGACAGACAGAACGCAAAAAGAAAGCCCCCCGAGAACGTATCCCGAGAGGCCCATGACCGAAACGGTCGTCTGAATCTACACACTTCAGAACATGGGCCATCTGTTGACAGCTGTCAACAAGCGTCGGTTTCCGGCGGGCGGAAAAGTTTTGTCTTGTGAAAACTGAACATGGAAATTCTGACGACGACCCCCTTCGGGCCGCGGCGGATGAGCTATGAGCTGCTGAAACAGGAAACGGCCGCCACGGCGCCCGCCCCCCTGCCCCAAAGCGACAAATGGGGCCTGTTTCGCGAGCTTTGCGCCGCCCGCACGGCCTTTGGCCTGAGCGATCGTGATCTCACCGTCCTCTCGGCCCTGCTCTCCTTTCACCCCGGCAAGGATCTCGAGGATGCCGGCGCGCTGATCGTGTTCCCGTCCAACGCCGCCCTGTCGCAGCGCGCCCACGGCATGGCCGAGAGCACCCTGCGGCGCCATCTGGCCGCGCTGGTGCGGGCCGGCGTGATTCGCCGCCATGACAGCCCCAACGGCAAGCGCTACGCCGCGCGGGGCGCTGACGGGACGATCGCCCGCGCCTTCGGCTTCGACCTGCGCCCGCTCCTGGTGCGGGCCGAGGAAATCGCCCGCGCCGCCCAGGCCCTGCGCGAGACCGAGGAACGCAAGCGCCGCCTGCGCGAAGAGATCACCCTGCTCAAGCGGGATGCGATCAAGCTGCTGGATTATGGGACCGAAACGCTGAAAGGCCCGGATTGGGACGGGTTGGGCGCCACCCTGCTCGACCTGCACCGCCGGTCCCGCCACAAGGCGGATATCGAGACGGCCCATGCCCTTCGCGACGAACTCAAGGCGTTCCTGGCGCAACTCCGGGATTTGATCGCGTCGAACACGTCCTCTGAAACAGAAAATATGAGCGGCAATGACAGCGATTCCGAGCGGCACTATCAGAATTCAAAACCAGACTCTTCTTGTCTTGAACCCTGCATAGAAAATGCACGAGCGGCAGCGGGTGCGGCGCCACCCCAGTCAATTGAGCCAAGGCTGCCACTGATGCTGGTGGTCAAGGCGTGCCCAGATATTCTCGATTATGCCGAGGACGGCATAAGGCGCTGGTCCGATCTCTGCCATGCTGCGGATTTCGTGCGTGGCATGATGGGCGTATCACCGGACGCTTGGCAGGAGGCCATCCAAACGATGGGACGCCCCACGGCGGCGATTGCCCTGGTCTGTATCCTGCAACGGATCCAGCATATCCGCAGTCCGGGCGGATACCTGCGCAGCCTGACACGCAAGGCGGCGGACGGGGCCTTCTCACCCGGGCCGATGGTCATGGCGCTTCTCAGCCCCGACCGGCGCGCGGTTGACAGCTGTCAACACGGTGCGGTGCCGTGATCCGGGGCCAGAGTTGACAGCTGTCAATCGAGGGTCTTGAAAGCCAGCCGGTTCGACGGGGCAAGGTGCGGTGCGTCCCTCCGGATTCGGAGCGAACGCTGGCCGCCGGACCCATTCGATGCCTGCGTCATGTTGGCGGGCCGCCGTCGTGGCGCGACCTTAAGCAACATGCGTGGAGCCCGGCCATTTCCCTGTGCGTGCACCTGTTGCGAATTCGCAACTTGGCCGGGACATGGAAGAAAAATTATCGTTTCAAAACAACATGTTAGTCCACTTCCCCACCAGGGTATATGTTTCACTATACATCTTTTCCTTGCTGCGCGCCCCTTTGAGGGGTAGAAAAATCACTGAACAGTCTGTAATCCACTGCGGGAATCCGTCTGCGGATCGTATGCGCGGTATAACGCGTGGAAGAATTGGCAGGCTGTAAACAGATCCAATTGGCCCGACAGGGTTGAGCAAAGAGGGAATAAACGTCCATGGCTTACGATATCAGCGCACTGACCCCGCAAGAGCAAATCACGGCGCTCTACATTGCCTATTACGATCGCGCTCCCGATCCCGGTGGTCTCGCGTTCTGGACGGCCCGGCTGGAAGAGTTCCTCGCGAACGACAATGACGGCGATCCCGGTCTGAGCCTTGGACAAATCGCGGACAAGTTCGCCGCAGCGGCTGAATCGAAAGCGGTCTACCCGGACTTCCTGGGCGACAGCAACAACGACGGTATCGCCGATGGCAACAACCCCGGCGTTTTCGTCACCCAGGTCTACATCAACCTCTTCGGTCGCCTTCCCGACACGGATGGTCTTAACCACTGGGTCAAGAACATCAACAACGGCAATATCAGCCCTGCCGAAGCCCTGCTCAAGATCATTGCCGGTGCCCAAGGGACCGACATCGACGTTCTCAACAACAAGCTCGAGGTTGCCGGCGACTGGACCCAGAGCGCCATCGACGACGGCGTGCTCAACCTTGGCCCCGCGGACGAGGCCGAGGCGCGCTCGATCCTCGACGGTGTCGACGAGACCCAGCAAAGCGTCAACGACGCCAAGGACACGACCGACGCTTACTTCAACGAGGCGCCGACCGCGGCGAACGAGAGCGACAGCACCAACGAGGATACCGCGCTCAATGGCGATGTGAGCGACAAGACCGACGACGCCGATGGCGACACGCTGACCCACACCGTCGAGGCCGGCGATGGCCCCTCCAACGGCACCGTCAGCATGAACTCGGACGGCACCTACACCTACACGCCGAACGCCAATTTCAACGGCACCGACAGCTTTACCTACACCGTCGATGACGGCAATGGCGGCACCGACACCGGCACCGTGTTCCTGACCGTGAACGCGATCAACGACGCGCCCGTCGCGCAGGCCGGCATCGTCTCCACCACCGCCGAAGACACCGCCGTCAACGGCTCTGTCTCCTCTTCGGATGTCGACGGTGGCGCGCCCAGCTACAGCGTGGCCTCGGGCCCTGCCAACGGGTCGGTCACCATGAACCCGGACGGCACCTACACCTACACGCCGGATGCCGATTTCAACGGCACCGACAGCTTTGCCTACACTGTCAATGACGGCAACGGCGGCACCGACACGGCGGTGGTGAACATCACCATCAACCCGGTCGACGATGCGCCGGTCGCGCAGGACGAATCCGCCACGGCCACCGAGGACGGTGCCATCGTGAACGGCCAGCTCGACGCCGACGACATCGACAACAACAATGCCAACATCACCTACGCGCTCAACGCTGCGGCCCCGGCCGGCCTGACCGTGAACGGCGATGGCACCTACAGCTTCGACCCCACCGTTCCGGCCTACCAGAGCCTGGCCGCGGGCCAGACGCAGGTCGTGGTCGCGGGCTACACCGCCACCTCCAACGGCAAGAGCGACACCGGCACCATCACCGTGACCGTGACCGGCACCAATGACGCGCCGGTCGCGCAGGCCGTGGCCGCTGCTGGTGTCGAGGATACGGTTATCGCCGGCCTGGCCGTGGCCACCGATGTCGACAATGGCGACACGCTGACCTACAGCGTCGAGGCCGGTGACGGCCCGTCGAACGGCGGCGTGACCATGAACCAGAACGGCTCGTTCGAGTACACGCCGGATGCCAACTTCAACGGCACCGACAGCTTTACCTACACCGTGACCGACAGCCAGGGTGCGACCGCCACGGCAACCGTGACCCTCACCGTTGCGGCGGCCACCGATGAGCTGACCGCTGGCGTGGACAACTTCCAGGGCAGCGTGGCTGACGACATCGTCACCGGCAACGAGAACACCCTCAACGCCGGCGACAGCATCGAGGGCGGCGATGGCGAGGACACGCTGATCGTCAACGTGAACATGGGCCTCGATTCGCTGCTCACCTTCGCCGGCTTCGTGGCCAATGTCGAAACCTTCCAGACGACGATCGATGGCCCCTCCGGCACTGGCGCCGTCTTCGACATGTCCGGCTCGGAAATCACCGGCAACACCTTCATCAACACCAACAGCACGGCTGACGTGACCTATGACCGCGTCAACATGAACCCGGACGGCCCCGACGCGGACACCCGCACCACGCAGCTCGATGTCGAACTGCGCAACGTGACGCAGGGCGCCGCGACCACCTTCACCACCCGCCCCGCGGAAGTGGTGGCCGGTGATGACGAGGCCAACGTCCTGATGACGAACCTCGACAACAACGCCCATATCGGCGAGCTGAGCTTCTTCGGCACGCCGGGCGACACCGAAGGGAATGCCCCGGGGACGGCCAATTCCGGCATCGAGGTCTTTGACCTGTCGGTCATGGGCAGCCCGCTGAACGTGTTCCTGAACGATCTGAACACCCCCGGCGGCTTCACGGTGAACATCGCCACGGATACCGGCCCCGGCGCGGCCGGCCTGACCATCGGGGATGAGAACATCCCGGGCAATGTCACGGCAAGCACGTCCACCAACCTCGCGGCTGGCACGGCCACCGGCCTCCTCTTCGGCTTTGAGAACGCGCTCAGCAACACCATCACCACGGTCACCTCTTCGGGCGACGGCGATGTGGCGCTCAGCCTGCAGGACGATGGCGACACCGCGACGGCAGGCCGGTCCTCGGGTGTGACCGGCACCTTTGACGGTGGCAATGACACCATCTTCGGCAGCCAGCTGAACGACAACCTGTCGGGCGGCGACGGCAATGACGTCCTCAGCGGCGCAGGTGGCAATGACAGCCTGCTCGGCCAGGACGGCAACGACCTGCTGATGGGTGACGATGACACCCTGCCGGCTGCCGGCAACGACACCCTGCGCGGTGGCGAGGGTCAGGATACGCTGCTTGGCGGGGATGGTAACGACCGGCTCTTCGGTGACGCGGGCAATGACCTGATCTTCGGCGAAGACGGCCATGACAGCCTCGAAGGCGGAGCCGGCAACGACTCGATCTCGACCGGCGACTCCACGGACGCCTCGAACGAGACCGTCGATGGCGGCGCGGGCAACGACATCGTCCATACCCGCGGCGAGCAGCTGGTGGGCTCCAACCCGATCTTCTTCACGCCCAAGGCGGACGTCCTGTCCGGCGGCGCCGACACCGACACGCTGATCGTCACGATGGCGAACGGTGTCAGCAATGCCAATGACAACGGCATGAACGACGTCACCCAGTTCGAGAACATCGATCTCAACGACGGCAACCACACCTATGTCATCGACAACAACTCGGCCTTCGACAACGACAGCACGTCGGTGGTTGTGGATGGTTCGGATGTTGGCAAGACCGGCACCGACTCGATGAGCTTCAACGCCGCAACCCTGTCGCGTGCGATCACGCTGATCGGTGGCGATGGCAACGACACGCTGATCGGTGGTGGTGGCAACGACACCATCAACGGCGACGGCGACCAAGGTGGCAGCAACGGTGGCAACGATGTCCTGACCGGCAACGGTGGCAACGACACCTTCCTCGGTGACGCCTACGAGCTGGACGGCAATGACACGATCAGCGGCGGAAGCGGCAATGACCGCATCCTCGTCCAGGATCGTAGCTTTGGCGGCAACTCGACGATCAACAACAACGTCACCGGGATCGAGACCATCGAGGTGGAGCAGAACGGTTCGGGCAACTTCATCCTGAACATCGCTGACAGCTTCACCAATGGTGGCACGACGCTGCACGTCGATGGCAGCGCGCTGACCAACGATACGTTGACCGTCAACCACAACAACCAGAGTGAAGGCAAAGGCGCCGACGTCGATATCCAGATCACCGGTGGTGCGCTGGGTGATAACTTCAACATGGGTGACACGCTGGATGCCGGCGACACGATCGACGGCGGGGCCGGCAACGATACCCTGCGCGTGGACTCGGACAGCAATACCACCGATGCCGACTTCACCAACGTGTCGAATGTCGAGACGCTGATTCTCAACAACACCGGCGCTGGCGGCACCGTGACGCTGGGCCAGAATGCCTTCGATGCGGGCATCACCACCGTGAACGCCTCGGGCGTGGCTGGTGACATCACCATCGACGCGTCGAACTTCCCCGGCCCGCTGACCATCATCGACGGGGCTGGCAACAACATCATTCTCGGCCCGAACAGCGATCCTCTGACGCTGGAGCTGAGCACTGGTAACGACAACATCACCACCGGTTCGGCGGATGATGTGATCCGTATCGACAATGGCGAGCTGACCGGTAACGACACCATCACCGACAACGGTGGCGATGACAGCATCGTGTTCAGAAACAGCTTTGGCCCCAGCACCAACATCGCCGCGGTGGTTAATCTCAACAATGTTACGGGTATCGAGAACTACGATTTCCTGACCAACGGAAACGACGGGGCCACCGATACGGCCTCGCTGACCTTCCAGGGTGGCAATGTGGGCACGGTGACCGACATCAACATCAACGGTGCGACCGTCACCGATACCGATGACAGCCTGACCGTCCTGATCGACGGTGTCGACAATGGCGGCCTGGCCAACACCGTGGATGTGGACTACCGCTTCAACATCACCGGCACGGCGGGCAATGACCGCCTTGAGAAGGCCAATGCCGGGCTGGCGAACCAGATCACCTTCGACGGCGGCGCCGGTAGCGATACCGTGGCCATCAACGACGGCGATCTCGGGGCAACCACCACCATCGACGGCGGCACCGGCATCGACTGGCTGAGCCAGACCGGCGGCAGCTGGACGGATGACGACTTCATCAACGTCAGCAATGTCGAGGGTCTGACGGCGGAAAGCCCGCTGGTCGCCACGCTGGGCGCCAACGCGGCGGCAGCCGGGATCGACCGTATCCTGGGCACCAACCTCAACGAGAACGTCGTGCTCGATGCGGCCTTCACCAACGACCTGATGGTGGATATCCGCCAGGGCGGCGATGACACCATCAACGGTGGGGCCAGCAGCTCGACGCTGACATTCTTCGGGCGCTCCAGCAGCAACGACATCACCGCTGCGGACATCCTGACCGGCGGGACCGGCACGAATGACAGCATCCTGGTGGACAACAACGGCACCGGCACGGTGGACCTGTCCGGCACCAACGGTGTCGAGGTGGTCAACATCACCGAAACGTCGAACGGCACCCTCACGCTCGTGCTGGGCAACACCACCAACGACAACGCCAACAACCTGCTGACCATCAACGAGAACTCCTCCTTCAACAGCTTCTTTAGCGAAGGTGGAAACCCGTGGGATGGCGAGACGTTCAATGTCAACGGTGCCAACTACAACGGTGCGATCCTGCTGAACGGCCAGGTCGGCGGTGGCGGTGCGACTGGTAACATCACCACCAGCAACACCGGCAACTTCAACGACACCATCAATGCCGCTGACGGCAACGACAACGTGTCCACCAATGGCGGCAACGACGTGGTCGATGGCGGCAACGGCAACGACACCGTCGATGCGGGTGCTGGCAATGACAGCGTCGATGGCGGCACCGGCAGTGACAACCTGACCGGCAACACCGGCAACGACACGGTCAACGGCGGCGACAATGACGATACCGTCGACGGCGGGACCGGCATCGACGTGCTCGACGGTGGCTCTGGCAACGACCTGATCATCGGCGGCGGCAACGAGGAAACGCCGAACCCGGCGGTGAACCAGGGCGACCGGATGACCGGTGGCGACGGCAATGACACGTTCCGCTTCATCCAGGTCAGCGACTCGGCCGGGCTCGATCACGACGTGATCACCGACTGGGGCAATGGCAACAACACCGTCCAGATCGAGACCAACGTTCTGGTTCAGGCCGGTGGCGGTGCGACCTCGGTTGGCTTCGCGGGCAATGCGCCGAACTTTGCGCAGGCGCAGGGCACCATCGCCGCAACGGCGGGTGACGGTGTGGCGGACTATGTCTTCCAGGCTGGCAACGCGGTCGAGGCGCCGACCCTGTGGATCGACGTCAACGATGATGGCACGCTGAACGCGCAGGACATCCAGATCGAGCTGGAAGGCTTTGCTGGCACCTTCGCGGGTGGCGAGGTTATCCTTCAGGACAACATCGCACCGGCTGCGCCGACCATCGACACGGTCACCGATGACACGGGCACCAGCGGGTCGGACTTCATCACCAGCGACAATGGCTCCGATGGAACCGATCCGGTTGTTCGCATCAGCTTCGACAACACCTCGGTCGATGGCACGGCGGCGCTGGCAGGGGACACCCTCGTGTTCACCGGCCTGCCCGGCAGCTCGACCATCGGCGGTCTGGCGGCGGCAGGCTATGTCCTGACGGCGGGCGACATCGCCAACGGCTTTGTCGATGTCGCGCTGAACGACGGTGGCGGTAACCTGAACGACGGCACCTACAACGTGACGGTCGCCATCAACGACGGCACCAACACCAGCGCTGCGGCAGCGCAGGCCATCGTCATCGACAGCACTGCTCCGGCGACCCCGGCGGTTTCGCTCAACAGCGATACCGGCCAGTCGAACTCCGACGAGATCACCAACGACAACCAGGTGAATGTCGCGGGTCTGGAAGGTGGCACCACCACTTGGGAATACAGCCTCAATGGCGGTGTGACCTGGACTGCCGGAACGGGGACCAGCTTCGACCTCACGGACGACACGGTCTTTGCCGCCGGTGATGTGCAGGTGCGTCAGACCGACGCCGCTGGCAACACCAGCGCTGTTGGCTCCAACGGTGTCCAGTGGGAAGAAGACTCCACCCCACCGGCGGCGCCGACCATCTCGCTGAACAGTGATACCGGTGCTTCGGGGACCGACAACATCACCAATGACAACCAGGTGAATGTTGCGGGTCTGGAAGCCGGGGCAACCTGGGAGTTCAGCCTCAATGGTGGCACCACTTGGAACACCGGTGCCGGAACCAGCTTCAACATGACGTCGGATACGACCTACGCGACCGGGGATATCCAGGTGCGTCAGACCGACGTGGCTGGCAACACCAGCGCCGTTGGCTCGAACACCAACGTCTGGGTCGAGGACAGCACCGCGCCGAGCACCGGCACCTTGGGCACCATCTTCTACAACAGCACGGGTGGCACGGGTAACGGCTTCATCGAGATCAACGGGACGTTCGATACGAGCAACACCGTGGATGGAACCGCAATCACCCTGAATGATGGCGCCGGTGGAACGTACACACTGCTTGCGGGTGACATCGATGGTCCGATTTCTCAGTCTGGCTCGCAGATCGTTGTGAACCTGACTGCGGGTGGTCTGACAAACGTCCAGACGAACACCAATATGGGCACGAACTCTGATCCCACGATCGATCTGGCTTCCGGGTTCTTCACCGATCTGGCCGGGAATGCGTCGGGGGCGAACAGCCACCTCCACATCGGGCTCAACATCCGGGCCTCGGATGATGGTCTGACGTCGCTCTTCGGGAACCAGTTCCAGAGCCCGAGCCCCGTGCCGTTCGACGAGACGTTCGAGCTGGATAACACCGGGGTGCAGGTGACCGGCTTCGCTGGTGCGGATACCTTCATCCTCACGGATGACGGCACCAACGCCTTCCCGGCCGGCGGCGCCGGCGGACAAATCGGTGACATCAACGACTTCGATGCATCCGAGGGCGATAGCATCCAGTTCGAGGCGGCGGCGCTTAACGGCACCTCCGGGTCTCTGACCGGTGTCTTTGTCGCCGGTGTGGGTGATGGTAGCACCGTTGCCTTCCGGACGTTCGAAGAGAACGGGAACGTTCCGAACGACAATACCGACGCAGTGACGGCAACGACGCTGGCCGGTACGTTCATCTGGGACGACATCAACGATGTTCTTCGCTTCGACGTCTCGGGCGACACCTCGTTCAACGGGTTCGTTGTTCAGGATGCCAGCGGCGACGACATCACGATTGATATGACCGGGATCACCGGGGATGTGTCCGCAAGCGACATCAGCTTCATCTGATCCAGGGGTTCGGGGCGGCCACCGCCGCCCCGCCACACAGACAGGGAAACGCCGGCCTCTCGGGGCCGGCGTTTTTCGTTCTGGGGTGGGGTCTTTGGGGTGAGTTTTCGGACACTGCCCGCGCGCGCCCGCGCCACCGACGCAATACCGACAGAATACCGACAGGATACAGCATGCCCCGATCCACCGTCCCGGCGCCGCGCGGCGCCGGGCTCAGCGCAGGGGCAAAAGCTCTGCCTGCCAGCCTTCGCCGGCGCAGCGGGCCGCGATTTCCTGCATGTAGATCGGGTTCATCACCACGATGGTATCCGGTTTCAGCCTCGGCAGGGCCTCCGGCGCAGAGATCGGCAGCCCCAGGCCCGGCGCGTATTTTCCGGCCCGGTGCGGGTTTATGTCGATGATCCCGCACAGCGCCGGATGATGCCCATCAGCCGCTACTGCCTTGATAAACGACACACATTTAGAACCGGACCCCCAGATCGCCACCCGCTGGCCCGTGGCGGAAGCGGTGTTCAACCAGGCGCGCCATCGGGCCTTCTGCGCCTCGGCCGCATCCGCGAAACGGGCGATCAGGCGCGCCGTCTCGTCCGGGGGCTCTTCGATTGCGAAGGATCTGTCCTGCGCCGGATCGAGGACCGCCTCGACCGAGAGATACTGATCGCCATAGTCCCGGCGCAGATCCGTGACGGCAAAACCCGCCCCGCGCAACGCCCGGCCCAGCGACCCCGGACTGAAATACGAGCAATGTTCATAATACACATCCTCAAACGCCCCCTCGGCCCAGACCCGCGTGGCGTCCGGGATATCCAGAAAGAGAACGGCGCCGGGGTTCCGGCGCATGTGCCGGTGCATACGGTCCAGCATGACCGCGACGGGGCCGATATGCTCCAGCGTGTGCCGACAGCACAGAAGGTCGGCCGGCAGCGTCAGGTGCGTGTCGTCATAGAGGGCCTGGATCAGCCGGAACTGCCCCTGCGGTGGTTTTGCGACGCGACCGGGCAGGGCAGAGGGATCAATGCCCACGCCCCGCATCCGGCCCTCGGACGCGAGAAGATACAGGAAATCACCCTTTGAACAGCCGATCTCGACCGCGCGTTTGCCGATGAGATCATGACGGGAAACCAGGTCACGGGCGAGCTCCACCGCATAACGCGAGAAGGTCGGCGAAAAGCTCTGCTGATCCTCGTAATTCGGTGCGTAGGCTGACCATTTGGGGTCGAACGCCGTGTTGGTGACAAATCCGCAGGCCGGGCAGGCGGCCAGAACAACCGGCCCGGTCGCGAAAGCCCGGGCCTCGGCCGCGGTGTCGAGCATGAGGCAGGAGTGCACCGGCACGGGCGGCCCCGTGTAGAAGGGGGGATCGAGCGAGGCAGAGCAGCAGGGGCAGGGGGTCATGGGGTAGGGCGTCTGACGTGACGCAGTTTGGGAACCGGGATCAGGAACTGGCCACCCGCCTCGAGAAAGCGCCGGTTCTCGGACAGGATTTCATCCGCGAAATTCCAGGCAAGCAACAGCACCGCGTCGACATCATCGCGGCTAAGTTCGGATGCGGGCCGGATAACCAACCCGGAGCCGGGCATTGCCTTGCCAGCCTTCCAAGGGCTTTTGTCATAGACGTGACGCAGTGCCCCGGCGGGCAGGTCGAGCATATGCAACAGCGTTGTGCCCTTTGCCGCCGCGCCGTAAGCCGCGATCCGCATGCCCTGATTTGCGAGGTCTGTCACGGCGGCGCGTGTCTCGTCACACAGCGTGCGAATGCGCTGTAGGAAGGGATCAAAGAAGGCTCTTGTCCCCATATCGCGCCGGGCTTCTTCTGCCATCAGGTCCAGGAGCCGGGCCGAGGGAGCGCCGTGGCGTGCAATCCGCAGCCGGAAAGACCCGCCATGTACCCAGACCTTTTCAGCATCTGTCAACACCAACCCGTGACGGGAAAAAAGCGGCGCCAGGGCGGTTAGTGACAGATAAAGAAGATGCTGGTGGTAGATCGTATCAAAGGCGCAGTCATCAACGAGCGCCATAAGCGAGGGGACCTCGATCACCGCGCACCCCTGATCCTTCAGCAGGATGGCAATGCCTGCAACGAAGTCGTTTACATCCGCGACATGGGCCAGAACGTTATTGGCAATGAACAAATCCGCCGGTCCGTGCCGATCACGAATGTGCCGTGCATGCCCTGCCGTGAAAAACACCTGGTCCGTGGGAATGCCCTTGCGGCGGGCTTCGGCGACGGGGGCCGCGGCCGGATCAATGCCCAGAACACGATGGCCAGCGGCCTGGAACGGGGCAAGCATGGTTCCGTCATTGGACGCCGCTTCGACGACAAAGACATCCGACGCCTGAGAAAAACTGTCTATCAGACATTGTGCACTGTCGGTGAAATGGGCAACGAGAGCAGGAGATACCGAGGAAAAATAGGGATAGGCGGAATGGAACAGGATGTCTGGCTCTACGGTTTCGCGCAACTGACACAGGCTGCAGGCTGGACAATGGCACAAGGTGAGCGGCGCGCGATACTCCGGGTCTGATCCGCCGGGCACGGTCAGCCTGTCGGCCAGCGGCGATTGGCCGAACGCCATGAGCGTTTCAAGCGGGCCGGCCCCGCAGCTGCGGCAGGCGGTGATACTCCGGTGCGGAGCGGTCGTGATCATGCGACGGTCATGTCCGTCTCGCGCAGGCTCTGTGTCCGCCGTCCCGTATCCATGCACATCCGCAGATGGGCCACACGCGCAAACCGGGGGCCTTCGAAGTCTTCCGGCGTGACAGGGTATCTTGAAAGAGCATTGCGGAGCTCGGCTATGCCATCTTCGACGGACCAACATGGCGCGAACCCGATATCCGCGATCTTGCTGCAATCAACACGATAGGTTCGTGTATCGGCGATCGCGCCACTGGCAAAGGTAATGCGTGTTTCTGGCAGAGCAGCTTGGATTTTTTCGGCCAGGTCGCGCACGCGCATGCAGTCCCGGTTGTGACCAACATTGAACGCCTGAGCGTGAATCGCCTCTCTCGGAGCGGTGAGGGCCCGTTCAAACGCCTGTGCGATATCAATGATATGAACCAGAGGACGCCACGCACTGCCATCAGATTTCAACCTGATCTGCCCCGTGGCCATCGCCCACGCCGTGAGATTATTGAGCACGAGATCAAACCGGAGACGCGGGGAGACTCCATATGCCGTGGCGCTGCGCAGAAAGACAGGACTGAAAGTTTCATCAGCCAAGTTTGCCAGAGCAGCTTCGCTGTCGACCTTGGAGCGCGCATAGGGCGTGACAGGTCGCAAGGGCGCCTCCTCGTCCAGCCAGTCATCACTGCCCGAAGCCCCGTAATTGGAACAGCTGGATGAAAACAGAAACCGCGACACACCTGCAGCCTTTGCGGCCTTGGCCAGGTCCAGCGTCGCCCGACGGTTGATGGCATCGGTTAGGCTTGGGTCGATGTTGCCCAGAGGATCGTTGGATAACCCGGCAAGGTGGATCACCGCGTCGATATCCGCCAGGTGTTCGGGAGTGATATCGCGAATGTCAGGGGGGCCGCACCAGGGAGTGGTATCGGCATGGCCGGGGGTAAAGTCGCAGCCCCGGTAAAGATCGATATCCGCACCCACCACGCGATGTCCGGCCGCTTTCAGACGGGGAACCAAGATAGTGCCAATATAGCCGCGATGTCCGGTGACGAGCAATTTCATGTTATTCCCAGCCTTCGACATTTCGCGGAATCCAAGGCCTCGTACCTGCGGCCCATAACGCCTCGAGCCGAGCCTTGTCGCTCAGTGTATCGACACAGTGCCAAAATCCTTCGTGACGATAGGCGCGCAGAGCCCCATCGGCGGCAAGCGATTGCATCGGTTCTCCTTCAAAGGCAGTGTCTGGCCCGGCGATACGATCCAGGACTTCCGGGTCGAGCACAAAGAACGCGCCGTTGATCCAACCTTCGGCGCCTTTTGGTTTTTCTTGGAAACTCATTACCCGATTACCGTCCAGTACCAAATGCCCAAAGCGAGGGGGAGGGTGCACAGCGGTCAGTGTGGCGGGTTGACCGTGATCTTGGTGAAACGCGTACAGGGCATCAAGGTCTACGTCCGATACACCGTCCCCCCAAGTGAGAAAGAACGTATTATCTCCGAGCCACGGGCCAAGCGCCTTTATCCGGCCGCCCGTGTTGGTCTCGGGACCGGTTTCGACGAGGTGGATGATCCAGTCAGGCCGCTTCAGATGGACCTCGGCGTGCCCATTTCCGTATGCACGGTAGGTGCCACCACGGTTGTTGGCCATCTCGGCGCACCAGTCGCGAACAACATCTCCCAGATATCCCAGCGCGATGACGAACTCCCGGTGGTCATAAGCGGCATAATGGAACATGATGTGCCACAAGAGTGGCGCACCACCTATCGTGACCATCGGTTTGGGACGCAGGTGCGTTTCCTCCGACAGGCGCTCGCCGCGCCCTCCTGCCAGTATCCCGACTTTCATCGGTTTGCCCCGCACATGCCATGGATATTCAGTGTCGGTTTAGCCTCGGTGCAAGGTTGCCCGCAACAGGCGCATTGCATCTCTGCTTCAGAGACGGATAAGTGGCTGTACAATTTGCGCTAACGGAGCTTGCTCATGCCCAAAGTGTCCATCGTTCTGCCGACGTACAATGCCGGAAAATTCTTGCGAGAGACTATGGAGACAATCCTTGCGCAGACATATGAGGATTTCGAATTCCTGATTTTCGACTCCGCTTCGACCGACGACACGCTCGAGATCATCAAGAGCTTCGATGATACGCGTATCACGCTGACCGAGCTGCCCTTCGTTTGCGAAGCCGCGATCAAGCGTAATCTGGGCTTTTCGCAAGCCCAAGGCGATTACATCATGATGATGGATGCTGACGATGTGAATGTGCCGGAGCGGTTGGAAAAACAGGTCGCCTTCCTTGATGAACATCCGGATGTTCATGTTTTGGGATCACAGTACATCACGTTTGAAGATGGCAAAGAGGATATCCTCGTTCCGGTCCCGGCCAACGACGGGGTGATCAAGGCTCATTTCCTGCGCGCAACCGGCTCGGGGATTCATTCGCCGACAGTGCTGATGCGACGGGATTTCCTGTTGAAGCACAGCATCTTCTTCCGTGTCGTCCGCGCCGGGGAAGGACAGATGTTCTGGAACGACTGGATGAAAGCAGGCGCCCGCTTTGCCAATATTCAGGAACCATTGGTTCGCTACCGTCGACATGAGGCCAGCCATGTCTATAGCCGCCGCGAAGCCTTTCAGGAGGCTCAAACAGAGATCCGCGAAGAGCTGTTAACGTTGTTTTTCCCGCACCTCACTCGGGCAGAGGCGCGCAAGCTCGCACAAATGATGGAAAAGGGTCGGGAACACGAGATTTCGGAGCTCGCATGCGGCGTGGTTTTCGCTGAAAAGGTGGCAGAATTCCGGGTGGCTCAGTATGGAGCGGACATGAACATGCTCGTGCAGATTCTTGCAGGCGCACACCAGCGCGCCAAAGAGAAGATGCGGCGTGTCCTGGGGCAGGCGTCATCTCAATCCTGAGACCGGGTCGCGCGCCATAAGGCCCGCAGCTCTTCCTTTTGCGCGAAGACGCGATTGAGGACATCCAAACAGGGAAACGCCGGCCTCGCGGGGCCGGCGTTTTTCGTCGTGGCGGGGTCTTTCAAGGCGACCCGCCCGCGCCACCGACGCGATACCGACAGAATACCGACGCCGTGCAGCGCCGGTCTTTCGGGCGGCGGGGGAGGGGGCGGCAATGCCCGCAAGATAACTGGGTCGCCCCGCAGGCGCACTATTGCCGAGCCAACCGGCTCGTCAGCTCCCATCCTTGCCCGCAAAAACCGACGTCCGTCCCCGGACCTGGAGCGCCCTGCGAGAGGCTTCGACGTTGCCGTTTTTCGAGACCAGTGACGTGGGCGGCTCCTTTTGCTCCAGCTTTTCTATGGCAACGATGGAATCATAAAAGCGCACCGAGTTGAGCTCTCTGGCCATGTCCTGAAAGGGGAACAACGCGTCCTGGTCGGTATACCAAGAGTGCATCGTATCTATGAGCCTCTTGGAATATTCAATGAAACTCGCTTCGTTCCGGTAGCCGCCGCCAAAGCCCGGCCAGTAGCTGGTGTGGCAGTCTTCCACCATGTAGAGCCCGCCGTTCGTCAAATGCTGCCACAGGCTCTCGAAGCTGGCGATCTGATGGGCGCAGACGTGGCTGCCGTCATCCAGCACGACATCAAAGGGGCCAAGTTCTTCAGCCAGAGAGGTCAGGAATTCCGGGTCTGCCTGGTTGCCGATCCGTACGTTTGTTCCTTCTATTTCAAACGCTTTGCAGGCGGGATCAATGTCGATGAAAGTGAGCCTGCTGCCGTCGGGGAAGTAGTCCTTCCACATCGGAATGGAGCCGCCCTTGAATATCCCGATCTCCAAAAAGGAGATCGGCTTTTTCAAGAAACGTCCCATCTCGCGTTCGTAGACTTGGAAGTAATGGTGCCACTTGGTTATCGCACGGTCATCGGTCTTTTTCAGGTGGTCTATTAGCATGTGAAATTCTGCTGTCCTGGAAGCGATAAGATAGGGAATCTCTGAAAACCGACCTTTCCCAAGTGACCCTACAAGTGACCCTATTCGAGGGTCATAGTGCCGTCTGCAGCGTCTCCCCGCAACAGATCTTCGATCTGCAGGAAACCCCCCTCGATACCAGGCAGCAATCAACCTCGGAGACCCTGCATGAAATGTGTGATGACCAAGGTTGTTGGCTTTCCATTGTTGTAGTTGTATTGCCCCAGTCTCGACATTGTCTCGACCCGCTGATGTCCTCATGCGGGCTTATGATGCTATGTAGCCGGGGCGGCGTCGCGGTAGATAGGGTCTATCGATCAAGTGCCCCACAGGAGCGGGTATGCTGACACGGCACGAGCAGTTTTTCGTCGAGATGACCAACAGGCTCAGGCTGAATCCCCAGGCCGAGGCGGATCGCCTTCTGGGCGGCGATCTGAACGCCGGCATCGCGGCCTACAATGCCGGGCATGGCACCAGCTACGATCTGAGAAATGCCGGGCCCATGCAGGTGCTGGCTCCGAATGCCGCCCTGAAGGATGCGGCGTTGCTCCATTCCGACTGGATGCTGGCGCAAAACAGCTTTTCCCATGCCGGCGATCCACAATTTCGCGGGCATCCCGATTATCCCGGCACGCCGGGATACCCAATCAACAGTTCCCCCGGGGAACGCATGGCCGCGGCCGGGTACGAGTTCGGCGGCACATGGAGGTGGGCGGAGAACCTTTCCTATACGGGCACGACGGGTGTGCTTGACGAGGACGCTGCCATCGTCACGCATTACAAGACCCTGTTTCAAAGCCCCGGACACCGCGTAAACCTTCTCGACGATCTCCAAAGGGAAACCGGGGTCGGCGTGAGCACGGGGCCATTCTACGTCAGCGGCACGATCTACAATACCTCCATGCTGACGCAGGAATTCGCGAAATCCGGCAGCGATATTTTCCTCACGGGCGTGAGCTATGACGACATCAACCGCAACGGTGTCTACGATCTTGGCGAGGGAACAGGCGGGACAGAATTCGCCGCGAACGGCCGCCAGGCAATCACATGGGACGCCGGGGGATACAGCCTCTCCATGTCGGCGCTGGCATCGATACCCGTATCGGTGACCAGCATGTCGGGGACCATAAACGCCACCGTCTCTTTGGCCTCGGGCAACGTAAAGCTCGATCTCGTGGATGGGGCCATCCTGCAAAGCTCGGGCAATCTCGTTTTGGGCGGCGGGGCAACCGATGCGCGCCTTCTGGGCGCTGCCGACCTGAGCCTGACAGGCAATGACCAGGGCAACCGCCTGATGGGCGCCTTCGGCGACGACACCCTCACCGGCGGCGCGGGCGATGACCTGCTTGAGGGCGGGGCGGGCAGGGACATGGCCGTCTATTCCGGTGACCAGTCGAGCTACACGCTGACGCTGAGCCCGGGCGGCACCACGCTCACCGACCGGCGCGCGGATGGCAACGGCACCGACACGCTCATCGACATGGAATTCCTGGACTTTGATACCGAGATCCCGGCGCTGGGGGGCAATCCCATGAACCTGGATCGGTTCGGCGGGCCGGTGGCATTGAACGAGGCGCAGTTCGCGGACCTGATCGAGCTCTACATCGCGTATTTCA
>PARB01000022.1 GCA_002709505.1 Paracoccaceae bacterium | reverse complement strand
GGCGGCACGGAAAGCGGACCCAGCGGATCGAGCAGCCATTTCGGCGCCTTTCGCATGATCCCGGGTGTTGCGAGCGGTTCGATATCGCTGAAAGCGAAGGCTCCGGCGTTCATGTCCGAGGCCCGGTCCGCCTCCGTGCTGCGGTCCACAATGCAGACGCGATGGCCGCGCCCCAGCAGCGCGAGCGCACTGCTGAGGCCGATGATACCGCCGCCGATGACGGCGACATCGCAAGCGGGGATCGATGTCATCGTATGGAGATCCCGGAAAAGGCCCTTCGGATGTCTTGCATCTGTCTGCGCGGCATCAGGGGAGCGTGTAGGCGGTCTTGACGGTGGTGTAGAACTCGGCCGCGTATCGCCCCTGTTCGCGGGGGCCGAAACTCGATCCTTTCGTCCCGCCGAAGGGCACGTGATAATCGACGCCCGCCGTCGGCAGATTGACCATCACCATGCCGGCCCGCGCGTTCTGCCTGAAATGGCTCGCATGCTTCAAGGATGTGCTGCAGATGCCGGCGCTCAGACCGAACGCCGTGTCGTTGGCGACCTGAAGCGCCTCGTCGTAGCCGCCGACGCGAATGACGGAGGCAATCGGACCGAACACCTCCTCGCGATTGATGCGCATGGAATTGTCGGTCTCGGTAACAAGCGCCGGCGCCATGTAGAAGCCTTCGGTCGCCCTGTTGAGCCGCTCTCCGCCGCTGACCTTTCCGCCGTCTTGGGCAGCGATGTCGATGTAGGAGAGGTTTTGCTGCAATTGGCGCTCGTCCACGACCGGCCCCATCTGGATGCCGTCTTCGAGTGCGTTGCCGACCTTCATCGCGGCCATGGCCTCGCTCAGGGCTGTAACGAACCTGTCGTGGATGCCATCGGTGACGATCAGCCGCGAGCTTGCCGTGCAACGCTGTCCGGTGGAGAAGAAGGCGCCGTTCAGACAGGCGGAAACCGCCGTCTCGAGATCGGCATCATCGAGAACGACCATCGGGTTCTTGCCACCCATCTCGAGCTGGAGCTTCTTGAGATGACGCCCGCAGCTTTCCGCGATGCCGCGCCCGGTGGGAACCGAGCCGGTGAAGGAGATCGCGTCGACCTTCGGGCTCTCCACGAGCCGTGGTCCGATTTCGGACCCGCGGCCCATCACCAGATTGACCACCCCGTCGGGAAGGCCTGCGCGCGACAGGATCTCGACCAGCGCATGGGCGCAGCCCGGCACCAGTTCCGCCGGCTTGAGGACGACGGCATTGCCGTAGCAAAGGGCCGGGGCGATTTTCCACGCCGGAATGGCGATCGGGAAATTCCAGGGCGTGATCAGGCCGATGACGCCGACCGGCGAGCGCGTCACGTCGATCTCGACGCCGGGGCGAACGGAGGCAAGCCTGTCGCCGGTCTGGCGCAGGGTTTCGCCGGCGAAGAACTTGAAGATCTGCCCGGCGCGCGCGACTTCGCCGATGCCCTCGGGCAGGGTCTTGCCTTCCTCGCGCGACAACAGCCGGCCGAGCTCGGCCTTGCGGGCGAGGAGTTCCGTGCCGACCGCGTCGAGAACGTCGAAACGCTGTTGCGGTGTGGACGCCGCCCATTCCGGCGCCGCGCGATGCGCCGCGTCGATTGCCTGGTCCATCTGTGCGGCATCGGCCTTGGCGGCGTGGCCGATGATGTCGCTGACGTCGGAGGGGTTCACATTGGCGATCGTCTCGCTCGTCGCAACCCAGGTGCCGTCGATGAAGTTCTTGAAGTCCATGAGATGTGTCCCGGTTCTAGAGGCGGATCCCCGAGCGATACGGATCCGCGGGATTGAAGATGAGGTTGGCCTCGCCGGTGACGAACGCCTGACCGGTGACAGTGGGGATCACGCCGCCGTGTCGCCCGGGCGCGTAGCTGATCTCGTAGGTGCTGCCGATCACGCTTTCCTGGATGTAGGTTTCGCCCGGTGCGAGGAGGCCGTCTTCCGCAAGGCAGGCGAGTTTCGCCGAACAGCCCGTGCCGCAAGGCGAGCGGTCGTAGGCACCGCCGGGACACAGCACGAAGTTCCGGCTGTGGGCCGTGTCTGACACAGGTGGTCCGAAAAGCTCGATGTGGTCGATCCATGCGCCGTCGCGTCCGGTTACGCCGGAGCGCTCCAGGCCCGCGCGGATGCGTAGGGACAGATCTGTAAGCGCGCGGATATTTTGTCCTGTCAGCGCCACGGGGCTGTCCTTGACCAGAAAGAACCAGTTGCCGCCCCAGGCGACATCGCCCGTAACCGCGCCGAGGCCGTCGACCTCGACCGTGACATCCTTGTGCAGGCGGTAGCTTTCGACGTTGACGACCGACACGCGATTGGCGTCGTGCAACTCGAAGCCGACCTGACCGACCGGCGTGTCCAGCCTGTGCGTTCCCGGCGCGATCCGCCCGAGATGAGCGAGGGTCGCGCCAAGGCCGATGGTGGCATGACCGCACATGCCGAGGTTCTTGAGGTTGTTGAAGTAGATTGCCCCGGCCGCGCATTCGGGATCGTCCGGGGTGACGAGGAGCGCCCCGATCATGGCATCGTGCCCGCGCGGTTCCAGGACCACGGACGCGCAGAAATCCAGGTGGTCACGCTCCAGCCGGGCGGCGCGTTCGGCGAGCGGGCCGGACCCGAGGTCCGGCCCGCCGTCCAGCACGACGCGGGTGGGCTCACCCGCCGTGTGGCTGTCGATCACCTGCATTCGGCGATCACTCCACCCAGCTTGCACCAGTCCGCGTACCAGGTCTTGAACAGACGGTACTGGCTTTCAAGGTATCCGCGTTGCGCCTCGCTCAGCGCATCGGTTTCATTGAAATGCAGCCGGTACTCGTCGTCCCCGTTCAGCACCATCAGGTGCTTGTAGTAGAGAACGAGGTCCGGTCCTTCGTCGAAGCTGGACAACACGGCAAAGGCCTCGTCCAGTTCCTTCGCCCGTTGCCGGGCTTCGGCATGGCCCTCGGCGGCTTTTCTGGACAGGGTCACCAGATGCAGCACCTCGCGCGGAAGCGCGTTTCCGATCCCGGTAATGGCGCCGGTCGCCCCGCAATTGACGAAACCGTGGAAGACGGCCGTGTCGACGCCGACCATCAAGGTCACGTCGCTGTCGGCCGAGGTGATGTTCTCGGCGGCGTAGCGCAGGTCCTCAAGACCGCCGAATTCCTTGAAGCCGATGAGGTTCGGAAACTCCGCGCGCAGATCGAAGAAGAGATCGGCTCTCGTGGCGAAGCCATAGTAGGGGCTGTTGTAGATCACGGCCGGAAGATCGGGCGCGGCCGCGAGAATGGCGCTGAAGTGGTGGCGCTGGGCAGCGGCGGAGCTTCCCCGCGACAGCACGCGCGGGATGACCATCAGCCCGTGCGCGCCGACGCGGGCGGCATGCGCCGCATGGGCGACGGCAGAGGCGGTGTTGACCGCGCCGGTTCCGACAACCACGGGCACGCCCGCCGTGACCAGACGCTCAACGCCTTCCATGCGCTGGGCATCGCTCAGGAGTGGCCAGTCGCCCATGGAGCCGCAATAGACGACAGCGGACATGCCCGCTTCGATCAACTCCTTGCCTTTTTTCACAAGTGCATCGAAGTCCGGCGTGCGGTCGGCCTTGCACGGGGTCATCAGGGCAGGCATGCAGCCGGTAAAGACAGTCGACGTCATATCGTTCTCCGTTGATGGTGCGGTTCGCCTGCGCGCAAGGCCTTGCAGGGATGCGAAGGAACAGGCGGTTGTGATCGGTGTCCGGCGTCAGCGTACATTGGCCAGAAACTTGCGGGTATGCTCGGATTTCGCTTCGCCGAAGATCTGCTCCGGCGGGCCGATTTCCTCCATCACGCCCTGATGGAAGTAGGCGACCCGGTCGGAAACGTCGCGCGCGAACCCCATCTCGTGCGTCACGCAGATCATGGTCATGCCCTCCTCGGCGAGGAGGCGCATCGTGTCCAGGACCTCGCCGACCAGCTCCGGATCGAGCGCCGAGGTCGCTTCGTCGAACAGCATGTAGGTTGGCTCCATCGCAAGCGCGCGCGCAATGGCGAGCCGTTGCTGCTGGCCGCCGGACAGGGCGCTTGGATAGGCGTTCAGCTTGTCGTCGAGACCGACGTGCAGGAGTTGCTTTTCGGCGATGTCCCTGGCCTCGGAGCGCGACTTGCCCTTCACGATCCTCGGTGCGAGGGCGACGTTTTCCAGGGCGGTCAGATGCGGAAAACTGTTCCACTGCTGAAACACCATTCCGAGCTTCTGGCGCAATTTGTTGATGTCCGTGCCCTTGGCGTGGACATTTGTCCCGTCGACGACGACGGACCCCTTCTGGATCGGTTCAAGCCCGTTGATGCAATAGAGCAGGGTCGATTTTCCCGACCCCGACGCGCCGATGACCGAAAGAACCTCTCCTTTCTCCACGGTCAGGTCGATGCCCTTGAGCACCTGCAGGGCCCCGAAGTACTTTTCCAGGCTGCGGATCTCGATCATTGGGCCCACCTTTCTTCAAGTTTTGCGGCATAGCGCGAGATCGGAAACGACAGCGCGAAGTAGAAGGCGCCGGCAATCGACAGGATGAGAAACGGTTCCTGGGTGCGGGTGATCAGGATCTGGCTGGCCTTCAGGAGTTCGACATAGCCAAGCACCGAGACGAGGGCGCTGTCCTTCATCACGCCGAGCGCGACGCCGATCCAGGACGGAAAAATGGCCCGCCCGCCGATCGGGAGGACGACATATCGCATGTCCTGCCAATAGCTCATGCCGAGCGAACGCGCCGCGCGCCGCATCGGCCGGCCAACCGCCTCGATGCCGCCGCGCGCCACATTGGCGACCAGCGCGGCGGTGTAGATCGTGAGGATCACCACGCCGGAGGCGAAGGGATCGAGGTTGAGCCCGACGATCGGCGCGAAATTGTAGAACAGCACCAACTGGATGATCAGCGGCACGGAGCGGAAGATGTCGAGCACCGGCGTCAGCGTCAGGGTGGCCCAGATCTTCCCCTCATAGATCAGCCAGCCGCAGAGCGCGCCGAGAAATGTGCCGGCGGCGATCGACAGGATCGAGATCCAGAGCGTTCTGAGTGCGGCCTCTGCGAGGAACCAGAGGTCGTTCGCGCCGAAGCCGGAGAAAAAGTCGATGGTTTCTGTCATCCCCGTCTCCTCAATACCGGAACAGGCGCATGGCCAGGAGTCGGGACGCGCCGAGGACGATCTTGACAATCGCGTAGTAGATGACGGCGGTCACGGCGAAATATTCGAAGATCCGGAAGGTCCGGCTTGCGAAAAACTGGGTTTCTCCGCTCAATTCGCGGAAGCCGACCAGCATTCCGAGCGAGGACATCAGAACCGCCCAGACCATCTGGTTGGTGATCGGGTGGTACACGAGGCGAAAGACCTGCGGGATGATGATGCGGGTATGGGCCTGCCAGGCGGTCATGCCGAGCGAGCGCGCTGCGCGAAGCTGGGTGTCTGGAATCGCCTGGAAACCGCCGCGGAAATTCTCCGCAAGATAGCCGGCGCAATTGAAGCTCAGTCCCGCGAGCACGATGGCGAAGGGCGAGAGATGGATGCCGAATGCGCCGATGCCGAAGCCGAAGAAGAACAGCTGAAACAGTGCCGGCGTGTTGCGCGCCAGTTCCACCCATGCGGTTGCAAGCCAATAGGCCGGGCCTGTTTTCTTCATGCGGGAAAGCGCCAGCAGCAGCCCGATGACGATGCCGATGATCATGGAAAGCGTGGCGACCTGAAGTGTCAAAAGCCCCGCTTCCAGAAGGTCCGGCAGGCTTTTCATCACCGGCCGCCAATGGAAGTTGTAGTCGAACATGACTGGGATGCTCCGGCTTGTCCCACCCGGTTGTCCGGGTGGGACGGCTCGGTTTTGGGATGATCAGTACATCACGCCGGGAATGCGCAGCTCGGGCGCCTCGCCGCCGACGTATTTCCCCCAAAGCTCCTCGTAGCGACCGGAGCGCACCTGATGGGTGATGAACAGGTTGAGAAAGTTCAGCCAGGTCACATCGGTGCGCTTGGCGACGACGGAGGTGTAGTCGGTGGTCCAGGGCATGCGCGGCCCCGGCTCGATCGTGTCGTATTGCTCGGTGATCGGCTTGACCGCCGTGTTGGTGGTGAGGCCGATGTCGGCCTTGCCCTGGGCAACGGCCAGGAACACCTCGTTCTCCGACTGATAGCCCTGGTAGAGGTTTTCCTCGCCCCATTCCTTGGCAATCTTGAGCCATTCCTGCTCGGGAACGGTGCCGACGGCCGCGGCAACGCGCTTGCCGCGAATGTCGTCAAAGCTCTTGATGCCGCTCTGGCTGTTGACGACGCCCTGGGCGAAGTAGATGGCGTAGGGAATGGTGAAACCGACCGTGCGCGCACGCGCCAGGCTGTCGGATGTGGCGCCGAAGACGACATCGGCCCGGCCCGTCACGATGACGGGAAGGCGTTCTGCCCAGGTGACGGGCAGGATTTCCGGCTCGACCTCGAGTGCGGCCGCCAGGTCGTTGCAATAATCGACGTCGAAGCCGGCGGGTTCGTTGTTGGCGTCCCGATATCCGATCGGGGGAAAGTCCAGCACCACGCCGCAGCGCAGCGTTCCGCGATCGACGACATCGTCCAGGGTGTCGGCCACGGCCGGCACGGACACGGCGAATGACAGCACGGCTGCAGCCATCACGTTCTTGATCATGAGTTCCCCTCTCGATTGCAATTCTGATTGCAGAGCCTTCTGGCAGGGCTTTGCGCCCCGTTTCTTGGTGACCCGAAAGCGATAGCGTATATTGGATCCAATATGCAATATAAAATATCCGAAATGACAAGGTGCTTCAAAATCCACCCGTCTTGCCGTACAAGCGGCGCTTCATGGGGCCACACCCTGGGAAAGGCTCGTTATGAAACTGAAATCGATGGATATTTCCGCCACAGCCTCGGCGTCATCCATTGTGTTCGAGGCCTTGCGCAAGGCGATCATCGGCGGGGAACTCGCCGAGGGCGAACCCTTGCGTCAGGACGAAATCGCCCAACTTTTCAATACCAGCCGCATCCCGGTGCGCGAGGCGATTTCCAGGCTTGAGGAGCAGGGTCTGGTCAGGACACAGCGCTACAAGGGCGCCGTGGTCGCCGGATTCTCGCCGCGGGAGACGGCGGAAATCTTCGACCTGCGTGCGCTGGTCGAGCCGGAAATCATGCGGGACGCCGTGCCGCGCATGTCGAAGGAGCTGCTTTCAGACGCGCGGGAAAAATGCGCGGCTTTCTCCTCTGCGACGGATCCGATGGCCTATGGCGATCTCAATCGCGCGTTTCACGAGACGCTCTACAGCGCTAGCGAGCTCAGGTATTTCCGGGATGTCTCCAACAATGCGATCGACCGCGTCGAGCGGCAGATCCGTGCCCAGCTCGTGATGTCCAACGGAATGGAACGCGCGGGCCGCGAGCATTTCGCGATTCTCGAGGCATGCGAGAAGGGGAATGCCGATCTCGCCTCCGAGCTGACGCGCGCGCATATCCAGGGGGCGAAGGCGTCGCTGCTGGAGCATTTGCCGACCTCCTGAGGAGTGAAGCTGGCGCCTTGGCCTCGACACCCCGTCTGTCCTGCGCACTGCATCATCTGCCGCCGCCATCATCCGTCGGGCATGGACGAGAAACGCGCCCCTTCAAGGTCAGGGTGGTGTCGCCCGCGTGTCGAACCGACCATGCCGTTGCCTGCCATATCGAGCTGCTTCAGCCGGTTGGCTCCTGCCTCGGCCCTGCGGGCTTCAGTCGATATCCCCGTCCGGCTCGGCAGCGCCACCCGACACGTTTCGGATATCCGCGGCCTTGTCGCCGTTCTCGCGCCTGGTCACGGGCGTTCAAGGCAGGCCAGGAGCCGCTGCGGCTCCAGCGCCTTGCAGATTCCCCCCGTCGGACGCGCCGTCGGCGTGTCCTCAGCCGCCAGCATGGCGTTCAGGATTGCTTCGTCTACCGCTTCGACTGCCGCCAGGTAGACAGGATCCAGACGCTCGTCGTTGAGGGAAGTCATCGTCTTGAATGGCCCGCTCAACTGCGGCAGGTTCATCTCGTTTGCCGTACTGAAGGCTAGGAAGATGTCGCCGGAATTGTTCCCGCCCGGCGTTCCGCCGCGGCCAATGCCTATGCCGCCCCGGCGGGCCAGGCGATCGAGCTGTGAGGGAAGCAAGGGAATATCCGTCGCAATCACCGCGATGATCGATCCGCGTTCCGTTTCGAACGCGGGCAGGCGGTCGTCGGTCATGGTTTCGCCGACCGGTTTGCCGAGCACTCTCAACCACGGCCGCAGTCCGTGGTTCGCCTGAACCAGCACGCCGATCGTGTAGGGGGTCCCCGCAATTTCGATCACGCGCGACGCGGTTCCGGTTCCGCCCTTGTACTCATAGCAAACCATGCCCGCCCCGCCGCCGACATTGCCTTCCCGCACGGGACCGCTCCCGGCGCTTGCAAGCGCCTTGAGGGCGTGCTCCGGGCGCACATGGAGGCCGTTGATATCGTTGAGAACCCCGTCGTAGGTTTCGGCAACGACCGGCATTGCCCAGAGATGGTTGTTTTCCCAGGCTTCGCGATAGGTTTGGAGGATCCAGCGCACTGCACCCTCATGCGCCGCGCCGACGCTGTGCGTGTTGGTGATCAGCATCGGACCGACGAAGTAACCGCCGTCGCGGACCCAGTGACTCCCGGTCATTTCGCCATTGCCGTTGAGGGCGTGAATGCCGGCGAACACGGGGCGCGGTGTCGGGTCGTTGCCGCGCGGGAGAATGGCGGTGACCCCGGTTTGGACAGGCAATCCGTTGGTGGCAAGCGCCGGATCGCTGCGGGACGACAGGGTCTCGAAGCCGATCAGAACGCCTTCCACGTCGGTGATGGCGTTGTATCGGCCCGGTGTGCCCGGCATTGGCAGGCCGAGGTCGCGGGCGCGTTTCTTTGTCATGGAGTTGCTCATTTCTTGCGGGCCCGCAAATAGAGACCGATCGACGCGATCACGAAGGAAGAGAGAAGCATGATCGTGGCGATCGCGTTGATTTCCGGTTTGATTCCGCGCCGTAGCATTCCGTAGATGTGAACCGGCAGGGTGGTGGAATCGACGCCGGAGATGAAATAGGTGATCACCAGATCATCCATCGAAATGATGAAGGCGAGCATGGCGCCGCCGATCACGCCGGGCGCGATCATCGGCAGCGTGACCCGTCGGAACGTGGTCCAGCCGTCCGCCCCGAGATCGGCGGACGCTTCCTCAAGGCTTTCGTCCATATCCGCAAGACGGGCGCTGACCACGACGAAGACATAGCTGCACAGGAATGTCGTGTGACCGATCACGATCGTCTGAAGGCCGAGACTGAAGCCGAAGGAGACGAAAAAGATCAAAAGCGCGATGCCGAGAATGATGTCCGGCATGATCATCGGCATGAACATCAGCGCCCGGTAGAAGCTCTTCAGCCTGAAGCGGAACCTTGCCACGGCCAGCGCGACCGCTGTCCCGAAGATCGTGGACACCAGCGTCGTGAGAAACGCGACCGTCAGGCTGTTCAAGACCGCGCTGTAGAGCTGGGCGGTCGATTCCACGTAGAGCGTCTGCTCGTTCAAAGTGGTGGGAAAGCCGAAGATCGTCCGGTACCAGTCGAGCGTGAACCCGTCCCAGATCATCATGTTGACCGGGTTCGCATTGAACGAGAAGACCACGATCAGAAGGATCGGCACATAGATGAAGGTCAGGAACAGCCAGCCGTAAGCCGATAGAAAGAAGGAGCCGGGACGGAACCGGGTTTTCATCGGGTTTCCTCCTCTTTTGGCTGTTGTGTCTCTGCCTGTTTGTCCTCCCGCGACAGGATCCTGACGTAGATCATCAAAAGCAGCAGGACGGCGGCCATCACCATCATCCCGAGCGCTGCCCCGAACGGCCAGTTTCGTGCGGACAGGAATTGCTGCTCGATCAGGTTCCCGATCATGACGACGCGCGCGCCGCCCAGAAGCGAGGGCACAATGAAGTTCCCGAGACTGGGAATGAAGACAATGATCGATCCGCCGACGATGCCGGGAAGCGTCATCGGCAGCACCACGCGCAGAAAGGTTTGCAACGGGCTGGCGCCGAGGTCCTGAGAGGCTTCGATCAGGCTCCCGTCCAGCTTTTCGATGCTGGAATAGAGCGGCAGGAACATGAAGGGAATGAAGACGTAGGTCATTCCGATGACCACCGCCATGTCGGTGAAAATGATATCCAGCGGCTGGGCAACGACACCCATGCCCAACAGCGCCTGATTGAGAAACCCGGTTGGTCGCAGGATGAGGACCCATGCGAACAGGCGCACGATCAGACTGATGAAGAAGGGCAGGGTGATCAGGAAGATGAAGAAATTCTTCCAGCGCTCAGGCTGGCGCGCCACCCAGAACGCGAAGGGGTAGCAGATGACCAGACAGGTCAGCACCGTGGTCGCCGCGAGGCGGACGGATCGAAGGAAGATCGAGATGTAGACCGGATCGAACTGGTCGTATCTTGTGTCGGCCCATCCCAGGATGCGTCCGTAGTTGAGGTGCGAAAACACCCATTCGACACCGCCGTAGAGACCCGGGGTGAGGAAGGTGTAAACCATCATGATGCTGAGCGGCCCGAGAAAGAAGAAGGCCAGGAACACGGTGGGAGTCAACAGCAACCCGTAAAGGGTAAGGGCGCGCCGGGCTTTCAAGGAGGCGAAGCGCGCCGTCATGCCGCTGCTCCCTCTGCCGCGATCAGATGCACGCCGTCATGGGGCACGAAGAGATCGATGGGCTCGCCGGCGGCGAAGCGCGAGGCATCAGTGTGAGCGCGAACCGTTGCCCGGAACGGCGGCAGGCCATCGCGCCGCACCACGAGCTGGTAGTCCGTTCCGATAAAATAGCTTTCCGAGATTGTACCGCTGATCGCCTGACCGGATGTCCCCTCGCTCAGCGCGGCGACAACGCTCTCCGGCCTGATCAGGACCTTGACGTTCGTCCCCTCGGCCAGATCGCCGCGCCGGCATCCCTGGAGAACCGTGTCGTCGCTCAGTTGAACGTCGCATGCTTCGCCCGACGTCGCCACGACCTTGCCGGGGAGCAAGTTGCTTTCGCCGATGAAGCGGGCAACGAATTCGTTCTTCGGATAGCGGTAAAGCGCTTCCGGCGCGTCGAGTTGCTGGATCTTTCCGCCCTCCAGGACCGCGATCCTGTCCGACATCACCAGCGCTTCTTCCTGGTCATGCGTCACGAAAATGAAGGTAATGCCCAGTTCGTGCTGCAGGCCCTTCAACTCCTCCTGCATCTTGTGGCGCAGGTTCTTGTCGAGCGCGGACAGCGGCTCGTCGAGCAGCAGGACCTTCGGGCGCGCGACGAGAGACCGCGCCAGCGCGACGCGCTGCTGCTGTCCTCCGGACAACTGGCCGATCCGGCGTTCTCCGAAGGCGGTAAGGCCGACCATGTCGAGCATGTCGCCAACGCGCTTGCGGATTTCCGCCTTGTCGACGCCGGCGACCTCGAGGCTGTAGGAGACATTTCTGGCAACGCTCAAATGCGGGAACAGCGCATACCGCTGGAACACGGTGTTGACGGGACGCTTGTGCGCGGGGCGGCTGCCCATGGCCTCGCCCTCGATGTAGATCTCGCCGGCGTCCAGGTCCTCGAACCCGCTGACGGCACGCAGCATTGTCGTCTTGCCGCAGCCGGATGGCCCAAGCAGGGTAAGAAATTCGTTGTGGGCGATGGTAAGGGAGACGTCCTTGAGGGCGTGGATCTTACCGCCTTCGGGCGCATCGAAACTCTTGGATGCGCTTTCGATCTTCAAGACAGCGGTCATGGAAGCTCCGAATGGAATGGGGACGGGTGCACGGCCCGCAAAACGGGCCGTGCAGGCAAAACCCAAACGGGATGCGAGCTCACTGGGCGGTCTTAACCCGCACCCATTCGCTGTTGTAGAGCTGGAGGTCCCGGCCGAGGTCCTCGAAGATCTGCAGCTTGTCCATCACATCCTGCGGCGGATAGATGGTCTCGTTGTTGGCGATATCCTCGGGAATGAATTCCATCGCCGCGCGGTTGGCCGTGCCGTTGAGCTGCTGCTTGACGTTCAGTGCGGCAATCTCGGGCTGAAGGTAGAAACGCAGGAACCGGTTGGCGTTGTCCATGTTCGGGGCGCTTTTCAGGACGCACATGTCTTCCTGGTACATCGTCGCGCCCTCCTCGGGGATGACATAGGCCAGGATGTCGGGAGCCTGTTTCACGAAGATGTTGGCGCCGACGTACCAGTGGGCGGCGGCCACATCGCCCGCCTGAACCAGCGGCACGCTGTCGTAGGTGAAGGCGCTGACATTGCCCTTGCGTTCCAGAATGTAGTCAGCGGCGGCCTTGATTTCCTCCGGATCGGTGGAGTTCACCGACGTGCCGTTCATGATATGGCCGATGCCGATGGTTTCACGCAGGTCGTCGAGCAGGATGACCTTCTCGCCCTTGTCCGCAAGCGCTAAGAAGTCTTCCCAACCGTCCATCTTGTCGACTTTCTGCTGGTTGTAGACAATTCCCACCGTGCCCCAGGAATAGGGCAGGCAGTATTCCGCGTTCGGGTCGGTCTTGGCGCGGATGAATTGCGGATCGATGTTCTTGAATGCCGGATCGGATCCGATGTCGGTCTTCGCGAGCAGGCCGAGCTGGAACATGATGTCGTGCATGTGCACGGACGGAAAGACGATGTCGTACCCGGTCGCTCCTGCCTGGATCTTCGCCAGCATTTCCTCGTTGGAGCCGTAGGTGTCCAGATTGACCTTGATCCCTGTTTCCTCGGTGAAGCGGGTCAGCACCTCCGGATTGATGTAGTCCCCCCAATTGTAGAGGTTCAGTTCGCCCTCGGCCTTCGCGGAGGCGGGTGCCGCAGTCAGCGCCGCGACCGTGAAAACGGCCGTCACAACGCATCTGACGGATGTGTGAGTCATTGCTCGTCCCCTGGATTTATTGCCCGGCTCCGGTGAGCGGCCGGGTTGCGTCAATCAGGAGATTTAATTATGACATTTCAGTCAAACGTTATTTTTCTTTCATATCGAGGCTGCCATGGAGTCCGGTTTTTCATCATTTCCGCTCGCGAAATTCGATGAGTTAATCAATCGTTTACAGGAAGAAACGCCGAGATTGCCCAAACAGGAGGCGCGGCTGGCGCAGTTTATCAGTCTCAATGTTTCGTCACTCGGACTGGAAACGGGCAAGTCACTTGCTGACAAGGCGGGCGTTTCCGAGGTGACCGTCGGACGGTTGCTCAGACGCCTTGGCTGCGACGGAATGAAGGGCCTGAAACAGCTTCTCAGGGAACACTACTCCGTCACCACCGCGTCTTTCGTGTCGGACGGGGACATTCCGGATGTCTACCAGCAAACGCATGAAGCGGAAGTCCAGGCACTGACAAGTGTCTTCATCCAGACCGGCGGGCAAGACTGGGACATCATTACCCGCCTCGTCACGGCATCGGAGCGGATCTATGTCACCGGTTTCCAGTCGGTGCGGGGTCTCGTGGAGGATTTTCACCGACGCCTGGCGCTTGCCCGTCGGGATGTTTTTTTCCTGTCCGCGCATGACGACATGCTGGTGGAATGGCTGACGCCGGATCCGCAGGAAGCCGCAAGAAGCTGTTTGATTTTGGTGGATGTCGTCCCCTATGCCACGGAAACGGTGAGGCTGGCCCGACTGGCCAAGGCGCAGGGACGGTCCATCGTCGTGGTGTCCGACGAATATTGCCACTGGAGCCGGGATCTGGCGGACGCGGCGATCTATGCGCCCTCCAGAACCGGTCTTTTTCTGGAATCGACGGTCGGAATTGTCATGGCACTGAGCCTGATCGTCGATGCCGCCGCCGCCGGCGATCCTGAGGAATCCAACCGGCGCCTCGCCGAATGGAAAGCCAATTCCAAGCGCCTTGGCATTTTTTAAAGACAGCAATCCGAAGCGCCGGCCTTTCAATAAGGCGCGGCGCTTCGAAGGTTGATCATGCTACTTCGGACAGGACCTTGCGCAGCGTGTCGACCATCTCGTCGATATGCTCTTCTTCCAGGATGAGCGGGGGCGACAGGGCGATGATCTCGCCGGTGACCCGGATCAGAACTCCGGCCTCAAAGCACTTCACGAAAGCCTCGTAGGCCCGTTTGCCGACAGCTCCCTCGCGAGACGCCAGCTCAATCCCTGCAATGAGGCCAAGATTGCGGATGTCCTTCACGTGACGGGCGTCGCGAAGCGCGTGCATCTTGTCTTCCCAGATACCGGCAAGCTCGGCCCCGCGGGTCAAAAGCTTCCGGCTTTCATAGATGTCGAGCGTGGCAATGCCGGCCGCGCAGGCGGCCGGGTGACCGGAATATGTGTAGCCATGGAACAGCTCGATTGCGCCGTCGGGAGCCTGCATGAACGCATCATGGATGTGGTCTCGGGCGAAGACGGCTCCCATTGGAACAACCCCGTTCGTCAGCCCCTTGGCCGTCGTGAAAAGATCCGGTTTGACGCCGAAGAAATCCGCCGCAAACGGCGTTCCGAGCCGCCCGAAGCCGGTGATGACCTCGTCGAAGATCAACAGGATACCATGCTGGTCGCAAAGTGCGCGCAGACGCTCAAGATAGCCCTTGGGCGGCACCAGCACTCCGGTGGATCCGGCAACCGGTTCCACGATCACCGCGGCAATTGTCTCCGCACCATGAAGAGCCACCATCGCTTCCAGATCATCCGCAAGATCCGCTCCGAAGTCCGGCTGGCCTTTGCTGAAGGCGTTTCGGGACAGGTCATGGGTGTGACGCAGATGATCTACCCCGGTCAGCAGCGAGCCGAAATGACGGCGGTTGTTGACGATGCCGCCGACGGAAATGCCGCCGAAACCGACGCCGTGGTAGCCGCGCTCGCGTCCGATCAGCCGCGTCCGCGAGCTGTCTCCGCGGGCCCGGTGATAGGCAAGCGCCATCTTGAGGGCCGTATCCACTGATTCCGAACCCGAGCCGGTGAAGAAGACATGGTTGAACCCCTCGGGCGCAACGGCCTTCAGACGCTCTGCAAACTCAAACGCGATCGGGTGGCCCATCTGAAAGGAGGGCGCGAAATCGAGCTCATCAAGTTGCCGGGCAACCGCATCGGTGATTTTCTTGTGGCCGTGTCCGGCATTGCAGCACCAAAGCCCCGCGGTGCCGTCCAGGATGCTGCGATTGTCGTCGCTGCGGTAGTGCATGCCCTTGGCGGACACGAGCATGCGGGGATTTTCCTTGAACTGCCGGTTCGCGGTGAACGGCATCCAGTAGGCGTCAAGAGACTGATTGGAACGTGTTGTGCTGGCAGGCGCTGTCGCGGTCATGATGGTCCTCCTCGTTTCCATCAGTCAGCACCGAACGCCGTGAAAACAAAAGTCTGTTTCTTTACTCCCTCAAGTCATTGTATTCGTTGAACCCGATGTGAAAGTGTTTAGGATCATGAACATGCTAAACACGGAAGAGCTCTCACGGGACGTCGGCTTGCGCTTGCGGGCGATCCGCAAGGCGCATGGATTGTCGCAGCGCGAGCTGGCCAAGCGCGCCGGCGTGACCAACGGCTTCATCTCCCAGCTGGAGGCGGCCAAGATCAATACCTCTCTCAGCGCCTTGAAGAGGGTGCTCGACGGGATCCCAATCGGACTGTCTCAGTTCTTCGCCTATGAGCCGCAACGCGAAGAACAGGTCTTCTTTGCCGCAAGTGAATTGACGGAGATCGGCAAGGGACGGATTTCCTACCGGCAAGTCGGTGGAAACCTGTTCGCGCATGATCTTCAGATGCTCCACGAGGTCTATGAGCCGGGCGCGGATACCGGACGGATCATGTTGAGCCATCAGGGCGAGGAAGCGGGGATCATCATCGAAGGGCGGCTGGAGGTCACGGTCGGCGAACAGACGAAAGTGCTCGGGCCGGGCGATGCCTATCTCTTCAAGAGCGCGACGCCGCACCGCTTCCGGGCGTTGAAAAACAAGCGCTGCGTCGTCGTCAGTGCCTGTACGCCTCCGACGTTCTGACCGAAAGGCCTCGAATTCTCGCTGCGAAGACACCTTGCAGGAATTGCGGTCGCAGAACCAGACGCGCCTGCCTGCAGCGGGGAGGCGGATTTTCCGTCGTCTACCGTCGGTCGACCCGGTGCCACAAGGTCAGTCCTCGGCCCGCTCCCTCCAGGCTTCGAGTTGTTCGGTTGCCCGTTTCGGGCCCAGGGTCAGCCGGTAGAAGTCAAAGAGGCCGGGACGTTCCGTCGTCAGGAAATAGCAGAAGTGCAGCTTGAAGTAGCGGAACCGCAGATGGCGGTAGGCTGCCGGAGACAGGCGGTCCGGCACGCGCACGCTGAACCGTCGCGGTTCCGGCAGGCTTTCGCTGGCCGAAACCGGCCAGGCGTATCGGGCCACAGGGGCTGTTCGTCCGCCGCAAAGGACATCATGGGGCGCGTAGAGATCCGTCCAGTCGACGCCGGAACGCGCGGTTTCCCGGACCGCCCGTCCGAAAACGTGCTTCCTCCCGAAGCCGCCGAGACAGTCGAAGGCGGGGCCGAGCGTGACAAAGGCAAATCCTCCCGGACGCCGGACGATGTCCGGATTCCGGCGCAACACGGCGGCAAGAACGAGGATCGCGACGAAGGTGCCGCAGCTGTGGGAGACGAAAACCACGTCCTCGTCGATGTCGGCCCGCGCTTCAAGGTTCACGATGTGATCGGCGAACGCCTCGATGCGGGCCAGCATCTCTGCGTGGTCGCTCATCGCGAGCCGCGCCATGAAGTGCCAGCTGTTGACCAGGTAGAGAATGTGACTTCGCGGCTCCAGCCAGCGCATGAAGGCGCGCACGGCGGCAAGCCACAGGGCCGTGGCACACAGCAGCATGCCCCATGAGACGATGCCGGAAAAGCGCTCCGGAACGGCCGCGCTCGCCATGTCGAGGATCGCAGGCGCCAGAAGTATCGGCGGCAGAACCGCAGCCAGCAGATAGAGCGCCAGCCCGACAACAGGGTACAGGCAGAAGAGGCCGTGCCCCCAGTTGCTTTTCAGCGTGGCGGTGTAGCCCCCCGCCCGGGCGTAGAGATAGGTGGATCTGACCGCATCCTTCAGGGTGCGCAGCCACGAGCGCGCGAAGTCGGGTTTTATCACGTCGCGCCAGCCAAGCTGAACGAAGCGTGCGTCGACGCGGCCTTCGGGCCAGTCCACATGGCCGCTCCAGCTTGCCCCGGTCCCGCCCGGATCGAGGCCCTCGCGCATGCCGGAGAGCTGTCCGTGCAGGTTCCTGATCTTCAAGAACTTTCCGAACTCCGAGAAGATAAGCTGCACGGTCTGGCTTGGCGGGCGCAGATCATATCCCGGACAGTAAACTACTAAGCGTTTCAATTGGTTTTCTCTGCTTCCAGAAGCTGGTCTGGCTGTTCCGTTCTGCGTTCGGCAACCCTTGAAGACGGCGGTGCGGGCAGACCCTAGCGCCCTTTACCGGAACATCCAATGTGCCTGTCCGGTATCGACTTGTCGTCGTTCGGGGCAGTGACGGGGAGGGCAGCGCCCACACGGGCGAAGTACCGGATGAAACGGGCGAACGGCGATGTGCCTGACGAGATGCCTCTTTTTCTTTGCCGCCGGCCGTCGTAGAGGACGGGCATGAGATTCGATGCGATTGTTCTTGGGGCCGGGGCGGCCGGGCTGATGGCGGCGGCGACGGCGGGGCAGGCCGGGGCGCGGGGGCTTTTTCTCGACCATGCGGAAAAGGCCGGCAAGAAAATCCTGATTTCGGGTGGCGGCCGGTGCAACTTCACCAACATGGAAACGGGCCCGGAAAGGTTTCTGTCCGAAAACCCGCATTTCGCCAAATCCGCGCTTGCCCGCTATACCCAGTGGGACTTCCTCGCGCTCATCGACCGCTACCGTATAGCGTGGCATGAAAAGACCTTGGGACAGCTGTTTTGCGACGGCTCTGCCCGGCAGGTCGTGGCGATGCTTCTTGAGGAATGCGCGCGCGGGGATGTCGAGATCCGTCTTTCGACGCAGATCGGCGAGATCAGTCATGGCGACGGCGTGTTTCGCGTTGCCGGAGCGACCGCGCCCTCCCTCGTCATCGCAACTGGCGGTCCATCGATCCCGAAGATGGGGGCCAGCGGAATTGCCTATCAGATCGCGGAGCGCTTCGGCCTGCCCGTTGTGCCGCCGCGGCCAGCGCTCGTGCCCCTGACACTGGGTGCGGAGGCGGAGGCGTTCCGAGGTATTTCCGGGGTGTCCTGCCCGGTCACGGCGCATGCCGGCGGTGCCGCCTTCACCGAGGCCGCGCTTTTTACCCATCGCGGGCTGTCGGGGCCGGCGATCCTGCAGGCGTCCTCCTACTGGACGCCCGGCGCGCCGATCGTGCTGGAGCTGATCGGAAATGCTGCTGAGGTCCTGAGCGATGCGCGGCAGCGCTCCCCCCGCGCCCGGCTGCGATCCGTCTTGAGCGAACACCTTCCCAACCGCCTGGCCGAGGTTCTTTCGGAGCGGATCGATTTGAAGCGGGAGCTGGGAAACTGTTCGGATGCGGATCTCGCGCGCGCCGCAGACGCCCTGCAGCACCTGACATTCCACCCGACCGGCACAGAAGGCTTCGCCAAGGCCGAAGTGACGGCCGGTGGCATTTCAACCGACGCGCTGTCCTCGCGTACGATGGAAGCGAAGACGGTGCCCGGCCTCTATGCCATCGGCGAGGCCGTCGATGTTACCGGCTGGCTCGGAGGCTACAATTTTCAATGGGCCTGGTCTTCCGGGTGGGCGGCCGGACAGGCCATTTCCAAACGGCGCGATGGCTGAACGTTCAGTCGCTCGTCAGTCATTCGACGGGCCGGAGGCCATTGCCGGTGTTATCTGGTCGCGGATCCGGCTGCCGGCCTTGTGCGAAAGCCCGAACGCTCGGCACAACGCGGGCAGACGTGCTCCCAGAGAGGGTGGCCGACAAACCACGTCTGTCTCCCAAGGAGGGCGTTCTCGACGATTTTTTCGCGGGTCGGGTCGGGATTGCCTAGGGATCTATCGGGTCTTGACTGCGCCTATTCCCCGGCAGGCATGTCGGGGCCGGATTTTCGCGTTGCTGCTCCGAGTTCCGCCTCCAGGCGACGCTCGATCGCAGAGCGGGGCTTGGTGAGGCCGGCCAGAAGGCTGTAGAGCGCCGGGGTCAGGAAGAGCGTCAGGATCCCTGACAACAACAACCCTCCGACGATCACCGTGCCGATGGCAAGCCGGCTCTCGGCACCGGCGCCGGAGGCAAGAACCAGCGGCATGGCGCCCAGGATCGTCGAGATCACGGTCATCATGATCGGGCGCAGGCGCAGCACGGTCGCCTCGATCGCCGCGTCCGTCACGCCTTTGCCCGTATCGCGCAACTGATTGGCAAACTCCACGATAAGAATGCCGTTCTTGGCCATCAGCCCTATCAGGAGGATGATCCCGATCTGGCTGTAGATGTTGAGAGAAAGCCCGCTGGCGGCGAGAGCGAAAACGGCCCCGGCGACGCCGAGGGGCACGGTCAGGATGATCACGAGCGGGTGGATGAAACTCTCGAACTGGGCCGCGAGGACAAGGAAAACGATCAAAAGGGCGAGTGCGAAGGTAAAGCCGGCCCCGCTCGAGGTTTCCCGGAATTGTTGCGATTGGCCGGCCAGACTGATGCGTGCTTCGGCGGGAAGGATTTCGGCGGCGGCCTCCTCCATGTAGGAAATGGCATTACCAAGCGAGTAGCCCTCCGCGACCGCGCCCTCGATGGTGATCGAGGGCAGTCTGTCGAAGCGTCTCAACTCGGCCGGCGCGGCCCTGACATCCAGCGATACCAGCGCACTCAGGGGCACGAGGGTTTCCCCGTCGTCGGCCCGCAGGAAAATGAACTCGAGATCCGTGGGCGATGCGCGGTCTTCCGGGTTGGCCTGGATCAGCACGGGGTATTCGCGACCGCGTTCGAGAAAGCTCGTCACCTCGCGTGCCGCAAGCAGGGTTTGCAGCGTCGACGCGAGCGTTTCCACCGAGATCCCGAGATCATCCGCCCGCTCGCGGTCGAGCGAGATGTCGAGTTGGGGCTGATTTTCCTCGTAGTCCATCTCCAGATTCAGCAGATTGGGGTTCTGCTGCCCGCGGGCAAGAAGCAGGCCCGCCCATTCCTTAACGCTTTCGAAGTCGGGTCCGCTCACCACGATGCGCAGCGGCGTCCGGCTGCCGCGAAGTCCCAGTCCCGCCGGCGTGATCGGAAAGCCCCGTGCCGCAGTGATCTCGCTCATGTTCGGGATCATGGCCCGGACGATGTCGCGATGGGAGCGCTCGCGGTTTTCCCAATCCGTCAGGCGCAAGACCACGAAGGCACGATGAGGGCGCCCCCAACTCCCGGTGTAGGTGAACACGGTTTCGACGTCGCCCGACGCGACGAGAGGTTCGGAAATGCGTTCGACCTGACGCGCTGCCTGGTCCGTGAAGGAGACCGTGCTGCCCTGCGGCGCGGAGAGAGGCACGAAGACGACGCCGCGATCCTCGCTCGGCGTAAGCTCGCGCGGCAGCTCCTGAAAGACGATGAAGCCCAGTCCGGCCACGGCGCCGGCGAGCGCGATAACGACCAGCGGCATGCGAACGGCCAGGACCACGGTGCGCCGGAAGACCCGTTGGGTCCATGTTTCTTGTGTTTCGCCGTCGCCCCCGGTCTTCGCGACGCTGGTCGAGCGCGACAGCACCCGGGAGGCGATGGCGGGACAGGCGGTGAGGGCCACAAAGGTCGAAATGACCACTGCGCTGGCCATGACGAAGCCGAATTCCACGAACAGGCGACCGACCTGACCCTGAAGAAAGGACAGCGGCACGAAGACGGCGACGAGCGTCATGGATGTCGCGAGCACGGCGAAGGTCACCTGTCGCGTTCCGAGGAAGCTTGCCATCAAGGGGCTTTCGCCTTGGTCGATGCGGCGTTGGATGTTTTCCAGAACGACGATGGCATCGTCCACCACAAGGCCGATCGCAAGGAGCAGCGCGAGCAACGTGAGCACGTTGATGGAAAAGCCGAGTGCCGCGATCGCCGCGAATGTGCCGATGAGCGCGATCGGGATGGTGATCGCCGGGACAAGGGTTGCCCGCAGTGACCGCAGGAAGACAAGGATCACCAGGACGACCAGAACCAGGGAAACGAACAGTGCCGTGACGACCTCGCGGATCGATGCGCCGACGAAGATCGCATCGTCGGAACCGACCTCGATCCGCATGTCGGCCGGCAGGTTCGGTTCAAGCGCCGCGATCTCCGCTCGCACGGCCTCGGAAATCGCGATGGTGTTCGACTGGCTTTGCCGGACAACGGCGAGCCCAACCGCCGTGCGACCGTTGTTGCGCACGATGGTATCGTCTTCCTCGACCCCGGCAACGACGGTTGCGATGTCCCGGATGCGAATTGGGTAGCCGGCCACGCGGTCGATCACCACGTCCGCAAAGGCCTCGACGGTGGGCAGGCGGCTGTCGAGGCGAACGGACATTTGCCGGGCTTCGGATTTCAGCTCACCGGCCGGCAACTCGATGTTCGCTCGTCTGATGGCCTGTTCAACATCGAGGACAGTCAGGTTTCGCGCTGCCATCGCGCGCCGGTCCAGCCAAACCCGGACCGCCTTCGGCCGGCCGCCGTAGGTATCGATCGAGGCGACCCCCGGCACGGTGGCAAGTCGATCGATCACATAGCGATCGACATAGTCGGTGATCTCGGCGGCGGTCATCCGCGCCGACGTGACGGCAAGCCGCATGACCGGATCTGCATCGGCGTCGCTCTTCACCACCTGGGGTTCGTCCGCATCCGCCGGCAGATCGGCCCGGACGCGGGCAACCGCATCGCGCACGTCGTTGGCGGCGGCGTCGATGTCGTTGCCGACCTCGAATTCGACGACGACACGGCTCCGGCCGCGGCGGCTGCTCGAACTGATGGTCTTCACACCTGCGACGCCTGCGACCGAGCCTTCGACGACTTCGGTGATGTCGGTGTCGATAATCTCGGGCGCGGCTCCCCGGTAGGTCGTCGTCACGGTCACGACCGCGGTGTCAATGTCCGGAAGTTCGCGAACCGGCAGGGAGCCGAGCACGCCAATGCCGAACACGATGATCAGGAGACTTGCAACGGCTGCAAGGACGGGACGGCGAATGGCGAGATCCGACAGCATGACACGTCAACTCCGTCGCGCGGAAGACGGCGTCGCGGCGGTTTCGGGACGATCCGGCTCGTCCTCGCCCGCGTCCGGCCCGGTCGTGAGGATCTCGATCGGGCTCCCGTCCCGCAATGACTGGATGCCGCGGGTTATCACGATGTCCCCCGCCGCAACGCCATCAGTGATTTCGGCGAAACCGTCACGGCGCAAACCGACGGTGACCGTCCTGCGCTCGGCCGCGCCCTCCTGCGCGACATAGAGAAAGACGCCGCCTCCCTCCACCTGAAGCGCTTCTTCCGGCACGACGGTGGCGTCGCGAACCTCGAGCTCGATTTCGAGCCGCATGAACATGCCGACCGGAAGAGCCCGGTCCGGATTGGGCAATCGCGCCCGGACACGAAAGGCCCGCGATGTCTGATCAATGCGGCTGTCGATCGCCGATACGCGTCCCGTGAACGCGCGGCCGGGAAACGCCGCGCTCGTGGCCGTGACCGGCTGATCTTGCCTGATCTGTCCGTAAACGGTTTCGGACAGACGAAACTCGATCTCCATCTGCGAGAGATCGTCGAGATGGGTGAGGACCGTGGAGGTTTCCACCCGCGCTCCGAGATCGGTCGAACTCAATCCGAGGATGCCGTCGAACGGCGCGCGAATGACACGGTTATCCAGCCGCTGTTTGGCCCGGTCGACCTCGGCACGGGCGATCGCCACGTCGGAGCGAAGCTGTTCGACGTTGGCCTGACTGATGGTGTTCGATTGGCGCAGGGTGCGCGCACGTTCCATCGCGAGTTCGCGCTCATTGAGCCGTGCTTCGGCTTCCGTCAGCGTCGCGCGTTCGATCGCGTCGTCCAGCCGCGCGAGGATCGCTCCCTCCTCGACCTCCTGGCCCGGCGTGATGTCGATGGCCACGATGCGTCCATCTGCAAGCGGAACGATATCGACGGAGCGCAGGGCGCGGGTCGTTCCGACGGCTTCCGCCAGGATCGGGATCTTCCGCGTTCCGGCTGTTACCGCTTCCACCTTGACCGCGCGCGCTCCCCTTTGCCCGCGCTGGGGCGTATCGCGTTCGGCAGTGGCAAGATGCGTGTCGTAGTACCAGTAGCCCCCCCCGCCCAGGGCGGCCAGAACACAGAGCACCACTATTTGCTTCAGGAGACCCATGATCGCTCTGCTTTCCAATCTTCATGCTGTCTGCGCGAACGGGGGTTGCTCCGGGCGATGGGTGCACGCGCATGACCCGAAATCTCGTTCAGGAACTGTACAGATCACAATTGGAGTATACGCGGTTTCATTGGCAACGGTTTTCTGGTGTCGCGCGTTGCGATGCGGCCGTGCGGACCTGGCTCCGGCCGGTCGTATCTTGTTCAGGTGATGCGACAGCAAGTCGTAGAGGCATGTGCGCAGATCCTACGCTGTTGCATGCGGTTCTTGACCGGACATGCAAACATGATCCGCCGGACGGGTTGCAAGACCCGTCTGCGCTGCCGGAGAGACAAATGCGCGGGGGGGGGGGGGCGCAGCCAGGGAGCCCCGACCACCTTCACCCCGTCGGTCTTGTTTTTCGGTCTCGAGACGGTCACGCGATCGTCTGGCTGGACAGATACGGCGAGGACATCGCGGTGGCGAGAGCGGAGTAGCTCGGTACGAACCTGAGAACATCGCCCGGCTTGAATGTCCGGGCCCTGGAAATGTCGACCACGGTATGATCGCTTGAAAAGCCAAGCAACTCGACGTTCGGATCGACAGGGGAAAGGCCGGATATCGCGGTATCGACCGCGCCGATCCCCAGCACCGCCATGTGACGTCGGCCGGACACCTTCAAGGTGACGGCCTCGCCCAGGGCATTGCGCGCGCGCGGCCCGGAAATGTCGGCGTCCCGGTCCCATGTCTCGAGGATCTCTGCGGCGATCAGGAAGCCGTCCCGCCGCGTGCCGGGAAGGGCGGAGCCCTGTGCGGCCTCGATGCCGAACAACAGGCTTTCGCCGAGACGCAGATGGCTGATGACTGGCGGAAACTCGCCCCGTTTCATCGCCAGAAGGGATGCGCTGTTGCCGCCGGAGACGATCTCCAGCGGCCGGCCGATCCGGGTCTCGACCTGCTCGACAAGACCGGCGAAGACCGCAAGGTTCTCGCGTGTCGGCAGCAATCCCGTATGGCAGGCGAAATTGGTGCCCAGGCCGGCCACCTCGATCCCTTCAAGGGCATGCGCATGCGCCGTCAGGCTCAGCAGGTCCCCGGGAGGCACGCCCTCGCGCATGTCGCCAAGATCCACCATCGGCGCAATCTTCATGCGGGATCCCGATGCGCGGGCATGATGGGCAATCGCGTCGATCGTTGTCCTGTTCGAGACGAAAATCAGGTCGGTCAGCCTGACGGCATCCGCGATTTCGCCAAGTCCCGGCGGGCGCAGGAGGTGGATCGGCGCGGTGATGCCGCCGACCCGCATCCGGCGGATGTTTTCAAGCCGGGCATCCGCCAGCGACTGAATTCCGGCGTCCAGCATGAGGCGGGCAACGTCCGGATGTCCGCCGACGCCCTTGGTCACGCCGGAAATGGCGATGCGGTGTTCGGCGCACAGGTCGCGCACCACTGCGAAGTTCTGCCGCAGCGCATCCGGCCGGATCTCGATCCGCGCCGTCGTGCCCGACGGCGGGTCCGCCCATCTCACCGATCTGTCGATACAGTTCTCCATTCTGCTAGCCGGCGCGCTGCATGCGCAGTTTCTCGCGCTGGATCATGCCGTAGAGGTCGCGCGGATCGTCGGGGTCGGCAATCAGGTCGAGGTCGATGTGCCAGGTGGAGCGGGCCACCTTGTCGCGCAGCCAGCGCAGTGCGGAGAAGTCCTCGATGGCGAAGCCGACGCCGTCGAACAGGGTGATCTCGCGGTCGGTCTCGCGGCCCTTCGCGTCGCCTGCCAGGACCCGCCAGAGCTCCGTCACCGGGAAATCCTCAGGCATCTGCTGGATTTCGCCCTCGATCCGGGTCTGGGGCGGATATTCGACGAAAACATTCGAGCGGTTGAGGATGTCGGCGTGCAGTTCCGTCTTGCCCGGGCAATCGCCGCCGATCGCGTTGATATGCACGCCCGCGCCGACCATGTTGTCGGTCAGGACGGTAGCGTATTGCTTGTCGGCGGTGCAGGTGGTGATCACGCCGGCACCTTCGATCGCTTCTTCAGGGCTCGAGCACTTGACGATGTTCAGCTCGGAGCCCGAAAGGTTGCGGGCGCATTTTTCCGTCGCCGCCCGGTCGGTGTCGAACAGGCGGACGTCGCTGATGCCGCAGACGGTCTTGAGGGCCAGCGCCTGAAACTCGGCCTGGGCGCCATTGCCGATGATCGCGAGGGTGGTTGCGCCCCCGGGGGCGAGGGCTTTCGTCGCCATCGCCGAGGTTGCGGCGGTGCGAAGCGCCGTCAGGATAGTCATTTCGGAAAACAGCACCGGATAGCCGGTTTCCACCGAGGACAGCACCCCGAAGGCGGTGACGGTCTGCAAGCCGTCCTTCATGTTCTTGGGGTGGCCGTTGACGTATTTGAACGCATAGTCGATGCCGTCCGACGTCGGCATCAGCTCGATCACGCCGTCCGCGGTATGCGAGGCGACACGCGGCGTCTTGTCAAAGAGCTCCCAGCGGCGGAAATCCTCCTCGACATAGGCGGTCAGCTCTTCGAGACAGCGCTCGACGCCGATCTCGAGCACCAGACGCATCATGTTCTCGACATTGACGAAGGGGACGAGGGCGAGGGGAGACGCGGACATGGCAAAGCTCACTGGATGTCGAGGGGAAACACGGGGCGCCGAAGCCGGGTGTAGGTGCGCCGGGACAGATCCGGCGAACACAGTCCGCCCGCATCGGTCACGATGATCTCGGAGGCGATCGGGCGGAAGGCGCCCTTGAAATGGTTCATGGACTTCACCGCGAGGATCGATTTCTCGGCCGGCTCGATCCCGACGACCCGCAGGATGTTCTGGTCGTAGATCTGCATCCGCTCGGACACGATCATGATATCGAGACCGTTGACGCGCAGACACACGCTGGTGCCGGTGGAGGCGGGGAGGCCGGTGAACATCGGTCCCTCGAAGTGGAAGTGACCGTCGCTGACCGCCATCACCGTGCCGGTCACCTCGATCGGTCCGCCGCCCACTTTCGGGTCGGTCTTGCCGCCGATGGTGAGGGTGACCTCTGCGCCGACGCCTTTTGCCGCCAGCACCTCTGCCGCCTCCGGATCCAGCAGCGCGCCCGCGGCCGCATTGGTGACGCCGGCCTCAAGCAGTGCTGAAATCAGCGCCGTGCAGTCGCTGTGGGCGCCGCCGCCGGGATTGTCGGCATAGTCGGCAATGACGATCGGCCCGCCGTCCGGCGTAACGGACTTCAGCCTTTGCATGCACTCGTCGAGCGGGACCGGCCCGTTCCAGGTGTCGCGACAGTCCCAGATTTCATCGCAGATGCGTCCGGCCACCGCATCGGCGGCCTCGCGGCTTGTCGCGAGACTGTCGTAGGTCACCAGAACGCTCGGGCCCGACGCCCACACATCGGCGTCGGGAAAGCCGGCATTGATCGCCACGTTCAGGATGCCGGGCGCGTCCATCTCGCGCGCCGCGCTTTCCAGCAGGCGGCACATCGGCCCGTCATCGGAGGTCCGGCCGTCATCGCACCCGAGCAGGACCGGGGGGCGGTGGACCGCGATTTTCGGCGCGCTGCGGCCGGCCATCGCCTCATGCAGGCGTTCGCTGGCCTCGCGGCCAACCTCGCGCAGGTCGACATGCGGATAGGTGCGGAACGAAACCGCGATCTGCGCCAGCTCCGCCAGCTCGTCGAAGACATTGGCATGCAGGTCAAGCGTGACCGCGATGGGAACCTCGTTTCCGACCACCGTCCGGAGTTCCCTGAGGAACTGGCTTTCGCCGTCCTGGTCGGTTTCGGTCACCATGGCGCCGTGCAAGGCCACAAAGAGCCCGTCATAGGGGCCGCCGTCCTTGAGCCGGCGCAGGCATTCATCGGTGATTTCGGTGCGTGCGGCTTCCGAGACCGGACCGCCGGGCTGGGCATGGGCGCCAAGGATATAGTCGGGCGACCAGCCCTTGTCCTCGGCGACATCGATGCAGCCGCCGATTTCTGAGCCCGTGTTCCTGAATTCCGCAAGCACATCCTGCCCCAGGAAATACTGGGTGGAGCGGAAATCCTGCATCTCGGTCGACAGCGACGTGAATGTGTTGCTTTCATGAATAAAGCCGATGACGGCCACGCGAAAACGCATGCCTTGCCTCTCGTTTTTCTGGCGTACGGCCCCGAAATACTGGGGCGACCATGGCGATCAGTGATTGATGATCTGTTTCAGGAATTTGGCCGACCGTTCTTCGCGGGGATTGGCGAAGAAGCCTTCCGGGTCGTTGACCTCGACGATCTCGCCCGCGTCCATGAACACGACCCGGTCGGCGACCTTGCGTGCAAAGCCCATCTCGTGGGTGACGCACATCATGGTCATCCCGCCGCCGGCGAGATCGACCATCACGTCGAGGACTTCCGAAATGCTTTCGGGATCGAGGGCGGAAGTCGGTTCGTCGAACAGCATGATGTCGGGCTTCATGCACAGCGAGCGGGCGATCGCCACGCGCTGCTGCTGTCCGCCCGACAGTTGCGACGGGTATTTGTGCGCAAACCCCTCCATGCGCACCTTGGCCAGATAGTCCATGGCCTGCTTTTCCGCCTCGGCCTTCGGAATCTTGTGGGTGAAGATCGGCGACAGCGTGCAGTTCTCGAGCGCCGTCAGATGCGGGAACAGATTGAAATGCTGGAAGCACATGCCGACGTGGTTGCGGACTTTCCGGATCGTGCTGGTCGTCTCATCAAGCTCGATCCCGTCCACATAGAGGTGGCCGGACTGGTATTTTTCCAGCGCATTGACACAGCGGATGAGCGTCGACTTGCCCGATCCCGACGGACCGCAGACCACGATGCGCTCACCCTTGGCAATGGTCAGGTTGATGTCCTTCAGAACATGGAACGCGCCGAAGTACTTGTTCATGTTCTCGAATTTGATGGCGGTATCGGCAACCATGCCCGATCTCCTTGTTGGTCGGCCCCGGGGTCAGGCCCGTCAGGCCATCCACTTGATTCTGGCTTCGACCCGGCGCAGCACCCATTCGATGAGCAGGACCAGGACCAGGTAATGCGCGGCGGCGATGTAGTAGACGCCCAGGTTGAAGGTCTCGGAGAAGATCATCCGCGCCTGGCCCATCAGGTCGAAGACGGTGATGATCGCCAGCAGCGAGGTTGCCTTGACCATCAGGATGTATTCGTTGCCGAGCGGCGGCAGCGCCTTGGCGAAGGCGATCGGAAGCAGCACCCGGCGGAAGCTGGTCCAGCGCGTGAGGTTCAACGCCGCATTGGTCTCGCGAACCGAGGTGGCGATTGTGTCGAGGCTGCCGCGGATGATCTCGGCCTGATAGGCGGCGGTGTTCAGCACCAGCGCGAGCAGGCCGCAATAATAGGCGTCGCGGAAGAACCACCACAGTCCGGCCGAGCGCAGTTCGCGGCTGAACTGGCCGGACCCGTAGTAGATCAGGAACATCAGCACCAGCAGCGGGACGCCGCGGAAAATGTTCACATATCCGAGCGCCAGCCAGCCGGTGATGCCCTTCGACCTGGAGCGGGCAAGCGCGATGGGCAGGGCCACGAAGAACCCGATCACGACCGACAGCGTGCTCATCACGGTCGTCAGGATCAGACCGTCGGTCCAGCGCGACATCTCTCCGAAATAGAGGTCAAGCATCGCCGTTCTCCTCGCGCGTGAAGCCTCTGGAGACCCGCTTCTCGAGCTGTTTCTGGGCCCTGGTCGAGACGGTCACCAGGAGGACATAGATCACCGCGATAAGACCGAAGAACAGGAAGGGCTGGCGGGTGGTGTTGATCGCCATGGAGGCCACATGGGTGAGTTCGAACAAGGTGATGACCGAAACCAGCGAGGTGTCCTTGAGCAGGATGACCCAGAGGTTGCCGAAGCCGGGAATTGCATGGCGCCAGAGCTGCGGCAGGATCACCTTGAAAAAGGCGTGGGTCGGCGAAAGACCAAGCGACGCCGCCGCCTCGAACTGACCCTTTCCCACCGCGTTGAGTGCGCCGCGCACCACTTCGCTGCCATAGGCGCTGATCACGAAGGCCAGCGACATCATGCCGGCGACGAAGGGGCTGATCGACACATGGGAACCGGGCGCGATGACCCCGACCAGCCAGGAAACGATCGCCTGCGACTGATAGTAGAGGATCAGAAGCGTCAGGATTTCCGGCAGGCTCTTGAAGACGGTCGTATAGGCGCGGCCGAACAGTCTGACCGGCGCGTAGCGCGACACCTTGGCCCAGTGGATGAGGAACGACAGGACGACGGCGAAGGGGAAGGTTGCAATGGCAAGGGCGAGCGTTACTCCAAGACCATGCAGCAGCTCATCGCCCCAGCCGCCGCTTCCGTAGGAAAGTGAGTTCAACCAGGTCATGTCGTCCTCTGTCAGGCAACGCACGGATCCCGCCATGCCCGTCATGCTGACGGATGGTCGGCAGGCCGGGTCTTGCGCGAAGGCGACCGGCCTGCCCTGGATGACCTGCGCCGCAGGGGCGCGGGCTGGTGCGACTTACCGGTTGAACAATTCGCTCACGTAGCCCGGCTTGCTCATGACATCGAAGTCGAAATACGACTTGCGGATTTCGTCATAGGTGCCGTTTTCCATGATCGTCTTGAGGGCGGCGTTCACGCGGGCCTGCAGCTCGGTATCGGCCTTGCGGAAGGCGATGCCGGCACCGACCGTGCCGTCCATCAGGAAGCTCTCGCCGACGAATTCACAGCAGTCCGTGCCGTCCTTCATCCAGTCGTTGATGGCGAACTGGCTCGCCAGCACCAGATCGATGCGGCCGCTGTCCAGGTCCATCAGGGCTTCGCCGAGCTTGGGGAAGAGCTTGATGTCGCTGTCCGGGAACCAGTCGTCCAGCACCTTCGCGGACACCGCGCCCTGCTGTGCCCCGATGGTCAGCCCCTTGAGCGTTTCGGGGTTCGCATCGTCGAGATCGACTTCCTTCAGCTTCACGAACCGCATGGCGTTGAAGTAATAGGGGTCGGTGAAATTCACCGCTTCCTGGCGTGTCGGCGTGATGGCCATCGATGCCACCATGAAGTCGAACTTGTTGGCGTTCAGGGCCGGAATGATCCCGCCCCAGTCGTGCACGCTCCATTCGCACTCGACCTTCATCTCCGCGCAGATGGCGTTGCCAATGTCCACGTCGAAGCCCTCGATCGCGCCATTCTCGGAAACATAGTTGAACGGGGCATAGGCGCCTTCGGTTCCGACCCGCAGCGTTTCGGCCGACGCGGATGCCAGTCCCGACATCGTCATCGCGACCGTGAGAGCCGAGATTTTGAAGAGCGATTTCATATTTGCATTCCTCCACCATTGGCTGCCTGGGCAAGGCTGACCCATTCATGCCCGCTTCGTTTGCATCCCTGCCGAATAATTTTTTTATTTTACTCAGCTGCTTGGATCTTCATTTTTTTAAAAAATATCCCCGTGTTGATTGATCAAACAATGCAAAAGAACTATTGGAAGGTATGAGCAAAACTAATGATCTGGGGCGCGTGCGGCTGGAGCGGAAGCGCATCCCGAGCCTTCGTGCGATCCGGGCCTTTGAAGCCGTCGCCCATCATCTGAGCTTCACCAAGGCCGCCGACGAGCTTGCGGTCAGCCAGGGGGCGGTCAGCCATCAGATCAAGCTTCTTGAAGAAAAGCTCGGCGTTCGCGTCTTCGTGCGGGGCAAGACGGGCGTGTCCCTGACCCCCCAGGGAATCCTGCTGAAAGAGACCTGCAAACGCGCTCTCGACGAGATCAGCGAGACCTTGTCGCTCATCCGGCGCATCCGCGACACGAAGACCCTCAACGTCAGCGCGGGGCCATTTTTCGCATTGAAAGTGATTGCGCCGCGGATTTCGGATTTCATGAATCAGAATCCGGGGCTGCAGCTTCATCTCAACAATGTCCGGTCGAGCGCGTCCTCGCCCGGACCCAATGACGTTTTCATCGAATATTGCGAGGAAGCGCCGGCCGGCACGCATTCATTCGAACTGCTGAGGGAGAAGCTCGTTCCCGTCTGCAGCGCGGCTCTCATCAAGAGCGTGGAGGATCCGATGGATCTGTTGCGCCGCCCGGATATCACCCGGTTGAATTATCGCGACCTGAAGGACTGGGAAAGCTGGCTCGGCCAGGAAGACATCGAGGCCGGCGGCAATCACCCCAATCTCGTTTTCGACGATCAGCACACGATCATCGAGGTTGTCCGCTCCGGTCAGGGGATCGCGCTCGCGGATCGCTCCCTGATCGACCAGGACGTGAAGGCGGGCCGGATTTGCGTGATTTCCGAAAACTTTATCCAGCCGCCGCTTTCCTACAAGTTCGTCTGCGCCGAAGACATCATCGCCTCCACCTCCTATGTGGAGGTGTTCAGAAAATGGCTCGTGGATGAAATTTCCGAGATTCAGATCCTGAGCGGAAGCCCCTGACCGCTTGATTGCAAACGGTCAGGTCGCAAACGCCTCCAGCCGGTCGACCCGGACACGACCGTCCACACGACCGCTCTCAGGCCGCAGGCCTAGAAACGGAGCTCCAGCCTGGCGTTGGCGCCCTGTTCCACGGCGTTGCGTCCGAAGCGCCCCTGATAGGCGAGGCCGACCCTTGCACGCTCGCTGAAGGTGACGCGTACGCCTGCCTGCACGAGCGCGCTGTCGCGGTCGATCGGCGCTCCCTGGACGGAAAAACTGTCGAGGCCGGCAATGGCGAGGCGCCGGTCGGCCGTCACGCTGCCGATGGCATGCTGCCAGCCGAGACTGCCGGTCAGTTCGGTGGTCATGCCGTCGCGCGTCGACAGGGTCTTCGACAGGCGCATTCCGAGGTTGGTCGACCCGAAGAGCTGCGTCGAGGCCTTGCCGGAAAGCGCCACGTCGGCGGATCCGGCCTCCGTCACGGCGCCGGCACGGTGATGTGCAATCGCAAGGCCGGCGAAGGGCTCAAGCCCGAGCCAGGGCGTGTCGAGGCGATAGGAGAGGGCGGCGAACGCCTGGGCGGTGCGCGATCCGTAGTCGGCGGTGACGGTCTCGTCGATGCCGCCGAAGGCGACCTGACGGCGGGTCGATACCTGATGCCAGCTGTGGGAGGCGCCGGCCTCCACGCGCATCGCGCCGGAGCGAATCGCCCCATAGGCACCAAGCGTGAAACTGTCCGCCGTTGCACTCGACCCGCGTTTGTCGACGCTTGCCGTCGACCGGCCGAAGCCGGCGAGAAGGCCGAGCCTGATATCCTGCGTCGGGCTGGATTCCAGACCGAAGAGCCCGCCGCCGGTGGTGCTCGAAAGCCGGGCGGCGTTGCCGTCGCCGTTGAACATCGCGCGGGTGCCCTGGATCTGGCCCCAGACCTGCAGGTTGGTGAGCGGCTTTTGCTCAGCCTCCGAAATCGGTGCGGTCCGCCCGGATCCCAGCCCTGCGAAGCCGCTGGCGATGCGGCTCGAAACCGCATCGCGCAGACGGGCGCTTTCGCTCACGAACATGGCGGGCAGGGAAGCGTGGATTTCGCCTGACAGGCTGTCATAGGCGGCCCGCGCGGATGCAGCGTCGAGGCCGATCAGCGCGCCAAAGAGCGGGGTGGAGATCGCCGGATCGTCCAGGCTTGTCGCGACCGCAAACTGGTTTGCGGTCCGTGCCTGCGAGGCGAAGCTCGTACCGGAGCGGGTCAGTTCCAGCACCACCGCGTTCGTTTGGTAGACAAGGGCTGCATCGAGGAAGGCAAAGCTTTCCGTGACAGCGTCGAAACTCCCGAAGACGCCGCCCGTGCCGGTGAGGATCGTGTAGCTGGTCGACGGGGCAAGGGGAGGCGTTGCGCCGGGCAACAGCGAAACATTGACCGTTCCGCCGGTCAGGTCGATGCGTCCGGTCGCCGCCGTCAGGTCGCTCCCGCCGGTTCCGTCCACCTCCACCGCATAGAGGCTGCCCGGGCCGAAGGAGAGGTCGCCGGCCACATTGATGGTCCCGATCGAGTTGCCTGGCGCAAGCGTTCCGCCGGAGACGAGCGAAAGACCGCCGATCGTGCCGGTGCCCTGGAGCCGGGCACCGTCATTGACCGTCAAGTGGCCGGCAAGTGTGGTGTCGAGCGTATAGACGACGCCAGAATGCAGGCCGATGTCGCCGGTGAAGTTTGATTGAAGCCGTGCCGCGCCGGTGCGGTAGATCTCGGCCGAGCCGGTGAAGCCGGAATAGTCGCCGGTGAGCTGCGTCTCGCCGTTCCGGAAGGCGAGCGAGCCGTCGCCGGTCACATCGGCTGCAAAGTCATAGGCGGCATCGGTGTGATTGAAGACGATACCGCCGTCGCCCGGGCCGAAAGCGACCGTTCCGGCCAGAAGCGTCCCTGCAGCGACAGGTGCTGCTCCTTCTTGTGCACCGAAGACGAGAGTTCCGCTCGAGCCGGTCGATTTACCGAGTTCCAGCGTGCCGGTTCCTCCGCCGATTTCGGCGACGCCGTCGTCCGACAATACAAGCGCTCCCTCGCCGCCGGGGCCGCTTCCCACCGCCGCGCCGGTTGCGACGGACAGGCGGCTGCCGGCTCCGGAGACATCGACCTTGGCGCGAGACCCGCTACCGACGTCAAGGGTGCCGGTGCTGACCTCGGCCTGGTTCCAGATCCACAGATTGCCGCTTCCGCTGCCGCCGGTCTCGCCGAGCGTCAGGTCCGAGCCGACGGTCCAGCGCGTTCCCGCCCCCGAGATCTCGACGTCTGCATCCCGGGTGCCCGCCGCGGTGATCGACCCGCGCCCGCTCGTCAACGTCTTGCCGCCGCCGAAGCTGACAATGCCCTCGTCGACGCCGATCGCGCCGGAGACGGTCGTGTCGCCACGCAGGAACACGGTTCCGAACCCCGTTTTCGTGAGGTTGCCCAGGCCGGAGATTTCACCGGAAAATCCGGTGACGTCGTCCTGATCGAGGGTCAGATCCGCTTCCGAGCCGGTGCTGGTCAGCGTGCCGCCGGTTCCCCACAGCCGCGACATCGTCAGGTCGTGGCCGCCGAGGTCGAGCGTCCCCCCGTGGATTTCGTAAGTCGTGTTGTCGGCGAATGCGTTTGCGCCGCCGGCGCGCAACGTACCGCCGTTCACCACCGTCTTGCCGGTGAANNCNGTGTTGTTGCCGGTCAGGATCGTGGTGCCGGCGTGGGCTGCGATCGTCCCCGTGCCGCGTATGTCGGTGGCAAAGGAATAGGCGCTGCCGGTGTGGTTGAAAACCAGGGATCCGTCGCCGTTGCCGAAGGTGAGCGACCCGGCGGTTATCGTGCCGGCCGCCGCTGCGGTTTGACCTGCGCCTGCGCCGATGTTCAGGGCGCCTGAGCCGCTGAAGCGGGCCACATTGACGGTCGAGGCGGCATTCAATGCGCCGCCATCGGTCAGGGTCAAGGTCGCGCTCTGCCCGCTCTGGCCGATGGTCACGACGTCGGCGGCATTGATCGACGACCCTGTTCCCGACACTGTGACCGTTGCGTTCGAGCTGCTCCCGGATCCCAGGATCAACAACTTCGACGTATTGAGCGCGCCGCCATTGCTGATCGCCACCGTGCCGTTGCCACTGGACCCGACGGTCATATTGGCGTTTGCGGTGAAGGACGATCCGGATCCGGATATGGTGAGCGTTCCCTTCGCGCCGCTCAGGTTGCCGACGACGGTCTGTTTCCCGCTCGACACTGTCGCACCGTCGGCGATGGAGAGGAAACCGGTGCCCCGATACCCAACCCGAAGGTCGTCCGCAACGCTCCAGGAGGAATTCGCACCCGTCACATTGACGGTGCCGGTGCTGGTGGCGACGTTGCCCAGAAAGGCGTGGTAGCCGGTGGTCAGGCTGGCGCCATTGGCGACGGTCAGGCTGCCGGCGTCTCCGGCGGAGTAGCCCAGAAAGACACTGTTGGTGCTGTTCATCGACGTTCCGCTTCCCGAAACGGTCAATGTGCCGGTCTTTCCCGACTGGCCGCCCAGGTAAATGCGGTAGCTGCCGATTGCCGATCCATTCGAGACTGTCGCGGCACCATCCGCCACGTGAAAATTGCTTACGCTCGCCGTTGCCCCGTCTAGCTTGAGCAATCCGTCGAAAACCGTCAGATGGCCGAGTGGGGCGCCGGCCGTGCCGGTCATGGTCCAGGTGGAAGCCCCTGTCTTCGATACGGTTTCAAAGCCGGTGTATTTGGTGCCGACCTCACCGAGATCGAAGCTCGGAATCGGGCTGGTGTCTCCCCCCAGAACAAGCGTGTCGTTTCCGCCGCCCGCAACGACATTGCCGATGATCGTTGACCCGGCTCTCAACTCCAGACTGTTGGTGCCGCCGGTGAAGTCGATGGCATTGGCGCGATTGCCGCCGGAGAGACCGCCGGAAATCGTGCCGCTGTTGACGATGGTCAGGTCTGAGCCGGTGATGCCGGTCCCGCCGACGCCTGCGCTTCCGGCAGGCCCCGTGCTGGCCATTATGGAACCACCTCCCGCGCCCCCTTGACCGCCCGCGCCACCGGTGATCGTCCCGGAGTTGTCGATGGTGAGGTTGCTGCCCGCAATGCCGGCCCCGCCTGCACCGCCGTTGCCGCCACTACCGCCATTACTGGAGTGACGGGAGCCGCCAGTGCCTCCGTTGCCACCGCGTCCACCCGTGATCGTGCCGCGGTTCTCGATTATGCCGTCGCTGCCGGAGACGGCAGCGGCGCCGGCTCCACCGCCGCTGGCGTTCGCATTGACGGATTCATAAGCGCCGTTGCCGCCCGCACCGCCGTTGCCGCCGGTTGCCGACCCGGTCAGCCGCAGCGAAAACCCGCTCCCCGAAACGGCTGTCGTTCCCGCCTCGCCCGCAGCGCTGGGGACAGCGCCGGTTGCGTTGCCACCGTTGGCCCCGTTCCCGCCGGCCGCAGCGCCCGACAGGGCGGCGGTGAGCGCATTGGTGGAGGACACCCCCGACAGCACCAGCGATGTGCCAGATGCGTCGAAGGGAGAGCCGGTGATCTCGACCGGGGCGCTCGCCCGGACCGTGACGTCTGCTGCAAAGGCCGGCAATCCGCCCGACACGGCGATGGTCGCAATCGTCGGATCGATCTCGATCACGTCCCCGCTTGCACCTGCGCTGGCAATGGCCCAGCTCAGCGAACCGGCGACAGTCCCGCTGCCATCGTCGGTCGCTTCCGTGACCAGATAGGTCGCGGCATGAGCGGGCCGGTCGGAGAGCGGCAGGATCGCCGCCGCACAGAGCGCGGTCGACGCGAGAAGGGAGAGGGCGTGCCGCCGCGTCGTGCGCGGGCGTTTCGCCGGCTGGCGAGCCGCGTCCCGTTCGTCGGTACAGGCGTTTGCTCGGCCCGTTTCACTGTTCGCGTCAAAATACCCGGAGGTTGTCGATCTGGTCGTGGTCATGGTTTCCCTCGGGTGCTCGCCCGCTCGGTCGTACAACGTCATCGCGCGCAAAAAGCCGACGCGGACCTTCCGCAGCGCGAAACTTGAAATCGACCTTTCTTTTGCGATGGACCGGGGCCAGAGGTGTATCCCCTGTTTAGGGGTTCTTGCTCGGGTTCGGGCCTTTTCCTCGCGCTCAAGAAGGCACCGATCTGCCCTCGGGCGGTTCGCCCCCCCGGCGCAGCCGCGCCGGGAGCTTCATATCTGAAGTGCTATATCCGGTTGTCGGGACCGACCGCGCCGTCAGAAGCGGAGGCTGAAGCGCGCGGAGGCGGAATGTTCGGCAGCCCGCTCGCCGAACTGGCCAGAATAGTCGAAACCGAGCCTTGCGTGATCGGCGATGTCGAGCGACACCCCGGCGCCGAGCACCGCGACATCCTCGGCAATCGGGGCGCCTTCGACGGTAAAGGCCGCGCCACCGGCGAGCTGGTTGGTCGAGGTCGGCGTGAGATCGCCGAACCCGTGCCGCCAACCCGCCATGGCCGACACCCGCGCCAGCCGGCCTTCGCCAGACAGGGCGAATTCCGACGACGTCCGGATGCCGAGCGTCGTGAAGGTCACGTCGTTGGTCGAGCTGCTCACCGTCAGCGCCGAGGCGCCGCCGCTCTCGGCATAGCCGTCCAGGGAGGTGGAGACATGGGCCAGTCCGGCGAAGGGCTCCAGCTGCAGCCAGTTGCCCTGTCCCTGCAGGCGGAAGGCGTACCCGATCTCGCCGAAAGCCTGTGCCGTTCCGGCGGAGGTGGATCCCGTCAGCCGCTCGCTCAGCCCTCCGATAACCACATTTCGGGTCGTGTCGATGTCGTGCCAGGTGTAGGCCGCGCCGCCCGACAGGTGGAAGCCGCCCAGCTTCGTGCCGGCATAGGCGCCGACCTGGTAGCTGTCGGCCTGACTGGACGATCCCAGCGCGTTGACCTCGTAGTCGGACGACTGGTAGCCGACAAAGGCGCCGAGGCGCGCCATGCCAAGCCGGGTGTCGGCACCGAACATCGCGCCGCCCGCCGCGCGGTCGAGACCCGATGTGTTCGCGGTTGCGTTGGCGGACCCGATCGAGCCATAGGCGCGCATCCACAATGTGTAGGCGTCGCCGCCAAGACCGTCCGGGGCGCCGTGGGTCGCGATCGCCACCCCGGGAGGCGGTGTCGATCCACTCTCGTCGAAGGCCTGGTTGATGCGGGTGAAGATGGTCAGGCCGACGCGACTGGCGTCCTGCGTCATGCTCCCCTTCATCGAGGCGATCGCCTCGCCTGACAGTCGGTCGAAGGCAGCGCGAGCACCACCTTCCGACAGGCCGAGGATCTGCTGGACTAGCGGATTGGTGTTCGGCGTGCCGTCAAGCGACTTTGCGACCGCCTTCTGGTTCGCCGTCCGGGCAACATCGGAGAGAATGACGTCGTTGCGCGTCAGCGTCAGGTCGACCGNCGTCGCCGTATAGCTCAGGGCCGCATCCAGATAGGCGTAATTGTCGGTGACGGCGTCGAACGTGCCGGTCCGCCCGCCATCGGCGGTCAGGAGCGTGACGGTCGAGAGATTGGGCGCCGTGCCGACGGTGGTGACATTGACGGTTCCCGCGAGCGACGCCGTGCCGTTGACCTTTAGCTGGGAGTGGGTGTTGTTGTCGAAGTCCACCATCGTGTGGAACACGCTGGTGCTGGCCAGATCGAGATTGCCGGTGATCGTCAGTGTCGCGGCCTGGGGGGCGGCAGGCGTGCCGCCATAGCCGGCGATGGCACCCTGCGCGGCGACATGGACGTCGCCCGCGACAGTGCCGCTGCCCGCCAGCCCGGCCATGCCCGAACCGCCGCCGATATCGAAGCGGTTGCCGCCATTGCCGAGCGTGCCGTTGACGAGAAGCAGACCCCGGGAGACCCGCACGTCGCCGGCAAAGCCGGAACTGTCGCCCGTCAGGAGGGCAGCGCCCGTCCCGGTCTTTTCCAGGCCGATGCCGGCTGCCGCGGTCAGCGTCGAGCCGATTGTGGCCCCAAGGGCCCCGTCGACATTGAGAAACGCGGTCGTGCCGGAAGCGGGCGCAAGGTCGAGCGTGCCGCCGGACAGCGTGTAGCCGTCGGTCTTGAACTGCATCGTATCGACCGACTGCGTGCCGTCGACCGTGACCGTGCCGGCCGTGCCGCTGAACACGGCAACCGAGCCCGTGAACGCGCCGTTGATGCTGGCCTCGCCGGGCTTTCCGGTCCAGTTGGTGCCGGTCGTGGACCAGGTGCCGTCGCCGCCATCGACCGTGCCGTTGCCGGTGGCGTCCGCGCCGTCCCAGAACTGCAGCACCTGTCCGTCGGCGAGCACGACCATGTTCACCTGACCGGGGATGCCGGTCTGGACCGAGCCCGTGGCGCCGCTGAAACCGCTGACGTTGACCGTGTCATAGGCGCCCGACAGCGCGCCGCCATATTGATAGAGCTGATAGTAGCCAGAGGACCCGGCCGTCGCATTCAGCGTACCGGCAAGCGTCAGGTCGCCGCCAACCTTGACGAGATCGTTCGACGGTCCTCCGACCGTGCCGGCAGCACCGAGCTCGAAGGTCGAGATCGAGCCGGCCTGCAAGGTCAGGTCGCCATCGATGGTCAGGGTGCCGGGGCTGTTGCCGGCCGAAAGCGTCGCGCCCGAGGCGACTGTGACGGTGCCGCCGAGATGGCCCGTTCCCCCGAGTGTTCCGCTCGCCACGGTCATGGCGCCGGTGTAGGCGGAGCCGTCGCCATTGACGAGAACCGTGCCATTGACGAGGCGCAGGGCACCCGTGCCACTGATGTCGCCGGTCAGCGCAAGGGTCCGCCCGGTCGCGACGTCGATCGTGCTGTTCGCGCTCGGATCAATCGAGAGAGCATTGGCGAGCGTTGTGGTTCCCGAGACGGCAAACGTGGCACCCGATGCAAGGTTGAGGGCGCCGGTGCCGAGGTTGGCGCTGTTTGAGATGGACAGCGTACCGGCGGAAACCGTCGTGCTGCCCGTATGGGTGCTGGTTCCCGCCAGGGTGAGCGTGCCGGACCCGGTCTTGGTGAGGTCGCCGGAACCCGAGACGGCACCGCTCAACGTCGCCCCGCTGCCGCTGATGTCGATGGTGCCTGAGCCGGCCGCAAGCGCGACGGTGTTGGCGAGGGTGGCCGAATCACCCGTGACCGCAAACGTGCCGCCGTCGAGCGTCAGCGCGCTGGCACTCAGGTTGTAGCCGTCTGTGACGGACAGCGTGCCCGCCTTGATCGTCGTGGTGCCGGTATGGGTGCCAATCCCGGAGAGCGTGAGCGTGCCGGCCCCGGTCTTCACAAGGTCGCCGGCACCGGAAATGCCGCCCGACACGGTGACGGCATTGCCCTGCGCATCAATTGTGCCAGTGCCGTTCGTGTTCAGAAAGAACGCGTTGTCGATCGTGGTGGAGTTCGTCACCTCGAGCGTGGCTGTTTCGAAGGCGATTGAGTTGGCGCCCAGGTTGCCGTCGCTTGCGATCGACAAGGTGCCGGCGGAAAGGATCGTGGTGCCGGTATAGGTGTTCGTGCCGGCGAGCATGAGCTTGCCAGCCCCGGTCTTTATCAGATCGCCGTTGCCGGAAATGACGCCCGAAGCGGTCAGGCTCTTTGCGGGATCGGCAATGTCGATCGCCGCGGCCTTGCCCGTGTTGATGGTCATCGTGCGGGCGGTGGACGAGAAGTCGGAGCCGGCCTGCAGCGTGCCGCCATTGAAGACGATCGCCGAGGACAGATCGCCGAGGCTGCCATCAGACTTGGCGTTCAGGGTGCCGGCGGTCAGGATCGTGTCGCCGGTATAGGTGTTGGTCGCATTCGTCAGGGTCAGCGTTCCCGCACCGACCTTTTCCAGGCCGGAGCCGGTTCCGACAATCTGCGTGCCGATCTCGGTCGAGACGCCGGCGTCGACATTGATCGTGCCGGTGGTGCCGGAGGCAGGGGCAATGTTGAGCGTGCCGCCGCTCACGACATAACCGTCGGTCTTGAACTGCAGCGTGTCGAAGTCCTGCGTGCCGTCGACCGTGACCGTGCCGGCCGTGCCGGTGAAGACCGCGACGGACTTTTCGTAAGGGCCGTTGATGCCGGCACTTCCCGGCGCGCCGGTCCAGTTCGTTCCGGTCGAGGACCAGGTGCCCGAGCCGCCATCGACCGTGCCGTTGCCGGTCGTGTCGGCTCCGTCCCAGAACTGGATGACCTGACCGGCCCCGGCGACATGGAGATTGACCTGACCCGGGATGCCGGTCTGGACCGTGCCCGTGGCGCCGCTGACACCTGACACATTGACGGTGCCGAAGCTGCCCGACAAGGTGCCGCCATACTGGAACAGTTGGTAGTAGCCGGCGGAGCCGACGGTGGCGTTCAGGGTGCCGCCGAGCACCAGATTGTTGTCGACCTTGACGAGATCGTTGGTCGGCCCCCCGACGGTGCCCGCCGTCCCAAGCTCGAACTCGGATGTGGAGCCGGAAAAAAGGATCAGTTCCCCGACGTTCAGGGTGCCGGGACTGTTGCCGGCCGAAAGGGTCGCCCCGGACTGGATGCGGACCGTGCCGCCGATCGTTCCGGAACCGCCGAGCGTGCCTCCGAAAATGTTCAACGACCCACTGAAGCCGGAGCCGTCGCCATTGTAGAAGAGGGATCTTGCCCCATACTTGTTCAAGGTCCCCGTGCCCGACAGCGCGCCCGAAACCTCCAGATCGGCGTCCCTGTTCTCGATCCCGGCATTGCCGGTCACCGCGAGATTGCGTGTCAGCTGGGTGAAGCCGGTTCCGGTGATCTGAAGCAGGCCGGTGGCAAGCGTTATGTCGCCATTCGCCGCGCCGAGATTGGCATCGGAGGAGACGGTAAGCCTGCCGCCATTGACCGTCGTGCCGCCGGCATAGGTGTTGGTGCCGCCGAGCGTCAGGGCACCGGTCCCGCTTTTCTCCAGCGAACCGCTGCCGGAAATCGTGTTGGCGATTTCAACATCGTCGAACTGGATGATCTCCAGGCTGCCGGTGACGGCAATGCCGCCGTTCAAAATGGAATCGGGCCCAAGCTCGAGACGGTTGCTGCCGCCGGTGAATTCGATGGCGTTGGCGCGGGTGCCGCTGGTGCCGGAGAGCCCGCCGGAAATCGTGCCATTGTTGGCGATAGATAGCCCTGACCCGATGATACCGGCGCCGCCTGCGGCATCCCCCCGTCCTGCGCCGCCGTTGCCGCCCGCGATGGTGGCTGATGTGTTGTTGGTGACAAACACGCCGGACACCGACGTGGAGAGGCCTGCTCCGCCCGTGCCGCCATAGCCAAGAGAGCCGTTGGCGCCCAGGATCTGCCCCGCTCCGCCCGCACCACCCTGACCGCCCGTGCCGCCTGTGATGACGGAGCTGTTGGTGACAGTCACGGCAGCAGTTACGGCAACGCCATGACCACCCTCGCCACCGCCACCGCCGCCACCGCCTCCGGAGCTGAGGCCCGCGCTACCCGCACTGCCATCGGCCCCATCGCCGCCGTTTTGGCCCGTCCTGGCCCCTGCAACCACTGCCGAGGTGGAGATGACCACTCCATGCGTGCCCCCCGTGCCGCCATCACCGCCGGTGCCTCCTGGGGCGCTCGTGGCTCCGGTTCCGCCTGCGAAGCCGCCCGCGCCGCCCCCGCCGCCACCGCCATTGCCCCCAAACCCATTTGCCTCGGTGGTCCCGTTGTTTCCTGCGCTCCCGGTTGCCCCACCGGCACCGCCGCGCCCGATAACGGTAAAGAAATTGCCGTCGGTGCCGCCATCGCCACCCCTGCCGCCACCGGCTTGAGCGGTTCCCGCACTCGTGGCGGCTGCGACGACCAAGGCTGTACCGAGCAGGAGAGTGGTTCTGAGCCGGTTCGACGTACCCGATCGCGCCCGGCCCGTCGTATCGCAAGCCCCGCGAGCCGTTGTTTTGGTCATTTCCATGGGTCCCCCTCGGCGCGACGCCACGCGCTCAGGCGTTGGCGTGGCAATGCCGCGGCGCAGGTTGTGTCAGCAACCGTCTTTTTGCGCGGGAGAGGCGGTGGGGTGAATCCCCTGTTCAGGGGTTCTTTTGCGGTTTCAGGCCCTTGCCGAGCCACAGGGCCATCAGGCTGGAACGGCTGGAGACCCCGTACTTGCGAAAGATCCGCTTCACATGGTCGTGGGTGGTATGCGGGCTCTGGTTGTTCTGGCCGGCAATCTGCTTTTCGGTCATGCCGAGAAGGAGTCCCTGCAGCACGGTCTTTTCCGTCGGTGTCAGCGGCGTTGAGGCGACCCCGACCCCTTCGCCCAGCATCTGGTGCTTGTAGAACCAGCGGATCCCGCGCAACGCATGAAAGACCAGCGCCTTGTCCTCGCCAGAGAACGGGGGCTTGTCGAAGCTGCGATGGAAGCCGATCTGCACTTCCGCATCCGCGCTAACGGGGATGCCTGCCCAGATGGAATCCTGCCGGTCGAGCGCCTTGTAGTAGCGTTGGTAGGATGGCCCCGCAAACCAGTCGGGGTTTGCCAGTTCGTTCAGGAGCAGCACCCTGTAGCTGCCGGCGAGCTCCACGTTCCGGATGGTGGTGATGTCGGGCTGGCCCTTCTCCATTTACTGGAACGCTTCGTCGATCACCTGGCTGGTGTTGGCGCAAGGCGCCAGGGTGAACAGGGTGCGCGGGCGCCATCCCTTCATCGGGTCTTCGGCCTGGCTCCAGCTCAGCCGCACGCAGCCGATCCAGTCCGCATTCTGGGCATCCACCAGGGTGCTGAGCTGTTCCAGCAAATAGGTGCGGGAGGCCTGGATGTTGACGGCATCGAAATCCGCCAGGCCATCCCAGAGCGCATAGACTTTATCGAGGATTGGCAGATCGAGAGGCATGGAGGGTCCGCAAACTGAAGGACGGGCAAAGGGTGCCGCCTGCAATGAATATCGATTTCCATGGGGAATATCAAAGGACTGAGCGCGTCGCCCGGCGCTTGTTCACACGCTTGATGAGCACTCGTGGCAGGCCCTGGCGGAGGATGCCGGCTTTTTCTGTCGCAGGTCTTGTGCCGGATGACGTCCGCCGCGCCCGCCGCCAGGGGATTTCGCGTCGGGTCATGCGGCGTCAGGCGGCCTGCCGGACGAACCAGGCGAACAGCTGCTGCTGTCTTGCGGAAAACGGCATCAGCTCCGGATGCCACTGAACGCCGAGCAGCGGGGAGCCGGAATCGGCCTCGATTGCCTGCACGATGCCGAACTCGTCCCGCGCCGAGATCCGGAGTCCGGGGGCAAGGTCCTTTACCGACTGGTGGTGGAGCGCGTTGACCTTGCACGCTTCGCGCCGGAAGATCTTTGCCAGCAGGGACCCGGGAGCCACTGTGATCGTCTTGCGCGGCAACACGGTGCGCATGCGCGGCGCATCCCTGAAGACCTCCTGGATATCGGCGTGCAGCGTCCCGCCGAAGGTGACATTGATCATCTGGGAGCCGCGGCAAATTCCAAGCACGGGCAATCCCGCGGCGGCGGCGGAGCGGATCAGCTCCATTTCAAGCGCGTCGCGCTTCGGATCGATGCGCACATCGGGCATCAGCTCGCCGCCGTAGAGTGTCGCGCTGATGTCGTCGCCGCCACCGGCGACAAGCCCGTCGAGACGATCGTGGTCGCAGGGCGTATCGGCCGTGATACGCACAGCCTTCGCGCCGGCGCGCCAGAGCGCGAAGCGGATCGCAAGGAACGACCGCCACCCGCCGCGCACCGATGTCGAAACGCCGATCCGTGGTGTCACTTGCCGACCACTTCCGCGAACATGCGCTTCAAGGTCCCCATCGCGTCGCTGGCTTCGTGGGTGTCGCGGAATTCCCGCAGGCCCTCCTGCAGACGCTCTTCCTTGGCGGCAAGCATCTCCACGCAGCGCCAGCGGTCCCACTCCCGGGAGATCGACCATCCCTCGGCCCCGATCAGGGAGTTGGGCAGGCGATAGTGAAAGGTCGGGCGAACCGCCGGGGGCTTTTCGCCTAGTGCTGTCTCGACCGCCTCGTAGTCGATCGAGGCGAGCAGCGGCAGGAGATCCAGCTCACGGTTCTTCGTCGGGTTTGCCTGGCAGTAGTCTGCGACGAACCGGGCGAAATCCGGGCGATAGTCCGGGTCCAGCACCTTCGTCTGGTAGGCCTTGGGAAAGCGGCCGATGAAGGGAAGCAGCGTGCGGGTCCTGTCCGGCTCGATGTCGTCGCGCAGCGCCGGCGCCATCAGGAGATAGGCCTGGAGGATCCGCAGGATCGACGACACGTCACTGTCGGTCCACTCAATGTTCAAATGCACGCCGCAGGCAAGATGCGGCTGCTCCGTGCCGACGGCGCCGGCTTTCGCAAGGCTGTCGAGAAGACGGTCGACCTTCGGGAGGTCTTCAACCGGCAGGGGGTCTGTGATCAGTTCCGTTGGAATGATCGGGCCGGAGACATCGCCGGCAACCCGGCGCACGGTCTTTTCAAACGCGGAAGCGTCTGCGTCGCTGTGAACATATTTGCTGTCAAGCTCGATGCGGATATCGCCAAGGCACGTTCCCGCCAGCTCGAAACGATGGGCATCCGCGGTGGCAATTTCACCGCCCAACAGACCCTGAACGACATGCGCCGCGTCGCGTGCGCTCAATCCGCCGAATTCGACCTCGACCCCGATGCGCCTTTGCGCGCTGCCGTTGCCGCGCGCGTCGTCCGGTTCCGTCCGTGCCGGAACCCTGTCCGGGTCCGAAGCGTGTTCATGCGTCATTGTGGCTCCCGCTTTGGTGCTTTTTGTTAACGCGGCAATCGCGAAATGGTTCCCGTCCGAGCCTTAAAAAACGAAGCGGTCGGCTTTTTGCCGTTTCGGCGAGGGCAGACCCGATATCTTCACTGCGAGCCGGCATTTCTCGGAATGCGTCGCCGGTTCGTGGAACAATTTCGAGAAACCCGCGTTTTCCGCCTTTGGAAAGGAGGTTCTCATGTCAGATACCCCGAAGGGCGAACGCCAGGCGAAACTGGATGAGCCGTTGACGCTTGCCGAGACCATTCGCAGCGACGGCGGCCGGGCCGGCGGCGACCTGCAGAAGGAGGTCGCGACCCGCGACCACAAGAAGCGCGCGTTCGAGCGGCCGGCCGGGGCGACGCGTGTCGAGGGGCGCCACGAGCGCAAAAACGGCTAGCCTTGCGGTCAGGGTGGGGCAATGATGCAACCGGCTGCGGCGGGGGTTCGCCGCGGCCGTTTTTATCTTGCCTTGCCGCTACGCCTGAGAACGGACCGACATGTCAGACAGTCTGAACGCCCAGACCAATTGTCATAAATGCCCCTTGCGCAAAATGGATATCTTCCGCCCGCTCGATGACCGGGAACTGAAGTTCGTCGAAGGGTTCAAGACCGGGGAACTGACCGTCGACGCCGGGTCGACGATCCTGCTGGAAGAAAACAAGACGCCCCATCTCTATACCATTCTCGACGGCTGGGCCTTCCGGCACAAATCGCTGGTGGACGGGCGCCGGCAGATTCTCAACTTCGCCTTTCCAGGCGACCTGCTGGGGTTGCAGCTGGCCATCCTGAGCGAGATGCAGCATTCGGTTACCGCCCTCACCAGGACGACGCTTTGCGTTTTCCCGAGAGACAAGGTGTGGGCGGTCTTCAAGGACTATCCGGAACTGGCCTATTCGATGACCTGGATGGCCGCTCGCGAGGAGCAAATGGTGGACGGTCACCTGCTCAGCATCGGCCGGCGAAATGCCTTCGAGAAACTGGCCTATCTCATTCTTCACCTGCACGATCGGGCGCGGGCCGCCGGCTATGGCAGCGATCAGGCCTTCGATGCCCCATTCACGCAGGAGCATCTGTCCGATGCTCTGGGGATAACAACGGTGCACACCAGCCGAACGCTGAAGAAGATGCAGGCGAGAAACCTGCTTGCCTGGAACCGGGACCGCATTCGGATCCTCGACCGGCGCGGGCTGGAAGACGTTGCGACCTATGAGCCCGCCTGCACCACTCAGCGTCCGTTGATCTGATCGCGCGGATCGGGCTCTGCGCTTTCCGCAGGCGCGCCGGGGCAGCGCAGCAGAACCGCCTCGAGCTGGGCCTTCGTGTAGGGCTTCCCGATAATGACATGATCGCGAAACGGCGGGGGCAGGGTCTCGGCGTCGCTGTATCCGCTGGCAAAGACAATCTGCGATCCGCGCTCTGCGAGACTTTCCGCGAACCGGATGCTGTCTTCATCGCCGATCCGGACATCGAGGATAGCAAAGCTGAAGATGTGATTCGCGAGCGTCTGCAACCCTTCTGACAGGGTTGAGAGGACCTCGACAGGCGAGAAGCCCAGATCTTCAAGGATCGCTTGAGTATCTATCGCAATAATTGGATTGTCTTCAACGACAAGAGCCGCCCCAAGCAATTTCAGCATGGGCGGATTATGTTCGAAAGTCATGAAGTGTCTCTCTGAAAGCTTGACGCTGATCGACATTTATACACGAACACGCCCCGCCGCATTAACATAGGTTACATCGCAGGCAATAATTTCTTCAAGATCTCAACCAGATAGCCCATGTCGCGCGATGGGCTGCAACCATTCGTTAACTCGTGCGTTTACTGGGCGGAGGTGATGACATGATCAGGATTCGCAAACGCACACCCGCAATGGGCTTTCCGGCAATCGTCGTCGGGGTTTTTCTGTCAGTCGCCCTTGGCGCCTCGGAACTGCTTCCGGCGCAACCGACCGCAGCGGAGGGCGCTTCGGCGAGCGCGCAATCCGCAAACAGCGAGGCGCCGTCAGGCAAGAAAGGCGATCTCGCCATCAATCTTGGCGATGCGCGCGAGCGGCACATGCGCTGCGTAAGCAGGCTTCAGGAAACAACCTGCACGGGATGGCCTGTCACCCCGGGATCGCTCGCCTACAATGACGAGTGATTTCGCCGGCACCGGTTGGAAAACGAACAGGAAGCCGCCCCACGTGGGCGGTTTTTGCGTTTTGCAGAGCGTCGGCGCAGGCGCGGGGACGATCCACGCGGCGCCTGCTTTCAGGCCTTTTCCCGCATGATTTCGATAATTGTCGCCGCCACCAGCAGCACCGGAACCGCGATGAAGCCGCCGACCGGTCCCCACAGCCAGATCCAGAAGGCAATGGAGAGGAACACGACGAAGGGGTTGAGCGTCATCGTGCGGCCGAGAACGGTCGGCGTGATGAACTGCGCCTCGATCAGGTTCAGCGTCAGATAGACAAGCGGCGGTGTCGCGATCGCAAGCGGGCTGTTGCCGATCGCGAGACCGACGCAGGACATCACCACCACCATCACCGCCGGGCCGACATAGATGACATAGTTCAGCAGGCCCGCAAGCAGTCCCCAGAGCGGCGGAGAGGGAACGCCGAGCGCCCACATCGCAAGCGTGACGGCCGCGCCCAGACCGATATTCACCAGGGTGATGGAGAAGAGATAGGTCGAAAGGCGGGCGCCGACCGTCTTGAATACATTTGCGATGGACGCGCGATGTGTCTTGTCGGACGTCAGCTCGAGGGCGGATCGGCGCAGGTTTGGCAACGTCAGGATAAAGAAGTACAGGCTCGCCAGGAACAGGATGACCTGAGCGACAAAGCTGGGCGCGAAGTAGAAGACGCTTTCGACGGCCGATGTGTCCTCGACGCTGACCTTCACTTCGCCGGACCGGCCCATGGCGTTGCGCAACTCCTCCTGCAGGCTGCCGATCGAGGAAAACACCCCTTGCCAGCTGATCAATTGCGCCTGAAGCCGCGACCAGATGAAGGGCAGCCTGTCGAGCCAGTCGGACAGGGGCACCATCAGTGCCGCGCCCACGGTCAGGATGAACATGATGAAGAGGATCACCATCGAGGCGGCGGACACCCAGGGCGGAACCCCGATCCTGCACAGGCGATCGGCGGCCGGCGCGAAGATCGCCCCGACCACGATGGACAGGCAGACCGGCGCCAGAATCACCTGCCCCACATCGAGGGCCGCCACCGTGGCAATCACGCAAAGGATCAGCACGGCCGTCCGGAGAACGGGGTCGCCCGCCATGGGCCATGCGGGTCGGTGCCGCGGCACGTCACCGGAAAGGTCAGGATGCGATGTCATTGGAAGCTCCAGGTCGCGAACCGCGACCGTTGCGCGGACGAGGCGCGGTCACGCATCGTCGGGCCCGTCGCCGCTCTTGCTGAGCAGGAAGGCGAGGCCGCCGGCGGCGGCAAGGAGAAGCAGGCTTTTGGATTTCGACACCTGCGGCAGAAGGGAAAGCGCTGCCGCCAGTGTCAGCCTTTGCGCAGCTTGCCGGCGCGCCTGGCGCCGTCGTTCCCGACGCCTCAGGATGGCCAGGACCAGCAGGATCGCCGCGCCGATGGCGGTCATCGCGGCCGCGATCAGGAGCGCGGACAGGCCCGGGCCGTAGATCGGAACCAGATAGGCCCCGATGGCGACCAGGCCCGCCAGATAGGCCGTGGCAAAGCAGACAAGCGCCAGCGTGGTCCAAGCCGCATTGCGCCGGGTCCGCCGGTAGATGCCGCGGATGTCACGCGAGGCTGCCGAGATCGCCATCGGAAGGACGCGGGTGACCATTACCGGCGCACCAGAGCCGCGATCAGGAAGCCGATGCCGGCGGCAATACCAAGCGACTGCAGCGGCCGGCGACGGACCTCCTCGGTCAGGGCCTTCTCGTAGCCTTGCAACTCCGCGGTGAGATCGTTGAGTGCGTCCTGCGACTTGCGGCTCAGGTCCTCGGTTGCCGCGGATGCGCGCGAGCGGTACTCGCTGGACTTGCCGGCGCCATAGCTCTTCAGGGCGCCCGCAAGCTCGGCAATGTCGCCGCGGATCCGCGCGATGCTCTCCTCGATATCCTGGGCGCTGACCGCCTCGTCGGCGCTTTTTGCGGATGATGCGGACGCAGTCTTTGCAGTCGCCATATCGATCTCCACTCCTTGTCTGATCTGCCGGCGCAGCTTCGAGCTGCACGGCTGAAATCGGGTGTTCCGGCGGGCCTGTCCGGCCTGCCATGGCCGCACGGGAGGCGCGGCTCATGACGGAAACCCCTCAGAAGCGGTTTGGTTTCACCGGTTGGTGAAAATATCGCAGCGGGCGCGAATTTAACCGCGCAAGGCCGCGATCAGCTGTGCCTTGTCCATGCCGGATCGGCCGTCGATCTCGAGCTCTTGCGCCCGCTCGTAGAGTTCCTCCTTCGTCCATTCCTCGTAAGGCGACGCCCGACCGCCCTTTTTGGACGGCGCCTGATCCTCATTTGCCTGGGCATTGGCGATGCGGGCCGCCTTTTCCTTGCTGTCGCCCTTCTCGCGCAGGGCCTCATAGACGTCTTCGTCCTTGATGCTCGGCCGGCTTGTGTCACGCGCCATCGTATCCTCCTGTCAGCGGTCAGCGATCCGGCGGGCGTGGGCTGCAGGTTGCCCAACCGGTGTCGACAGATGGTGAGCCCCGCGTCCGGAACATGTTCCGTTGCAGTGGGCGGACCCGGATTGTCGCTTGCAGAAAACGCGTGACTGGAGGCACGGTTCCCGATGCCGCCTCACAAGGAGGGAAGCTCTTCTGGAGTTTCAATATGTGCGGAGTTGATAGAGATGGTATTTCCGTTTTTTGCGTTGAAATAAGTGGATGATTTTATCCACAACCTCGTTATCTTGAATGTCTCGCAAAAAATTTCTCGAATTTATAAATCTTAAATCTTTTTCTTTAGGGGAATTCTCTTCTTGTCGACCCGATAAAATATTTTATTTGTTTGGAACAAATCCAAAGCGCGGGACTTTGCCTATTGTTGTCTTGCAAAGGATCCTCGTCGCTTTCGGCGAAGGGGACCGTGGAGCGACCGTTGCGGCAGTCCGGCCTGTGCTGGACACCCCGGTCGTCAGGCACGCTCGCTCCCGGCACGCCACGCGAGATCTGATCCGGCAGGACGTTTCATTTTCAACGGATTTTCGATAAGGAGGCAGCATGTCTGGCGTTTTGAATATCGAACCCCCGAGGGCGGAACGGATCAGGACGGGCATGGCGGACGACGTCCGCGAACAGCTCGCGAAGCATTTGTCCGTCATTCTGGCGGATACCTACCGGCTGACGGTCAAGTCTCATCTGTATCACTGGAATGTGGTCGGGCCGCTGTTCAAGTCGATCCACGACCTGACGGAGCAGCATTACGAGAACCTGTTCGCCGCGACGGACGATCTTGCGGAGCGGATTCGCGCCCTCGGGTACCGGGCGCCGGTCAATCTTCACGACGGAAAGCTCGATCTCACGGTGGAGTTGCCCGGCGATGGAGTGCCCAATGCGCATGCGATGATCGCGGATCTGGTGACGCAGCACGAAACGATGTCTGCCCGGATGCGGGACATGGCGACATATGCCGGCGACAATGGCGACGTCGTTACCGAGGATCTGTTGACGGAGCGGATCACCTTCCACGAAAAGGCCGCCTGGATGCTTCGCGCACTCATCACGGAGTGAGGGAGCCGGATCCGGGACACGGGATGCCTGATGCGTCCCGTGTCTTCGCCATCGAGCGCGAACCGGCTGCCTCTCGCCGCCAGCAATCGGCAGCCCGTTTGCACTCTTGTATCAACCCCAAGCTAGTCCTTCTCACACCAACCGAAGTGACGAGATGACCAATGTGCCACGGAAATATGCGGGATTCAGATCTGCCTTCAGCGTTCTGGAAGATCAATCCCTGACGGAGGCCCAAAAACGCACTGCCTTGCTGTCCTGGCGGTCGGCGATAGAGCGGGCGATCGTGTCCTCAGCCGATGGCCGCAAGCGGCGCGACACTGTGCTGACCGATATTGACGCCGCGCTGGCGATCCTGGACGGCGAGACCTGAGAGGTCGCCCGAACGGGCGGCGGCAAACGGGCTGCCATGGGTGTTGAGGGCGACTTTCGGCGGGCTTCTGGCTGGTCGAAAGTCAGCCCAGAAGGTGCCGTGTCGGGAACTCGATCACGCAGCGAACGCCTGTGCTGGCGAATTCAATCTCCACGTTGCCGTCGAGCGCCGGCCCGACCAGCCGTTCCAGCAAGATGCGGCCGAACCCGTCTCGCTTCGGCGCAACCACCGTCGGCCCCCCGGTTTCCGTCCATGTCAGGCGTACGTTTGAGCCCTCGATCGCCCAGGCGACGGTCAGTTTGCCGTCCAGAACGGACAGGGCGCCGTATTTGGCCGCATTCGTCGTCAGTTCATGCAAGGCGAGACCGAGGTTTTGCGCCGCATCGGCGGAGATCGAGCGGGTCGGCCCGGTGACTTCGATCTGGGGGCTGCTCGGATCGATCGACTGGCCAAGATGCGCAACCACCAGGGCGTGCAGGTCCGCGCCGTACCAGGACTGGGACACCAGAAGGTCGTGGCTCGCGGCCATCGCCTGAAGCCGCGCGGAGAAACTCTCGACGAAATCCTCCGTGGTGTCCGAGCGGGCCGCGGTCTGGCGCGCCATGGCCTGAATGACGGCCAGCAGGTTCTTCGACCGGTGCGTGAGTTCGCGCATCACCAGATGCATCTGCCGCTCGTTCTCCCGCTTGTGGGTCAGGTCGACGGCGGTCCCGATCACCCCCGTGATCGTCCCGTCGCGATGACGCGCGGGATCGAGGGAAATATTGTAGCTCTTCTGTCCGCCTTCCCAGTCCAGATCGACCTCGATGACCGTGCTCTCGCCGGTCTCGATGACCCGTCGCTTCGGCGGAATGAGTTTCAGACGGTCCTCCTCGGAGAACAACACGCTGTCGTCTTTTCCGAGGAAGAAGTCCACGGTGCTGCCGGCTGGCGGATTGACGACATGGATGTAGGTCAGGTTGCGGTCCTGCTCGAAGACGGTGATCAGCGAGCCGTCGAGCGCCTTTTCGAACCGCTCGTTGGCCTCGGTCAGCTTGCCGGCGAGCGATGTCAGCCGAATTTCGTAGAGGTTCTTTTCCGTGGTGTCGATCGCGGTGCACAGCACGCCGTCGATCTCCCCGTCCGCATTGCGCGTCGGGTGGACCACGAGATCGAAATAGACGGTTCCGGCGTCCTCGCTTTCGAATGCGATATCGGTCGATGCGGCCTCGCCGCTCTCGATTACCTTTTCTTTTAGGGGGATCAATTCATCCGCCACCTCGGGCGAGAAGGCCTCCCTGTCCGTCTTGCCGATCAGGCGCGAGGGCTCGAGCCCGAAGCGCGGATTGTGGATCCAGGTGTAGCGAAGATCCATGTCCTGGGTGAAGACGGAGATGTTGGAACCGGTCAGTGCCATCTCGAAGCGGTCGTTGATCCGCTTGAGCTTCCTGCGGCTCTTGCCGACCTGGGTGTTCAGCTGCTGGTTTTCTTCCTGAAGGTGTTCGTTGGCGCGCTCGAGAGCCTGCAACGGCGGAAGCGCCAGCAATTTCGGAAGCACCATCCAGGTGGTCAGGGCCGCGATGATCGAGATACCCGCCGTGCCGGCCTTGATCAGTCCCTGGGCGCCATAGGCGGGCCACCACAGGGTTGCGAGCGCGGCGAGATGTGTCAGGGCACAGGCCAGGATGAAGGCGATGAAGAGATAGCCGATCCGGCGCGTGTTTCCCTGGATGTCCGGCCGCTTTCTCAGAAAAACCAGCATGGCGACGGGGATCGCCACATAGGCGAACGCGATCACGGCGTCGGAGATGGCGTGAAGCGCGACGAGATCCGGGCGCCACAGGAGACAGTAGCCATGCGGCATGAAGGAGGCTGCGCCAAAGAGATATTGAAGAATGTCCGCCATCGGCGTCGGCTCCGTTTTCGTCGCGAGGCATGCATCCGCCGCACCCGCGATCCATTGCGTCGTTCAAAACATGCGGGCGCGGCCGCCAGGGGACATCGGATCGCCTCCCGGGCGGTTTTGCAGGAACCTTCCCCCGTCCCGAACGTTTGCCTCGTGACGACACCACAAGGAGGTATGTTCGATGAACTGGGACCAGATCCAAGGCAACTGGAAAGAATTCAAGGGCAAGGCGCAGGCCCAGTGGGGCAAGCTCACCGACGACGAGCTGGACCGCGTCGACGGCCGGCGAACCGAACTGATCGGGCTTCTGCAACAGAAATACGGGCAGACGCGCGAAGCGGCGGAACGCGAGATCGACGCCTGGCTTTCGCGCAACTGAGACCCGGTTGCCGCCTGAAACAGACGACGGACAAAGGCGGGGGTTTCCCGCCTTGGTCCGTTTTGGGACAGGGGGCGGGGAAGCCCGGCCAAGGCTTATGCCGCCACGGCGTTCGATCCCTTGAAGAAGAGAGCCTGGCTGATGCCCGCCTTTACCGTGTTGGGATTGAACGGCTTGGTGATCAGGAACGTGGGCTCCGGCCTCTCCCCGGTCAAAAGACGTTCCGGGAACGAGGTGATGAAAATCACCGGAACCGTCATGTTGGCGAGGATGTCCTTGACCGCGTCGATCCCGGAGGATCCGTCGGCAAGCTGAATGTCCGCCAGCACCAGTCCCGGCGTATGCGACTTGGCCGCCGCAATGGCTTCGCTCGCGGTGCGCGCAACCTGCGTGACCGAATGGCCGAGGGATTCCACGATCTGCGTCAGATCCATCGAGATCAGCGGCTCGTCCTCGATGATCAGCACGTCGGTCTTCGTCTGCCGGTCAATCTCCTCGATCGCCTGCTTGATCAGCTTGCTGACCTCATCGGGGGTCTTGTCGATGATCCGAGCCGTTTCGGCAATGGAGAAGCCCTCGAGCGTCGACAGCAGCAGCGTCTGGCGGCTTTCCGGCGCCATCGTGGACAGGCGTTCCTGCGCGGTCTGCTCGAAAATCGACGAGGATCCATCCGCATCTGTGGGCGGAATGATCGTGGCGTTCCAAAGCACGTGAAACAGGCGATAGAGGCCGATTTTGACGCCACCGTCCCTGTCGATGATGGTTTGATCGCCTACCAGGGCCTGAAGACAGGCGCGCACATATGCATCGCCACTTTTCTGGCTCCCAGCTAAGGCCCTCGCATACCTGCGCAGATACGGCAGAAGAGGAGCGATATCTTGGGAAAGGCTAGTCGACATGTAACGTATCCTCAGTGTGGCATCGAATGAGGCGGCGTTGACAACGCATCGCGATTCCGCCCCTTGAGTTGAAAATGTCGTGATCGAAAAAAAGTTCCACGCGCCCGGAACTTTTTTTCGATTGCCGCGTTTGCGCCACAGATCGACCACAAATCAACAAGAACTCAGGAATTGGCAATGGCAGGAAAAACCCGACCTGATCGGCTGGATCCCGACTTCGGCATCATCAAACCGACGGCTGGGGCCAGACGGAAGGAAGACTGGATCGGCAACCAGCTCCGGAAGGTGTATGATGAAGCCCTGTCTGAAGAGATTCCGGCGGACATGATGGAGCTGCTCGCCGCTCTCGATGACGGTGACGCGGAAAAGCCGGCCACCGACGAGGAGGCCGCGGAATGAGCGCCGCGCAGTTCAAGAAGGACATCGTGGAGGCCATTCCGCGATTGCGTGCCTTTGCAAGGTCCATCAGCGGCGACCGCGATCGCGCCGACGATCTCGTCCAGGAAACCCTGTCGAAAGCGATCGCCAACCGCGACAAATTCACCGAGGGCACCAATCTGACGGCCTGGCTGATCACTATCCTGCGCAACCATTTCTACTCGGTTGGCCGGAAGATGCAGCGCGAGGTCGCCGATTCCGACGGAGAGCATGCGGCGACGCTGGAATCGAAACCCCAGCAGTCAGGTCACCTGGAACTCAAGGATTTCCTGAGCGCCTTGCAGGTCCTGCCGGATGACCAGCGCGAAGCGCTGATCCTGATCGGCGCCAGCGGGTTCTCCTATGAGGAGGCGGCCGAGATTCTCGGCGTGAAAGTGGGAACCGTGAAGAGCCGGGTCTCGCGCGCACGCCTGCGGCTGGAAGATCTGATGAACGGTCGGGAAGGGTTCGAGCGTTCCGAGGTCGCCGTGGCGCAATCCACCGCAATGCTTCAGGACGCCCTGACTGTCTGAGTGCGCCTGACCGTCTGAGTGCGTCGGAAACCGGACACCGCGCCGCGCGTGGTCTCCCGACAGGAGGGCCGCGTGCGCGAGACCCCGAAAAAGTCCTCCGGCGCCAAGCCGGAAAATGAAAGCCACATCACCGCAGAGCGGCTCGAGCGTGAAGGCACGCGGCTCAGCGCCGATGACCTGTCGGAGGTCGGCGACAAGTTGCGGCTGCGCGCAGCGGTCGTCTACGAGATCATCCGTGAGGAAGGCGAGGAGGAGTTGGCCCGTGCGCCGCGGAACCTGTGGTGGTCAGGCATCGCGGCCGGCCTGTCGATCGGGTTCTCCGTGCTGGGGGAGGCGGTGCTGCGCGCCTATCTTCCCGATCTCGATTGGCGCCATCTGGTCGAAAACCTTGGCTACGGCCTGGGATTTGTCATCGTCATTCTCGCCCGGCAGCAGCTGTTTACCGAAAACACGCTCACCGCGGTCCTGCCGGCAATCAGCGCCGGCAAACGGCGGACCTATTGGCGGGTGCTGCGGTTGTGGGGGATCGTGCTGCTTGCGAATGTCGTTGGAACGGTGCTGTTCGGCAGTGCCCTTGCATCGGGACTGTTCCTCACGGCCCCGGTCTTCGACGCTGTGGAAGCGCTGTCGGCGCATCTGATGGAAATTGCGCCGCTTCAGATGTTTCTTCGCGGGATTGTCGCCGGCTGGATCGTCGCAACGCTGGTCTGGCTGCTGCCGAGCGCCGAGCAGTCGAAACTTGCGATTATCGTGCTCATGGCCTGGCTGATCGCGGTTCTCGACCTGACGCATGTCGTTGCCGGATCGGTCGAGGCGGTGTTTGCCTTCTGGACCGGCCATGCCGACCTGACCGATGTGGTCGGCGGCTTCTTCCTGCCGACGCTTGCGGGAAACATCATTGGCGGATCGGCACTGTTTGCATTGATCGCCTATGCGCAGGTAAGCGAGGAAATCTGAGCGACCTCCGCTGCGGCCGATGTCCCGTCAAAGGATGTGGATACGAAAAAGGGCGCCATCGGCGCCCTTTTGTCAGCATGTGCCGGTCCCGCTCACGGGATCAGACGCCGCGTCCGCGAATTGCCTGTGCGACGGCGGAAATCAGGAACAGAGCGATCGCGACGAAGAAAACGATCTTGGCGAGCGACACGGCCGTTCCGGCAATTCCGCCGAACCCCAGGACCGCCGCGATCAGTGCGACGACCAGGAAGAAAATTGCCCAAGAAAACATGACGTCCTCCGATGTAATGAACACCTCTGTTCAACATTCCAAGCGCAAATTGGTTCCAACCTTTCAAAAACAAAATTCCGAGAGATCGGAACATGAAGTTTTTGAGAGGTTTTGGTTTTTGGAACTTTCCGCTGTGTGATGCGTTTTCTTCGTATCTGCCAAATGGAGATGCGACATGGAATATGGGATATTGGGTCTTATTGTTCTCATCTTGGATATCTATGCCGTGATCAAGATTCTGGGGAGCGGAGCGTCGACCGGCGCCAAGGTTCTCTGGACGCTGGGCATTCTGATTTTCCCGGTGATCGGGTTCATCGTCTGGTTCTTCGCGGGGCCGCGTGGAAGCGGTCAGGCAATCTGATCCTGAAACAAATATGCGCCGGAGGTTGCATATTTTTCTGGAACCAAACTTATCCGGCGTTGTTTACAGATCGTCGTCACGGAGCGTGACAGTGTTTATTGAAGGAGGGCAGTAATGCTCCGTAATATTCTTGCTTCCACTGCGGTTGTTGCTTTGGTTTCGACCGGCGCGATCGCAGAGACAGCCACGCCCAAACCGAATATGTCCGACCAGGAAACCAGTGCATCGGGCATCTACGAGTTGGAGACGAGCACGCTTGCCCAGGAAGCAGCCAAGGGCTTTCTCGCCTCCAACATGATCGGCGAAGCCGTGATGACCGGTGAAGGCGAGAGTGCCGAAGAAATCGGCGACATCAACGATATCCTGGTCGATCGCGACGGGGCGGTGAAGGCCGTGATCATCGGTGTGGGCGGCTTCATCGGACTTGGCGAGAAGGAAGTTGCCGTCGAGTTCGACCGCCTGTCCTTCGTCTCCACCCAGGACGATCAGCTCAGGGTCGTGAGCAACGTGTCCAAGCAGGAGCTGGAAGCCGCACCCGGCTATGAGCGTCCGGACTACATCCCGAACTGGATGTCGACCTCGGCCGTTCGCGACGGCATGAACCAAGCGAAGGAGTCTGCCAAGGGCGCCTATGAAACGGTTCAGGACGAGGCGATCAAGCCTGTCGGCGAGCAGCTGGACAAGATGGCCAATTCCGACTGGACGGCGGAAAAGACCCAGATCGACGCCGCCACCGTTTCGACCGATGTTCTGGTCGGGGCGACGGTCTACACCTCGGCCGATACCGACATCGGAGAAGTTTCCGAGGTCCTGCTCGGCAAGGACGGACAAGTGGATGCGGTCGTGATCGATGTCGGCGGCTTCCTGGGCTTTGGTGAAAAGCCGGTTGCCGTGTCCTACGACAGCCTGGAAATGTACGAGAATGAGAACGGCAGCCTACTGATCACGGCGACCTTTACGGAAGACGAGTTGAAGAATGCCAAGGCCTACACGCCGGCGGATTACAAGTCGGACCCGGAGAGCGTTCTCCTGAAGAGCTAACCGCAAGGCCGACATTCAAGAAAACGGACCCGATCGTGGCCCGTTGACCTTCAGAAAACCCCTGGCACACGCCGGGGGTTTTTCTGTGCGTGCCCCCGTGTTTGAAGAACGCCAGAATCGAAGAGCGCCAGAATCGGCTCCCCCCGTTGCCGGGACATGCGGCGCGCATCGCGCCGCGCCTGTGCTGTGTCACGGGCTCCTCCCCGCAGTTGGTGCCTGTCCGTGAAGAGGGAGCCTCCTCGAAACAGGTCGGCCCGGGTTCCCGCACGAGCGCGCAAGGCCAAGGTGCAGGCGCCGTTCTGTCCGGGCTGGCTTCGCTGCTGACCGCTGCGTTCCCCGCTGGGGTCTGGCCGCGCGCGGCAACGGTCCTTGGGCATCCCTTGCGGGCAGGGATAGCGGTGCGAACACGGCTCACACGGAACCTGTGACCAGACGAAGGGAAAGGGCGCATGCATTCGTCGCGATCGGTGCGCTCGTGGCGCCCGCTGCGGTCGGCGGGCAATGCGCACGGACGTTTCCGGGGCAGTTTGGAGGATGCATGGGACCAGATGGCCTGCAGGCTCCGGCACGCCTCTCTGCGCCGTCGCCTCCGCCGTCGCACCGCTTGATCGCAGGGTGCAGGCGGGCGAGGGGAGCGGCTGCTTGCCCGGTCGGGCCGTGTCGCACTGTCGGTGCCGCACGCAGAAAACCCCGCCGAAAGATCGACGGGGTTTGTCTGCAGTCTGAAGGCCGGCGGACGCCGGCGGGGTTGCGCTATCAGCTGGTGGAGGACAGCGTCAGCTGGGTGACGCCCAGGGTGATATTGGCACCCGTCTGGCTTTCCAGGCTCACCGGGTTCAGCGCGATGGACTTGTCGAAGCCGCCGACAAGGGCATTGGCCTTGACGCCGGCACCCAGCGTCGCGCCAGCCGTGACGCCGCCGTAGGTCCCTTCCAGCGCGCCCTTTTCCATATCGGCGCTCGGCGCCAGGACACCCCAGACCAGCGTCGCATTGGAGGTGCTGCCGATGTCCAGGCCGTAGTCGTTGATCGTTCCGGTGTAGGTGGCGGCCTCGCCGGAGCCGGCCGGATCGAAGAGGCAGTTCAGCGTCGCGCTCGAGCCGACCACAAAGCTGGTTTCCTCGCCGACGGAGCAGGTCAGGGTCCCGATCTTGACGCCGGCGTTGGCGTTGGTGTCCTGCGCGATCGCGGAGGTCGCCAGAACTGCGGCGCCGGTCATGGCAAGAGCATATGTTGCAAGGCGTTTCATCAGTTGCTCCTCGATTGACGTGAGAAAGGCTCTGGCGCTTCGGCCATGCCCTCGGTCGTCCGGTCCGTCGTCATCGCGGATGACGCGGACGCGGTCCTGTCTCAACGGTTCAACCCGGCGGGAGTTCCGAAAAACATCGGCGAGCGGACCGGCTGCAGCAGATGCTGCGCCGGACAGGGCGGCCGCCGGCGTCCGATGTGCGCCGGCGCTTTTTTCGTTCACGCCACAGGGCAGCCGGGCGATGTCAGGGCGTCCAGTGCGGATAAATGTCGGGACCATAGAGCTCGGCGATCCGCGTGCGTTCCTGCGGGTCGGGGCGGGCATGGGAGAGGTGGCGGCTGGTGAATGTGCCGCCCTGGAGCCGGGCGAGGCCGACCGAGGCCTCGGCCATGGCGACCAGCCCGGCGATGCCGTTGAGAACGGGAGCGCCATTGCCGAAGCGCGTGACGCCGGCCTTGTCCATCAGCGCCATCACGACGCCGCCGGCCGGGACGACGACTTCCGCGGCACCCAGATCGCGTTCCACCGCCTGCTCGATGGCCTGAAGCAGACGGGCGTGCGCATCGGCGTCGTCGAAGGCGTCGCCCATTGTCGTCAGGCGCGGCATGTCGAGCACGGCGACCCCGGCCAGCCGGGCGTCAAGCCGGTCGGCGCGCAGGCGTTTCTCCAGACGGGCGGCGTATTTCGCGTTCGGACAGATCAGGCCGTAGGACTGCCCCATGAAATGACTGAGCGATATGCTGGTCTCGCCAAGGCCGAGCACCGGGAAGGGCGCGATCTCGCGCGCCTCCCCCAGGCCGATATCGAAGAAATTGCCGATCACGAAGGCGTCCGCCCCTTCGGCGACCGCGCGGCGCAGGGTGTGCAGCACGTCGCCCTTGGCCTCATGGGCAAGTGCTGCGTGATATTCGGCGATGCCGCGCTTGGTCCCGTTGACGACGATCTCGGTCGTTGCCGACCGGGCGCGCTCGATCATGGCGCCAAGATGCGCCGGATAGCCGCCCCAGGCGTCGAGCCGGCCGAGACTTTGATACCAGATGCGCATGCGTGTCTGTCCCCGCTCAGTCGGTTTCGCCGGGGGAGACCGGGGTCGAGGCGCGTTTCAGCCGTCGCCGCACGCCGGACATGAGCGGAAGCAGGAGAAACACGACCGCCAGCGTCAGGAAGCCGGCAGTGATCGGACGCTGGAGGAAGATCGTGAAATCGCCCTGCGACATTTCCAGCGACCGCCGCAGCCCGCCCTCCATCATCGGCCCCAGGATCAGCGTCATGATGATCGGGACGAGGGGGAAGTCGAGCTTGCGCATGATGTAGCCGATCAGGCCGAACACGGCGATCAGGCCGAGGTCGAACTGGCTGTTTGCCAGACTGTAGGCGCCGACAATCGTGAACCCGAGGATGACCGGGAACAGGAAGCTGTAGGGAATGCGCAGGATCGAGACCCACATCGGAATGAACGGCAGGTTCAGGACGAGAAGAATGACGTTGCCGACATACATCGAGGCAATCAGCGTCCAGACGAGATCGCTTTGTTCCTCAAACATCAGCGGACCGGGAACGATGCCGTTCATCATCAGCGCGCCCATCAGGATGGCTACGACGCCGGAGCCGGGAATGCCCAGGGTCAGCAGCGGGAGCAGCGCGCCGTTTGCGGCTGCATTGTTGGCGCTTTCGGGTCCGGCCACGCCCTCGATCATCCCGGTGCCGAAGCGTTCCGGCGTGCGCGACAGGCGTTTTTCGGTGACATAGGACATGAAGGCGGCCGGGATCGTTCCCATGCCGGGGATGATGCCGATCAGGAAGCCGAGCACCGTGCCGCGCGCGATGGCCGGTGCGGAGCGGCGGGCATCGTCACGGGTAATCCGCAGCTTGCTGACCACGGCCTCGCGGAAACTGTTCGTCGGGTCCTCCAGGTTCTTGAGGATCTCGCCGACGCCGAAAAGTCCGATGATCACCGGAATGAAGGCGACGCCGTCGAGCAGATGCATCTGCCCGAAGGTCAGCCGCGGCAGGCCCATGACCGGGTCCGTCCCCACCATCGCCAGGATAAGGCCGAAGACGGTGGTGATCAGGCCACGAAGGGTCGAGCTGCTCCCGAGGGTGACGACGAGGGCGAGACTGAGCACGATCAGCGCGAAGAACTCCGGGGGACCGAAGCTCAGGGCAAGCGAGGTGAGAGGAAGGGCGATCATGGCCAACAGGCCCACGGTGACCGTTCCGCCAACGAAGGAGGCGATCGCGGCGATCGCCAGCGCCGTGCCGGCCCGGCCCTGCTTGGCCATCATGTGGCCCTCGACCGCCGTCATCGCCGCGCCGCCGGTGCCGGGGGTGTTGAACAGGACCGCGGTGATCGTGTCGCCGTACTGGCAGCCGTAGTAGATCGCCGCCAGCATCACGATCGCGGCGGTCGGGTCCATTGCTGCGGTGATCGGCAGCAGGATCGCGATCGCCGCCGACGGACCAAGCCCGGGCAACATGCCGACCAGCGTTCCCAGAAAGCAGCCGGCAAACGCGAAAACGAGGTTTTCCAGCCGAAGGGCATTGCCGAACCCGGACAGGAGCAGACTGAGGTTTTCCGACATTGTGGAGCTGTGTCCGTCGTGGGAGGGGCGTCAAAGCCCGAAGGCGCCGGAAGGAAGCGGCACGTTCAGCAGGCCCTTGAAGAAGAAGTGGTAGGCGAAGGTCAGCACGAGCGCGAGCGCGGCGCTCAACACCAGCCGGTGCCGGCCCAGCACGGCGAACATCACGAAGAAGAAGAGCGCCATCATGGGCCGGAAGCCCAGGTCCTCGATGAACACGGCGATCGCCATCAGCGCGACCAGAACGGTGCCGATGCGGGCATAGGCGAGCGGATCGGCGACGAAGCCGATTTCCGGCAGGGTGTCGGCCCTGAAGATCGCCTGATAGAGCAGGCCCAGCGAAAGAAGCGCCAGGACCCCGGCCAGGATGGCGGGAAAAAATCCCGCCCCCGGACCCAGCACCGTATAGAACCGCATGCTCACGGCCTGCTGGCCGACGACCCCGGCGACCAGCAGGAGCACAATCGCCGTGATCGTGTATGTGGGATGCATGTGCCGCATTGGTGTCCCCCCGAAGCCGACCCTGTGCGTTGAGCGTGTCTGCGGTCCCGGGACCGCTCGCGTCATTGCTGTGCGCTGCGGGCAAGCCCGATGAGCCGTGCCTGGCGCGCTTCGAAATCAGCCCAATAGGTCGCGAGGTCGTCCGGCGCCATATAGTTCGATTCTAGTGACAGGGCGGTCAGCCGGTCCTGAAACTCCGGCTTGGCAATCACCGTCTTGATCGCGTTCGAGAGGATCTCGACCGTCTCCGCTTTCATTCCGGCCGGACCGATGACGGCGAAGGACGAGGGCGCGGCGACGTCGATCTGCTGGTCGCGCAGGGTCGGCAGGTCGGGAAGAAAGGCGGTGCGGCGCTCGCCGAAGAAGCCGATGGCGCGCATCTTGCCGGCCTGAATGTGCGGAATCGTTGTCTGCGTGCCGTTGATCGCAACATCCACGTCGCCCGCCAGGAGGGCGGTGACCAGCGGCGCCGCGCCATTGAAATGAACGAAAGCGAATTGCACGCCGGCGGTGTCTTCCAGCGCGATGCCGGGCAGATGCCCGTTGCTCATCAGGCCGACCGTGCCCATCCGGATCGTGCGCGGCTTCTTGCGGGCCGCCTCGACGAGGTCGTTGACGCTCTTGTAGGGGCTGTCCGCCTGCACTGCGAGAAGGTTGGCGCCGGAGATATAGTGGGCGATCGGGGTGAAGCTGGAGCGGTCGTAAGGGGCCTGCCGCGCCTCGTCCACATAGGTCATCACCAGCGAGGGCAGCGAGGCGAGCGACAACGTATGGCCGTCGGGCTCGGCCTGCGACAGCGCGGTGCTGCCGATCTGGGTGGTGGCGCCGGGCCGGTTGACGACCTCGAAGGACACGCCGAGTTCCGGCTCGAGGAATTCCGCAAGGGTGCGGGCGCTGACGTCGGTGGTGCCGCCTGGCGAGAACGGCACGATGATCGTGATCGGCTTGTCGGCGTCCGGAAAGGCAGCGGCCGTCGCCGGCGCGAAGGACCACAGAGCCGCCGCAAGTGCGAGCCCCTTGAAAAGATTGCGCATGGTGTCTCCTCCCAAATGCGTGACGACGAGGTCGGTGATGACACGTGTCCGCAAGGCCAAGTGTGACAAAGTGTCGACACTAGAGTCAACAAGTTTGAATAATCAGCAAAATAAATTCGGTATTTGTGAAATATGCGCGAAATTTTCGGAATAATTCGTCGAGAACTTGAGATTCTGTCGACACTTTAGGGTGAGTGCGATGTCGGGCGACTAGAGCGCCATGCCGGTTGCGTGTCCGCCGCCGGTGGCTGACAGAAGGTCGCCGGGCGTCCTGCAGTCTCCCACAAGGTGGAGCTCTATTCCCGCTTGCCGCAGTGGCCCTGCCAGGGCGTCGTTCGGCGCTTTCGGTGTGGCATAGGCCAGAAACGCGATGTCCTCGATGACGCCGGTGCGCCCGGAATAGACATTCGCATACTCCAGCTGGGCGTACTCGATCGCATCGCTCCACAGCGGTTCGGCAAGCGTCACGATGTCGATCGGCTTGTGCGCCAGCCGTCTCAGGATTCCCTGCCGGGCCACGATCCAGAGCTCCGAGGCGACCGCGTCGCGCGGGGTGACCAGGACGACGCGGTCGAAGATCTCCGCCAGCGCTTCCGCCGCGGCATAGACGCCGTCGGACTGGTCCATGTCGTGGATCACGGCGGTGCCCGGTTGACGGCCCGGATGCCGCAGGACGTCTTCCATGGCGCGGTGGAGATCCGGCACCAGCCCCTCCGCGCGCATCTGCGGCGGGATCCAGTCGGGCGCGATGGCGGTGGCGCCTGTGGCGAGAACGACGGCGTGCGGGTCGAGGGCGAGGATGTCGCCGGCATTCGCGGCAACGCCGAGTTCGATCCTTGCGCCCGCGCGCAGGGCGGCGGTGTGCTGATAGTCATAGATGCTGGTGATGGTGTCGCCGCCTGGAAGGCGCGCCCGCAACCTGGCTTTCCCGCCGACCTCCGCGCCCGATCCAAGGACCGTGACGTCATGTCCGCGCGCGGCCGCAAGCCATGCGGCCTCCATGCCGGCAATGCCCGCGCCGACCACCACGATGCGCTTGCGCCGTGGCGCCGGCTTCGGCCTGAAGTCCACCTCGTCGGGCGCGGCGACGCGCGGATTGTTCACACAGCTCAAGGCGCGCTGGAACAGCGTGCCATAGCCCCAGCAGGTGTTGCAGGACAGGCAGTATCGGATTTCCTCCGTGCGCCCGGCGGCCGCCTTGTCGAGCCATGCGGGATCGGCCAGAAGCGCCCGGCCGACGGCAACCAGGTCGGCCTCTCCGGCGGCGAGCAGGCCCTCGGCTTCCGCGGGATCGGTGACACGGCCAAGCGCCATGGTCGGCACACCCTTGCAGCTCTTGCCCAGCTGGCGATGCAGTTCGCGATAGGGCACCGGCGGTCCGTAGCGGTCGGGCAGGTGCATTTCCAGCGAGCGCGCGTGCGAGCCTTGCGTGAAGCACATGTAGCTTGCAAGGCCCGTGGCGCTCAGCCGACCGGCGATGGCGGCGGCCTCCTGCGGGCCGATGCTGCCCGCGACGCCGTCGTCGCCCGGCAGTTTCAGGCCGAGGATGAAATCCGCGCCGCAGGCCGTGCGAATGGCTGCCATCAGCTCGCTTAAGAGCCGCGTGCGTCCCTCCAGGTCTCCGCCATAGCCGTCCTCGCGCCGGTTCGAATGCGGCGACAGGAACTGGTGGAACAGATGGCCGTGCCCTGCCGAGATCTCGACGCCGGCGAAACCGTAGTCCTGCAGCCGTGCCGCGCCTTGCGCGAAATCGTCAATCATCGCGCCGATTTCCGAGGCGCTCAGCGCATGCGGAATGCTCCAGCTCAGGTCGTCCGGCAGGACGGACGGTCCGATCGGTTGCCCGATGCGGGCGCGCACGTGGCGTCCGCGCCCGGGATGCTGCACCTGCGCCAGCAGAAGACTGTCATGTGCGGTGACTGCATCCACCCAGCGGCGAAAGCCGTCGGCATTTGCCGGATCGCCGAGCTGCACCTTGGGCTGGTCCGCTTGCGAGGGCAGCATGGCCAGCGGTTCCGAAACGATCATCGCCGCGCCGCCGGCGGCCCGGTTCGCATAATAGCGGATCAGCCGGTCGGTGATCAGGCCCTTCGCCTGCATCCGGGTTGTCATCGAGGCGTGAACAAGCCGGTTGCGCAGCGTTTTCCGGGCGAGTTGAAACGGGCTTTGCAGGATCGGATAGGCGATCCCAATGCGGGATCCGGTCAGGTCGCTCATGGGGCGTCTCCGGTGAGCAGGGCCACGCTGTCGGCGAGAGCCGCCCGGTCGGCGTTGCGCGCGATCAGCACCATCGTGTCGACGAGGGCCGGATCGACGGGCCAGGCGACGGGGCGGGGCGGATCGAACAGCAGGCGCACGCCCTGGATGGTGCGGATGCCGCCGTCGTCGAAGGTCGCGAACCCCTTGGCGCGCAGCAGCTGATCGCGAAACCGCGTTTGCAGATGCGCCACCCAGGCCGCGTAGCCCGACCAGCTCACGGGGGCGGGGACGGGCACGGCGCAGGCGACATAGCCGTGTGCGTGAACGTGTGCGTGACGATGGGCAACCGGGTCGCGATCGGCGGACCCGCATCCGGTTGCGGCCATCGGCAGAGCCTGCTGGTCGGCCAAGCCGGCTGTCAGCACGCAGCTTGCCTCGATTGCGCCGAAGACGGCCGTCAGCCGGTCGCAGCGCGGATTGATCGCCTGTGCGGCTGCCAGTGTCTGTGCCAGCGCGTCCGGCGTTGCGATGTCGCTCTTGGTCACGATCACCCGGTCGGCCATGGCGACCTGCAGCCTGGCTTCCTCGAACTCCGCCAGCTGGGCGGCGCCGTGCAGGCCGTCGAGCGTGGTCAGGATGGCGGCGAGATGGACAAAGCGGGAGACGAAAGTTCCGCCGGCAAGGGCGGTTGCGATCGGCCCCGGATCGGCAAGGCCCGTGGTCTCGACGACGACGCGGGCAAAGCGCGGGATCTCGCCGCGCTCGGCCTTGTAGTAAAGCGCCTCGAGCGTCTCCTCCAGCGATGTCGTCAACGTGCAGCAGATGCAGCCTGAATCGAGCAGGACCGTATTGCCTTCGTCTCCCTGGCTGACCAGGGCATGGTCCAGCCCGACCTCGCCGAATTCGTTGACGATGACGGCGGTGTCGGCAAAGCCCGGATGGCGGATCAGGCGCGACAGCAGCGTCGACTTGCCGCTGCCCAGGAAGCCGGTGAGAAGAAACAGGGGAATGGATGTCGTCATCGTCCGCGTTTTCTCCTGGCTTGGCTGGGGATGGCCGGTGTCAGCCGCGGGCGAGGTAGCGTCCCGACGGGGTGTCCCGCGCGTCTTCGGCGATGGCGCCGTCGCGGGCGATCAGCCGGCCGCGCAGGAAGGTCATGACCGGCCATCCTTTCAGGGTGCGACCCTCGAAGGGGGAGTAGTCTGCAAAGCTTTCCAGCCGGGCCGGGTCGACCTGCCGCTCCAGGTCGGGGTCGACGACCACCAGGTCCGCGTCCCGGCCGACGGCGATCTGCCCCTTGGCGGACAGGCCGTAGAGGCGGGCCGGATTGGCCGAGGTCAGGGCGGCGATCCGCTCGATCGGGACGCCGCGCGCATGGTGGCCCTCGTGGATCAGCAGCGGCAACAAGGTGGCGACGCCGGGCAGGCCCATGGTCGCTGACCAGATCTCCGTCTTGGTCTCGCGCTTGCGGGCGACGTGATCAGTGCCGATCGTCGTCACCGTGCCGTCCATCACGCCGTCCCACAGGGCATCGACATCGTCCTGGCTGCGCACCGGCGGGTTCACCTTGGCCAGCGGACCGACCTCGGCGTCGCAGGTCAGCGAAAGATAGTGCGGACAGGTCTCGACGCTCATCGGCACGCGCGAGCGGCGGCGATGGCGGCGGGCTTCCTCCAGCGCCTCGCGGCTCGACAGATGCACCACATTGACCGGGCATCCGGTCTTGTCGGAGAAATAGCCGACCTTGTGCACGTTCTCCGCTTCCAGGAAGTCGGGGCTTTGCGCGTCCCAGGCGGCAAGGTCGGCGCGGCCCGCACGGCGCAGCGGATCGCGCAGCACGGGGATCACCTCGACGTTCTCGCAGTGCACGCCGAGTACGCCGCCCGGTACCTTCAGGGTCTCCAGCATGGCATGGTAGAGCAGCCCGTCGTCGATCTCGGTGAAGCCCTTGGAAAGCCCGGCCTGGCCCTTGTACTGGAGGTAGAGCTTGCAGGAGGTGATCCCGAAGGCTTTCGCGCATTCGACCAGCGTCTCGACATGCAGGCGGTGGGTGATCCCCAGGTGGAAGCCGACGTCGATGCAGCTTTGTCCAAGCGCCAGATCGCGCTCTCCCGGCAGCGCGTCGCGCGGGTCGGCGGAGCGATGAAACGACAAGACGCTGGTCACGCCGCCAAGCGCCGCGGAGCGGGCCTCGGTGAGAAAATCGGTCTCCGGGGAGCCGTAGCCGAAGTGAACATGCGGGTCGACCAGTCCCGGCATCAGCCACAGGCCGCCGCAGTCCACCGTTTCCGCCGCCGGGAGGGTCGCGTCCGGCGCGAGAATTGCCGCGATGCGGCCGTCCTTCACTCCGACGGCGCCCGGCGTCACGCCGACATCCGGGAGAACCAGGCGGGCATTGTGCAGGAGCAGGTCGAGGGTCATGAAAGGGCTCTT
>PARB01000021.1 GCA_002709505.1 Paracoccaceae bacterium | reverse complement strand
ACAGGATGGAACCCGCTCAGAAGTCCTGAGCACCCGCGCCCGGAAAACCATTCTCTGGGCCAATATCGCCATGATTGCGATGATCGTTATCCACGACAGCGATCACGTTCGGCAGGCCGCGAACTGGTGCTATACCATCAGCGCGCAGCTTTGGCTGGTGAATGTGTCCGTCTATGTACCGAGCCTGATCGCACTGGCGCTTTTGTGGCGCGGCAAGGGCGCGGGCGTTGCGACAATGATCAACGGTCTGCTGGTCGGCGCGGCCTTCTCCGAAGTTCACCTGTGGCGCCCCTCTATTCCGGTCTGGGGCATCTGGAATGACAATTTCTTCATTCTGGGCGTGGACTGGATCAGCTGGACGATCCTTGCGCTGACGGTGCTGGTGGGGGCGCTGGTGAGTGCTGCCGGGGCCTATGCGCTTGGCCTGCAATGGGCGGCGAGGCAGGGTGGATGACCGTTACTGTTCGTTGTCGCTGTCAGTCTGGCGCCTAAAGGCCTGCGAAATGTAGCCTAGATGTAAAAGGCGTCATTTTGCCCGTGATGTCAGATGTTAATGACCCAAAGGCGCTCGCAGAACAGAGCATGTCGTCTCAGCAAGAACACAAACTAGATTTCGATATCAACTCCAGTTTGAAGCAACGCCGCAACTTCGGTCTGGATGGGCGTCATCAGATCGACGTCGACCTCCGCGGTCTCGATGCCGACAACGAGCGCATAACGGGCCTTGCTGTCCGCTCGCCCCAGGGCTCGCCTTTCTCGCCACCAGCCCGAGATCGGGTAGACATAGAGGAAATCGCGCTCCACGAGCTCGACAGCGCTGCCCTCCCAGATATCCATGTGAATGGAGCCGGCTGAGATCGACTTCGGTCCGAAGAACCAGCCGTCATTGCCTTCGTTGATAGGGCGAGGGTCGTTTTCGCCACGGTCATCCTTGTTCACCCGGCGCAGGAAATTCCCGTCAGTTTCGCGTGCCCGCTTGAGGTCGAAGCGCAGCCCAAAAGACTGATATCGGGCAGGATCGATCGCGCTTGCAAAGCTTGGGTTCGGCTCGACAAAATATGAGAGCGTCACCTTGAGGCGCACAGGCTGGTCGCCCAAATCCTCAAGGACTTGTCGGGGCCAGGGCAAGCGGTAGACATGAGCATCCGAGAAGCGCACGCTGCCATTCTCGACCCGGAACGGTTGGATATATTGCTCGGCGACCAACGCAAGATCATCGCGGGCCGAAGCAAGGGCGCGCCGAACATCCGGTACCCCGTATCCGTATTTTCTTGCGAGCGCCTTTCTGTCCGACTTTGACGCGGTCGCGTTGAATTCCGTAAGCATATGCGGCGTCCACCGGGCGCTGTGCACGGTCAGGGCGCGGATGGTCTCTGGCCAATACTCCGGGTGCTCAGCCATGATCCGCGTCGTAAGCCGTGCCGCTTGCGCTGTCGCTGCGCTGGTTGCCCAGAACGGTGTCACCGGATGCGGAGCGATCGATTTCGCCGTGGTGAGCACCGAGAGGGAAGGGAGGCCGGACAGTGCTTCGAGCCCTGATCTGCTCAGCGCGCGGTTTCCAGCTTCAAAGACGATCTCCGGCTTGATCGGTGACTGCCCCGCGCGCCAAAGCGCGCTCGTCCGACTGTAGGGGCTGCGGTCCCCGGGAGGAGACCATCCGCGCCAGTCTCGGTAACCGGCTTCTGCGATTTCTGATTTCAGAGTTGTGCCGCCGACCGTTAGGACATTCCATGCCTGTGCAGGATCTTCTCCCGGAAACGCGTCGCCATCGGCAATGTCCTCGGCGCGCGAGCTGTCCGCGATGTTGCCGATCGCCTGGACGAAAAGGCGCCGAATATGGTCCGGGCCTTCCTCGATTGCGTCCACGCCCGCCGAGATCTGGTCGAGAGCAGAGCTCCAAGCCGTTGGCTCCGCTCCCGACCGGTTTTCATTCGTCACGGCCATGCAAAAGACCCTCGGCCGCTCGGCAGCCGATATCTCCGGAAGCGAGCTGGCGGAGGTTGTGATCGCACCATAGGAGCCGGGATCATTCTGCTCGAAGCCGTCCGGCGGAAGGATTTTGACGGACTCGAGGCGATGCGCAAGCATTGGATGCGACGCATCTCCCAACGGCATTGTCAGGTCGCCGTGGAGCGCCAGCCCGGCCATTCCGGATCCATGCCCGCTGGGACTATCATCATCCACCCCCCAATCTGCATGCACAGCGTGCATGTCACCGGGAGCTAGGGCAGGTTCAATCAGCGGATGGCCGCGGTTCACACCCGTATCGAGGAGGCAAACCGCGGGCACGTCGCGGCCTGGCCAGGTGATCCTTTCGGCCAGATCATCCACGAACGCGTTCGCCATCTCCTCGAGTTCATCCGTGAATACCGTCGGCGTATCGCTCGCTCGCCGGATCTCGGAAATGCCTCCCGTTGAAAACAGCAGCATCTCGATCGCTGCTCTGCGCCCATGCACTGGAAGAACCACGACTTCGGGGAAGTGCAGCCAGCTGTCTTCTCCCCCGACGGTCAGGCCGAGCCGCTGAGCGCTGGTCTCAACACGTTCGAGGCGGTCGGCAAAACACCATAAGGCCCACCACATTTCCGCCTGCGGATCATCGGGCAGAGCCAGAGGATCGTCGCGCCAGAACGTTCGCAAGCGCGCGGCGCGGATATGCTCGACAGGCTCGACGCGGGANTTCTTCGGGGCCTCGGCNCCTTCGTCNACTTCCGTAAAGGCGTAATCCCNGAAAACCGCCTCAAAGACATCTCTGGTNTCGTCNGGGACGAAGAGGGCGATGCGACGNGCNCCNGTTTCGGAAAGTGTGACNGCGCCCTGGCGTGTCCCCTCGCGCGTCTTCTCCAGCGTGGTCGGNCCCACAGAGGGTGCGAGNTCCACCTCNAGGTAGACGCCGTCNGANGNNGGANNTCCCTCNGGNGCCCNCAAATCCTCTCGTCNNAGATCAGANGCCNCGAAGGCGGCTTCCAGNTCGCCGACAATGCGCNGNCCATGTTCCTCACGGATNCGCTGNAGCGGNCGTTGNCGGGCGNTACTGCCTGGGGACTTGTANTNNCGGNTNGTCGAAAGACCGCTCAGGTCGATATGTCGGTNCTCGTANTCAGCCAATGTGTCCCTGTTCTTCAGAGAACACCGTTCTCATGGCCTGGCGTTTGCGAAGTTCGCGCGTCAGATCGGCGGTGGAAATCTGATTTCGTTCTGAAAGGATTGCCGCTTTCACGGTCTCTTCTGCTGCATGGACAATCTCCGCCTGACTGAGGCAGGTGGCCGCGGCAACAATGGTTTTCCAATTGATCTTGGGATATTTCATCGGCGACAGATGGGCCTTGATAATGGCGCGCACTTCATCTGCTGATGGCATCTCGAACTGCAGAACTTCATCGAAGCGCCGTAGTAACGCGCGGTCGAGAAGAGAGGGGTGGTTCGTGGCAGCCACCAGAACACTGTCGGTCGCAGAAGGCTCTTCCATGAACTGCAGGAAGCTGTTCAGTACCCGCCGCATTTCNGCGACATCATTCGTCGCCAACCTGTNGCTGCCNACGGCATCNAATTCATCAAAGAGATAAACACCTCTGCGCTTCTGCGCTTCGTCGAAAACCAGACGCAGTTTGGCGGCCGTTTCCCCCATAAAGCGCGTNATCAGGGTTTCNAGNCGGATCACGAACAGAGGAAGATGGAGNTCGCCCGCGAGCGCCTCGGCGGTCATCGTCTTCCCCGATCCNGGAGGTCCGGCAAAGAGGAGGCGGCGGCTCGGTGTCTTCCCATGTTCCCGGAGCCAATCCCGACGCTGTTGCTGAAGCACAACCGCTTCGAGATGACCTTTCACGTCTGCATTCAGCACCACATCGGCAAGATGGATCTGCGGGTCCCGCAGATCGAGAAGGCTGTCGAGGTCTCCACGGGGTCGAGAAAAGGCGATCGGGACAGACGCCCGCGTGCCGCGCTGTGAACGTGCGGCATCCACTGCCGCACGGATATCCTCTGCGGTCGCACGGTGTCCTTGGCGCGCCTCGCCAGCCGCAACCTGAAGCGCGATGGAGAAGAACTGTTCTTCATCGCCTTCCGCCTGGCTTCTGAGCATCGCCAGTATCTGTTTCGCATTTGACACCGCGTCGCCCCAGTCGTCTGTCTTTTCGTCGAATCCTAATTGACTCTCGCGGTTTTGGAAAGATCGGCGTGATCGAAACAAGTCGCACATGGGCATATTTGTTGTGCCCACAGGTGCGCGTTGCGGGGCTTTGCCCGGCGGATCGCCCTGTATTTACATCATTCGAGCGCTGTGACCTGGCCTTCAGAACCACTGTCGCACCTCCGTCCATCAAACGGTCAGGTCGCATGACCGTCATACCGTGTACAGGGGGCGGAGGGTCACGCGGCGGCTCCAGTTCCAACTTCACCATGTCCCCGTCATCCCATNAAGGCGCGTGCCATGGGTTCGGTTCCGTCTCGGGCTTGTAACGCGGTTCCTCTGTTGATGCGGCGGCAAGGGTTGGCCGGGCGAAGCATCTGCAAGGGATATCCGGCACCTGTCAGATGCGAAAAACCAACCCCGCTTCCATTCGCAAACCTTGGTCCGATCCGTCTCTTTGACATTCAACCCCGAAGGGGTCGGCTTGACGCTTCGCGTGCCGCCCTCGGGGATTCGGAAAAAGTCCGAACGCCCTCGGGTGATTGCAGATCCGGTCAGACACTTCGGGCACCTGTCGCGCGGGGGATGGTCCCTCGCCTCCAAAGACAGGAGCCGGAACCCATGTCCTATGCAGATGCCACCGCCTTCGCCGCCAGCCTCGCCACCACTCTGATGGTCGTGATCGTCGTGTTCCAGGCCGGAGACGGCACCCACGCCGCTTGCCCCGCCGCCGAGTTCGACGGCGACGACGACATGGTGAAGCTGGAGCTGGACCCGTGGGANTAAGGCGCGAAAGCGCCTCATCCCCGACGGCCCGAGCGCGGAGACCCGCGCTTCGGGCCGTCGGCGCCTCACGATGGTCCCCCATCGTCGGCGGCGGAACCGGGAACAAGCCCGGTCAGAGAGGAAGAGTGTGGGCCGTTCGGCCGTGACGGGTTGAAGGCCGGAGAGAGAGGCTCACCGGCGCCCGTCATGGAGTGATCCCGATGACGTTTGCCCGTTCCGAAACCTTCCGCTCCATCGGTCATATTCTGGCGGCCGATGTTCTGCCCGCGCTTTATCGGTCGCAAAAGCTGCCGCTGCGCATTTCGTGCCTCGGTGTGGCCAGCTATGACGCCAGTGACGCGGCGAATAGCTTTGACCGCGTGATCTCGCTTGGGGAACGCCCATCACCGGAAGAGGCCATTCAGGCCGGGGCCTTGCGCCTGTCGTGCGGTGATATTTGCACGGGGCCGGACAGCTTTCCGTATTTCCAGCCGCGCGTCATGCTCATTCAGGACCGCGATCAGCGCCTGGTCCTCGCCGGTGAAATCCGCGCCGGCATTATCCTCTGGCAACAGCCGGTCGCATCCGATGCCGAGGCACGCAGGATCGTGACCGAGGCCAGCCGCCTGCGCGGTATGGCATTCCGGGCATCAGATCCCGCCGAGGCGCGACGGCTGCGTTACCGCGCCGCTGCGCTGGAGGCCCGACTGGTCGATCCCTTCTGGCGCGACGCCGCGGCTGATTTGCTCCGCCTGCCACAGGTCGCATGAGCTTCATCATTTTTTACCCATTCGGCCCGGTCGTGCATCGGGCGATGTCTTCTCAGGAGACCATCATGGCCGACTATTTCACGCACTTTTCTTGCCTGCTTGACGTGGGCACCCCCGAAAACGCTGCCCGCGCACTCGATCTCTACAACGCACTGGCGGATGACACTGCCGCCGAAGATCCGCCATCGGACGGCTTCGTGCTCTCCATCCAGCCAGAACATGGTGGCACTCAGCTCTGGATGGGTGATGACGTCACCGGCGATCCCGAGCATGTCATCCAGTTCGTCAAACGCTGCGCCACCGAGTTTGGTCTGACGGGTCTATAGGGCCTTCAATACGCAAACAGTTGCTCTCGGCCGAGAATCGACGGCTTCGGCGGCGGCGCGCATGTCCTTGATCTTGCTACCGGCGAAACGGTGGACTGGATCTATACCGATGGCTGGCTGTCCACTGTGCTGGACGGAGGCGACCCCTATGCCTGACATCATCGAAACCACCGTCTATCGNNTCNACGANNTGTCCGANGNNGCGANGGANAAGGCNCGCGCCTGGTATCGCGAGGGCGGCTTNGANNATGACTGGTACGANACCGTCTANGANGATTTNCAGCGTATTGCGGAAATCCTCGGNCTGNACCTCAANANNCGAACCGTCCGGTTGATGGGCGGCGGCACACGGCAAGACCCCTGCATCTGGTTCCGGGGCTTTTCCTCGCAGGGGGACGGCGCGTGCTTTGAATCCTGGTATTCCTACCCGAAGGATGCTCCGCGCCTTATTCGGGAGCACGCACCACAGGACACCGAATTGCATCGCATCGCCGATGCCCTGCAGACGGTCCAGCGGCGCAATTTCTACCAGCTTCGCGCCGAAGTCAGTCATCGCGGCCATTATTACCACGAATACTGCATGTCGATCTCGGCCGAGCGCGACAGCCCGACCGGGCAGGACATGACCGCCGATACCGAGGAGACGATCATCGAGGCGCTGCGCGATCTGGCCCGCTGGCTCTACCGCCAGCTTGAGCGCGAATATGATTATCTGTCCTCGGACGGAGTGGTCGATGAAACCATCGCTGCCAATGAATACACCTTTACCGAAGCCGGTCGCCGCTTCGGATGATCCCGGGAAGACACTGCCAAGCGCCCCGCCGTCCGGTCGGGGCGCTTTTTTTATGCTGCGCTTTGAGAGTGAGAGGTGGGCCGGAAGTGGTCAGGTCAGGGCGGTCGAGAGAGAGAGCGCCGTCCGGGCTTGTCCTTCCCACTCTCCTGAGGTTCCCGACATGAACATGGTTTTCCCCGTGGCCGATCCGGTCACGCCGCTGGCGGCTGCGCCAGCGATCCTGGCTGCGGCCAATCATCTGCTCCCCCATCTCGAACGCGGTCAGCGCGTCGATGCCGTGACATTGCGCGGTGCGATGGAAACGGCTTTCAGCGCGTCGGACGCTACCGGCGCCTGGGACTGGAAGCTCGCCTATGAGGCCGGTGAGGTCGCTACCGTCCTTTTCTTACGCAAATACGGAAAGGCGCTTTTCCGTAAAGCCGCGTCTCCGGCTGCACGGATTTCCGTGTTGGCAAAGATCGCGGCGCTGTTGCCCACGCAGACCCGGCGTTCCGAGGAAAGCCAGAGCTTCCAGCAGTTTTCGACGCCGATCCCGCTCGGCCTTGCCGCTCTGACGGCTGCCGCCATCACGCCTGATGATAGGGTGATGGAGCCCTCGGCTGGCACCGGCCTGATGGCGATCCTGGCACAGACTGCCGGCGGTTCGCTGATCCTCAATGAACTCGCCGAGATCCGCGCCGATCTTCTCTCGTCCCTCTTTCCGGCCTGTCCCGTCACCCGATGCGACGCCGCCCAGATCGACAATCATCTGGCACCGGAGGCCGTGCCGTCGGTGGTGCTGATGAACCCGCCATTCTCGGTAATGGCCAATGTCGAGGGACGGATGGCGGATGCTGCGCTTCGCCATGTCGCCTCGGCGCTGGCCCGTCTTGCTCCGGGCGGTCGGCTGGTGACGATCACCGGCGCTGGCTTTGGCCCCGAAGCTCCGGCATGGCGGGANGCNTTCATCCGCTTGCAGGCNCGTGGNCGNGTNGTGTTCANCGCNGCCGTCGATGGCGCGGTCTATGCAAAGCACGGCACCACGATCGACACGCGGCTGACCGTGATCGACAAATTACCCGCCGAATATCCGGCGAGTTTTCCGACCTCACCGGGAATCGCCCCCGATGTAGCCACGCTGATCGGATGGATCGAGGCGCTGGTCCCGCAGCGCCTGCCGGTATCACTACCGAAGATCGTCTTTCCCGCTTCGACCGCCGCGCCGAAAACCGTGCGGGGCTATCTGGCCCGCGCGACTGCTGCTCGGCCTGTCGCTGCTCCCGCCAAAGATCCCGAGGGCGTCGAACTCGCCTATGAGACCGTGGACTGGACGCCACCNGAAGGCGCTCGCCTGTCCGANGCNATCTATGAGGAATATGCGCTGCAATCGCTNCGCATTNCNGGCGCCGCAGCCGCANCCGACCAANCTGGTGCANTCCGCCGCCATGGCCTCNGTCGCACCNCCGAAGCCCTCCTACCGGCCNATGCTGCCCGCNGACATCNGNNCNCGNCTNTCNAANGCCCANCTTGAAACGGTGATCTATGCCGGTGAAGCCCATGCCGATCATCTCGCCGGCGCATGGACCGTGGACGAGCATTTCGACAATGTGAGCGCTGCGCCCGAGGATGCTGCGGGATCAATCCGCTTTCGCCGGGGCTTCATGCTCGGTGATGGAACCGGCGCTGGCAAGGGACGCCAGTCCGCCGCCATCATTCTCGACAACTGGCTGCGCGGTCGGCGCAAGGCGATCTGGATCTCCAAATCCGATAAGCTGATCGAGGACGCGCAGCGCGACTGGTCGGCGCTCGGCATGGAACGGCTGCTTGTCACGCCTCTGTCACGCTTCCCGCAAGGCAAGCCAATCACGTTGTCGGAAGGCATCCTTTTTACCACCTATGCCACGCTACGCTCCGACGACCGGGGCGAGAAGGTTTCNCGCGTCAAGCAGATCGTCGAATGGTTGGGGTCCGATTTCGATGGAGCCATCATATTCGACGAGAGCCATTCCATGCAGAATGCCGGTGGCGGAAAAGGAGAACGCGGTGATGTCGCCGCCTCGCAGCAAGGAAGTGCGGGCCTGCGGCTTCAGCACGCGCTGCCCGACGCCCGCGTGGTTTATGTCTCGGCGACCGGCGCCACCACAGTTCACAATCTCGCCTATGCGCAGCGCCTTGGCCTCTGGGGCGGTGAGGATTTTCCGTTCCAGACCCGCGCCGAGTTCGTTGAGGCGATCGAAGCCGGTGGCGTTGCGGCCATGGAAGTGCTGGCCCGCGATCTGCGATCCCTCGGCCTCTATACCGCCCGCTCGCTCTCCTATGATGGCGTTGAATATGAACTGATCGAGCATCAGCTCACGGATGAACAGCGCCGCATCTATGATGCCTACGCCGGGGCTTTCGCCGTCATTCACAACAATCTGGACGCGGCAATGGAAGCCGCCAACATCACCGGCAGCGAGGGAACGCTGAACCGGCAGGCCAAATCCGCCGCCCGTTCGGCCTTTGAGAGCACCAAACAGCGCTTCTTCGGCCATCTGCTGACTTCCATGAAAACCCCGACCCTGATCCGGTCCATCGAGGCCGATCTGGAAGCGGGCCATGCCGCCGTCATCCAGATCGTCTCGACCGGCGAAGCCCTGATGGAACGGCGGCTTTCCGAGATCCCGACCGAGGAATGGAGCGATATTTCCGTCGATGTCACCCCGAGGGAATATGTTGGCTCGTATTTGCAGCATTCCTTCCCGGTACAGCTCTATGAGCCGTTTACCGATGGCGAGGGGAACCTCTCGTCACGCCCCGTCTTCCGCGATGGTCAGCCGGTCGAAAGCCGCGAAGCCGTAGCGCGGCGCGACGAGATGCTGGAGCAGCTGGGTTCGCTTCCCGCCGTGCCGGGGGCGCTCGATCAGATTGTCCAGCGCTTCGGCACGGATATGGTGGCGGAGGTCACGGGCCGCTCGCGCCGGATCGTGCGCAAGGGCGACGGGGCATCGGCGCGTTTGGCGGTCGAGAACCGTGCACCTTCTGCCAATCTTGCCGAGACCTCGGCCTTCATGGATGACCAGAAGCGCATCCTCGTGTTCTCGGATGCGGGTGGCACGGGGCGCAGCTATCACGCCGAACTCTCGGCGAAAAACCAGCGGCTGCGCGTGCATTACCTCCTGGAGCCGGGCTGGAAGGCAGATGCCGCCATTCAGGGGCTGGGCCGCACCAACCGCACCAATCAGGCTCAGCCGCCGCTGTTCAGACCCATCGCCACGGACGTCAAGGCCGAGAAGCGCTTTCTCTCTACCATCGCCCGCCGCCTCGACACGCTGGGCGCGATCACCCGCGGCCAGCGCCAGACCGGCGGTCAGGGGCTGTTCCGGCCCGAGGACAATCTGGAATCCGCCTATGCCCGCGATGCGTTGCGCCAGCTCTATCTGCTGATTGTGCGCGGTAAGGTCGAGGGATGCTCGCTGGAACGGTTTGAATCCGCCACCGGCCTGAAGCTGATGGACAGCAATGGTGTGAAGGACGAACTACCGCCGATCACCACCTTCCTCAATCGCCTGCTGGCGCTGACCATCGAATTGCAGGGCATCCTGTTCTCGGCCTTCGAACAGCTCCTGCAGGCGCGGATCGACGGGGCGATTGCATCCGGCACCTATGACATGGGACTGGAAACGCTGAAGGCGGAAAGCTTCATCGTCACCGACCGGCAGGTGATCCACACCCATCCGGGCACCGGCGCGGAAACGCGGCTCCTGACGCTCACCGAGCGCAAGCGCAATCAGCCGGTCACGCTCAATGCAGCCCTGGCGGAACTGGATGATCCCCGCGCAAGATTGCTCATCAACGAGCGATCCGGTCGCGCCGCCGTGCAGATCCCCACCACCAGCGTCATGCTGGATGATGGCGAGATCGAGCGCCGTGTGCGGTTGATCCGGCCGATGGAAGCGGTGAGCATCCCCATGCGGACAATGGATGAGACCCATTGGGGCGAGGCGGACCAGGCTTCCTTCGCCACGGCCTGGAACGCGGAACTGGCAGAGGTGCCGGAGTTCACCGACAGCATCCTGCATATGGTGACTGGGCTTCTGCTGCCGATCTGGAAGCGCCTGCCGCAGGACTCCTCCCGGGTCTATCGGCTCCAGACCGACGAGGGCGAACGCATCATCGGTCGCCGGGTCTCGCCGGCATGGGCTACCAATGCTTCGACCAGTGGCGTCACCAGCAGCCTGACGCCGGATGCCGCTTATGCCGCGTTGATCGAAGGCCGCACGATCCTTGATCTCACCGAGGGGCTGCAACTGCGACGCGTCCGGGTCATGGGCGCCAACCGGATCGAGCTCACCGGCTTCACCGATACCATGCGCGATCGGCTGCGAACCTATGGTCTCTTCAGCGAGATCATCTCCTGGAAGCTACGATTCTTCGTGCCGGTGGGCGCATTGGGGCCGGAGATCATCGGCAAACTGCTCGACCGCTTCCCCGTCGAGCGCATCTCCGAGCGGGTGGCTGCGTGATGGCGCGTCTCAACGCTTCCGAACTGGCGCAGCGTCTCGGTCGCCAGGCCGAGGCGGTGTGCCGCCACTATCTCTCGAATGGGCGCAAACAGGGCAATTACTGGCAGGTTGGGGATGTACGGAACACTCCCGGCCGTTCAATGTTCGTCCGTCTGACCGGGCCGGAGGCTGGTAAAGGGGCTGCCGGCAAATGGACCGATGCTCAGAGCGGCGAGCATGGCGATCTGCTCGACGTTATCGGCGAAACCCTTGGCCTCATCGATTTCGCCGATATTGCTGAAGAAGCGCGCCGCTTCCTCAGCCTGCCGCATTTTGAACTGGAGCCTCAGTCCCGCAGGGCTCAAACACCGCCAGCACCATCGGGATCGTCCGAGGCGGCCCGTCGCCTTTGGCGCATAACGCAGCCTTTGATCGGCAGCCTCGCGGAGACGTATTTACGCGGACGCGGCATTACGGATTTACGCGGAACCGCGAACCTGCGGTTCCATCCGACCTGCTACTGGCGACCCGAGGGCGATGCGCCGACAGAGGCATGGCCCGCCATGATTGCCGCGGTGACCGACCTCGATGGCAAGATCACCGGCGCGCATCGCACCTGGCTCCAACGTGACGGCTCTGGCAAGGCGCCTCTTGATCCGCCGAGAAAGGCAATGGGAGACCTGCTCGGAAACGCCGTCCGGTTTGGCGAGGCGGAGGATGTCATGGCGGCAGGCGAGGGGATCGAAACCATCCTCTCGCTGCGGCAGGCATTGCCGATCATGCCGACGGTCTCCGCACTCTCGGCCGGACATCTCGCTGCTATCCTGTTCCCGCCGCATCTGCGCAGGCTCTATATCGTCCGCGACAAGGATCCGGCAGGTGACGCCGCGCGGGACAGCCTGGTGGACCGGGCCATCGAGGCCGGGATCGAGGCCATCACGCTCTCGCCCATGCTGGGAGATTTCAACGACGATCTCGTCAGCTTCGGCCTGGAGGCGCTTCGGGCGCAGATCCGGGTGCAGATNGCCCCNGAGGACGTCAGCCGTTTCANNNNGCGCGCACNATANCCAGAGAGGGCCGTGNTCGGNGATNACCGATCCCGCCATGGGCAAGGGGTTGCGGCACCTCGGCAAGGGGNCCGCGCCTTGGCCTTCTTGAGAGGGCGAGCGGCCCACAAACGCTCCGGCCCNGCAATGGCGGCGCCCGACTGATTTCCGTCGGCGGGCANGCCCGCCTTTACAGCGCGAAGCAAATCAGCCGGGCTTTGCCATCAAGGNCCTNAGCCAAAGNGCTCGGNCTGCCAGNCCGGAGCGCCCGTGGGCTTGTCGTCGCCATGAAGGCCGCGACGGTCGCGGTCCNNCCGAAGGACNCATCCCATGNANGCNCATGACGAATTNGANCCCGATCACAGCACNTCNCCNACCGGCCATGTCNTCGAAGANCTCGAACTCTATGGCTACCGTCCCGCCGAGGNCGAGGCCGATCCCCGGATCACGCCCGANGACAANGCCATCCAGGGCGCNGTNNCNGACATNTTCGANGCNCTGATCTCCACCATGGCCGACACCAGCCTCGATTTCGACCTAGACGAGATCATGTGGTCCACCGTCAACACCTTCCACCGCGCCGTCGAGCGGATCGAACGCAAACTCGACGACAACGAGCAGGCTCAGAAGCGTCTTCAGCGCGAACAGGACGGAAGCGAGGTGAAATCCGTCCAGTTGGAGACCCTGGTCGGTATAGGACAAAACCTGATCGAGCGCCGGGACAGCATGGAGACTTTCCGGGACACTGCCGCCGACCTCTTCCTGCGCACAACCGGCACGCCCTGGTCGCCGCGCTCCGGATCACGGGTCAACCATCGCCAGGTGACCTCGGCCATGATCGACAGCCGTGACTTCATCGCCGCAAAGCGCAGGGCCGACAACGAGGTGCTGCTACCCGCCGGGCCGAAGATCGCCTTCTCGGGCGGCGACACCACCGATCACCGGCTGATCTGGGCCAGGCTCGATCAGGTCCATGCCAAACACCCCGACATGGTGCTCCTGCACGGAGGTTCGCCGAAAGGGGCGGAACGCATCGCGGCCACTTGGGCCGACAACCGCAAGGTCGCGCAGGTCGCTTTCAAGCCCGACTGGACGAGACACGCTAAGGCCGCGCCCTTCAAGCGCAACGACCGGATGCTCGATACCATGCCGATCGGGGTTATCGTCTTCCCCGGAACCGGCATTCAGGAAAACCTCGCCGACAAGGCACGCAAGATGGGCATCCCGGTCTATCGCCTGGCGGAAGGCGGCGCGTGAGCGCTGCCTTTCTTTGAAACACACTGGAACGACAGGTTTGGGGCAGTCTCCAGCCTGTCTGTTTGACGATAGTGCCCCCGCGCGTGGTGTAGGAGCGTCGACCTTCGGAGAGGTCCGGGTCTGATCAGGATGCCACGGCGGGCAACCTGACGGTGGGATTGTCGGTGACGCGGGCCAGGGTTTCAAGGCTCATGTATCGCCGCGCCACTGCCCATTCATCGTTGGTTTCGAGCATCAGAGCGCCGACGAGGCGGATGATGGCGGCGTCGTTCGGGAAGATCCCGATGACATCCGCACGTCGCTTTACCTCTCGGTTCACCCGCTCCAGCGGGTTGGTCGAAGCGATCTGGGTCCAGTGCTCTCGAGGGAACGACATGTAGGCCAACACATCGTCGCGGGAGTTGTCCATCAGGGCGCCGAGCTTGGGCTGTTTCTCCCGAAGGGCGTCCGCCACGACGGCCCACTGGTTCTCGGCGTCGGCCTTGCTTTCCTGGGCGAAGACCGTCTTCAACATCGCCGCCACTGCCGTGCGCTGTTTCGCAGGGGCATGCGCCAGGGCATTGCGCATCCAGTGGATGCGGCAGCGCTGATGAGTGGCGTTGAAGACCCGGCGTGCGGCGGCCCGCAGGCCCTTGTGGTCGTCGGCGATGACCAGCTTGACGCCACGCAGGCCCCGGTCGGCGAGGCTGCGCAGGAAATCAGTCCAGAACACCTCCGCCTCGGATGGACCGGTTGCGACACCCAGAACCTCGCGCTTGCCGTCCTCGTTGACCGCCACCGCGAGTATCACCGCCTTGCTGATGATGCGCCCGCCCTCCCTGACCTTCAGGTATGTGGCGTCCAACCACAGGTAGGGCCACGCGCCTTCAAGCGGCCGCGACAGGAAGGCGTCGACCCGCTCGTCGATTTCCATGCACAACCGGCTGACTTGGCTCTTAGACATGCCGCCAGCTCCCATGGCCTTCACCAGGTCATCCACGGACCGCGTGGAGATGCCGTGAACGTAAGCCTCCTGGATCACCGCCACCAATGCCTTCTCGGCTGTCCGCCGCGGTTCAAGGAAGCTGGGGAAATAGCTGCCCTTGCGCAGCTTCGGGATCTCTAGCGCGATCCGGCCGGCACGCGTATCCCAATCCCGCTCCCGGTATCCATTCCGCTGGGCCTCTCGCATTGGCGAGCGCGTGCCCTTGGCCGCGCCGGTCCGCGCTTCGATCTCGGCCTCCATGATGCGCTCGGCTGCAAAGGCCAGCATCTCGCGCACGAGATCGCCATCAGCCTGCTTCTCAACCAGCTCCATCAGAGCCATTCTGTCGTCGGTCATCGTCATCTCCGTCTCAGGTTTCAGGTGTCGCAACCCAAACCTACTCCGAAGATCNACGATGACCGCCAGCCTCGCGATCAGCGACGCTCGCGGCTTCCTACACCACGCCGCGGGGCACTATCCTGTCGTGGATAACGATCATCGCAATCATGGCGATATTGGCCCAGAGAATGGTTTTCCGGGCGCGGGTGCTCAGGACTTCTGAGCGGGTTCCATCCTGTGTCGCACTATCAGTCATGGGCGGGCCTTGCAGGTCAGATCGGGCTGAGGCAGATCAAGTAGGTCGGCCCAGACGGGCGCGCTCTCTTTGGACAGGGCTTCGATATGTTTGAGCGCGGGCAGACCGTAGTTGGCGGGATCGAAGATGCGAAATTCGGCATCTGAGGAGGCAAAGACCTCCGCATAGCGTCGCACCGCAACCGGCGGGACGACGACATCGTCGGCGGCGACGCAAATACGGATGTCCTTGCCCTCGATGCTGTAATTCGGCTCCGGCAGGGTGACACCGATGTCCGAGGCGTAGAAATCGCGCCGGGTGCACCATCTGCGCCACTGCCAATAGACACCGGCGGGCAGATCGGCCCCTAGCGACAATCGTTTACCCGGCATATAGCCCGCAAGGGCGGTCGCCACGGGGCCAAGCGCGAACCAGAAGGCTAGAACCTTGGGCCGGTAGCTCCAGGGATGGTCGGTATAATGTCCGATCCCGGCTCCGATGGTGGTGATCCGCGTGACGCGGTCGGGCAGGTTCTGGAACGGAAGACCAAGCCCGCCCAAACTGTGCCCGAGCACCCACAAGGGGCCTGTCGGAGCCAGTTTGGCCAGCGTATCGAGTGCTGCGGTCTGATCGTGCACGGCCCAATCCGCGAAATTCGCCTGACTTTCGCGCATCGGTCGGGTCTGGGACGCGCCGAAGTCTCGATAGTCATAGGTCAGGACATTGATCCCGCGCGCGGAAGCCCAAGCGGCGAAATGGCGGTAAAAGCGCTGCGGCACACCAGTGGCCCCGTGCAGCAGCAGACTGGCCCGGGGTGCATCGGATGCCGGATACCAGGTCCCGATAAGTGTGGCTCCGTCCGCCGGAATGGTGATTGTCTGCGCGGCCTGTTCCAAAACTCTCGCTTTCCTTGCATTCTTCCTCTGTATTGGACCGACTGGTCTACGCAATCAATAGACCAATCGGTCCAATGGCGCTATCTGTTTTGTCATGAGTGACCCAACGTCTCGCGACAAGCTGATCCGCACCGCCTCGAACCTCTTTCGCCAGAAGGGGTATTCGGGCGTTGGTCTTTCGGAGCTTCTCAAAGAGGCGGGGCTCCCGAAAGGGTCGCTCTATTACCATTTCCCGAACGGCAAACAGGAATTGGCCGAAGCCGCGACACGCTGGGCCGGGGCGTGGCTGGAACGGTTGCTCGATACGACCTTCGCGCAGGCCGAAAGCTTTGACGAAGGTGCGCTCATGGTCTGCGACGCCATTGCCTCCGAGGTGACGTCGCAACCTCATGTCCCGGCCTGTCCCGTGCTCAGCATCCTGCAAGCCGCCCCGCTGGAACCGCGTCTCCAGATCACCGCGCAGGAGGTCTATGGCAGCTGGACGAAATGTATCGAGAAACACGCCAAACGGTTGGGTCATCCCCGGCCCAACGACGCCGCCTTTTCTTTGCACTGCAAACTCCAAGGGGCGTGGATCATCGCCTTTGCCCAGCAATCCAACGCGCCCTTCGCCCAACTGGCGCGAACATTAGATCAAAAGCTCTGATGTCAGACCTAGGGAAGCACTTATCATTTTTGATATCTGCGGGCATCAGGGTTCTCCAAAGAAAAAGCCCGGTCACGAGGACCAGACAAGTTGCGGAAACGGAAGAGATGAGGCGGGGCAGCGAACGCCGCCCCACCTGAAGATCATTCGGCGGCGACCATTGGCTGCTCCTCGTCCTCCGTGGCGTCTTCATCCTCGCCATCGCCGGCAAGGAATTCAGGCAGATCATCCGCCTCAGTGTTGACCCCGGCATCCATCGCGATATCGGCATCGCGATCCACCATGCGCAGCGGCTCCGGAAGCCAGCCGGTTTCGGCCAGCAGGCGCTCGGCTTCGGTGGCCATGTCGCTCTTCTTCAGATGGTCGATGAGCTGGGCCGCCCGCTCGCCAGCGCCCTCGCGCACTGCCTCGATGATCCGAGGCTTTGTCACGCGGCCGAGATAGTTGGCGACGGTCGGGCGCCAGCCCACCGCCACCATGTCGAGGCCCGTCGCCCGCGCCAGCCGGTCGGCCTGGGACAGGCGCAGGTCGAGCCCGTGCTGGCTGACGCCCATGCCGCCATAGGGGTTGGGCTTCTCGTGCAAGGCGTTGACGCCGAAACTGACGCAATGGGCGAGCAACTCCATCCGGGTGTCATCGTCCTGATCGACCAGCCAGTCCCAGAGCGCAGCATCGTCAGCGGGGATATGATCGCCCCAGCGTTCATGCCGATCCTGGATGGACTTCGCCGAGGCGCTTTCGCCCAGATCGTCGGCCTGTGCCGGGAAATGAACTTCCCGGACATGGGCCTCCAGGCAACCTCTGGTGGAATGCGGCAGAAAGCAATCGGTGACCAACCGATGCAGGAGCGCCGTCATCGCCACATGCGGGTTCATCGCCACAACGTCCCGGAGCGCCAGCGTGCGGTGCGCGGTCAGTTCGCTGACGAGCCGATCGGGCAGCGGCCGGATGGTCTCAAGCTCTTCGTCCTCCTCGGGTTCGGTGGCCGTACCACCCACCGTAATGACAGCGCGCTGCAAACCACCGGACTCGCCGCCCTCGGGAGAACACCCATCGGCACCCTGCCCTTCCTGACCTTCCACCGCCTCGTCGTCGGCACGGATATAGCCGCGCTCGACGGCGAGTTGGCCGTCGTGACGAATGCTGAGGAAGACACCGGCACGGGCCATCTGGTCCGCGTCATACCGCATCGGACGGGCCTCGAAGGCCTCCAGCGCCTCCTCGATCTCGCCGAGGCGAGCATCAACCTCGTCGGGGAACTCGTCAGCCTCAGCATATTCCGCCTCCAGCGCGTCGAACTCGTCCCGCAGCTTTTCGCGCTCGGCGCGTTCGTCATCGGTCAGATCGACTGTGGTGCCGGTCAGGCGACGCAGGCCACTGGTATGGCCATAAGGGAAATCCGCCGCGACCTCGATCCACTTCCAGCCCTCGGCGGCGATGGTTTCTGCCTCTGCCTTCAGCTTCTCGCCGACCAGCCGGTCGAGCAGCACCGGGTCCTGGAGCCAGCCGCCATCGTCCTGCTGGAAGAGATCGCGCAGCACATAGCCGCTCGCCGCCTCATAGGTCTCGATGCCGACGAAGAGAGCCCGCTTGTCGGAGGCCCGCACCGTGGTCTCGGTTAGCATACGCCGGATCGTGTAAGGCTCCTTCTGCCAACCATCCTTGATCGCCGCCCAGACCTGTTCCTGCCGGGCATGGTCGTCGGAGATTGTGAAGGCAATGAGCTGTTCAAGCGTCATGCCGTCCTCGGCATAGATCTCGAGCAGCGCCGGCGAGACCGAGACCAGGCGCAGGCGCTGCTTCACCACCTTGGCATCGACGAAGAAGGCGGCGGCGATTTCCTCCTCGCTCATGCCCTTCTCTCGCAGCACCTGGAAGGCGCGGAACTGGTCGAGCGGATGCAGCGGCGCGCGTTCGATATTCTCGGCGAGTGAGACCTCGTCGATCAGGATATCGTCTCCGGCGTCCGAGACGATGCAGGGCACCGGTGCGGTCTTGTTGAGGCGCTTCTGCTTGACCAGCAGTTCCAGCGCCCGGTAGCGGCGGCCGCCAGCCGGCACCTCGAAAAGGCCGGTTTCCTGCCCCTTGGCATCGAGCTCGGGCCGGACATGCAGGGACTGGATCAGCCCACGCCGGGCAATGGACTCGGCCAGTTTCTCGACCGAAATGCCGGCCTTCACCCGCCGGACGTTGGACTGGCTGAGCACCAGCTTGTTGAAGGGGATGTCGCGCGAGGACGACAGGGTGATTTTCTGCGTGGCAGTGGCCATGTCAGTGTCTCCATGACGGACGCCGGGGAGCCTCTCTCTCCGGCAACCAGCCCGTCATGAAACCTCCACCCTCCTTTCCCTCTCATGGCCGAGCCGCATATGAACACGCAGACCCATCAGAACTCACCGCGGGCACGCAAGCTGATCTCCCGGCCAGCACCGGTGATGATGTGGTCGTGCAGCATCACCCCTAGGGACGCACAGGCATTTCGGATTTCCTTCGTCATCGCGAGGTCGGCGGCTGAGGGCTCGGGATCACCGGCCGGATGATTGTGGACGATGATCAGCGCCGAGGCATTGAGCGCCAGGCAGCGCCGCAGCGCCTCCCGGGGATAGACCGGGACGTGATCGATGGTGCCGATGGCGAGGCACTCGTCTGAGATCAGCCGGTTCCTCCGGTCGAGATAGAGGGCATGGAAACGCTCCACATCGCCCCTGATGGTGAGGGCACAATAATCGAGCACCGATTGCCAGGACGACAGGACAGGGTTTTGATTGAGGTGGCGCAGCAGGATCTGCCGGGCCTCGTAGACCACGGCTTGCTCTTGGGCGGAGAACCGCAGCGGCTGCGGTTCGATGGCGGGTGTTCTCGTGTTTCGTGTCATGGTGCTGTTCTCCGACGGGCAGTCGGCCGGGCGCCGAACTTTCACCGTGTCACGAGGAGAAGCGCCGCCCTCTTCCTTCGAAGAGAGCGGCGCCGAAGCTGAAGAGCGTGGATCTCAGGAACGCCGGGGCTCCGCATCGGGGCGTGTCCCGCCTGGCAGACGGCCCGAGCGATAAAGCAGGCGCTCGGCATCGCGAATGCTGCCGGCATCGCGGGCGGCCTCGGCCCAGACCGAGATCGGGAAGTCCCCCGTGAAGAGCAGATCCCGCTCGATGCCCATGCCGAAGGGCAGCCGAATGTAACGCAGTTCGTTGAGGCTCCATGAGCCAAGTTCGGGGTAGCCAATGTCGGCCAGGCCAAACATGATGTCGCCGTCCTCGTCGAGCTCGGTCGCGAGCCAGACACCGGCGCCAAAGGGATTGAAAAATTTCACGATCGGAATGTGATCCTGATCGCGATCGCGGCCATTCGCCAGCAAACGGTCACGCTGTGTGTCGGTCAGGAGGATCATGCCGCAGTCCTCCCTTCCGTCGGGGTCTGCCGCTCAACATCGGTGCCGGCGTCGGGCAGATGGGCCAGCAGCCAGTCGGCCGCCTTGCTGGCCTGCGAGGCGGCACGCACGATGGCCCGCGAATCCTCGCGCATCACCTCCAGCCAGGAGCCGATGTAATCGGCATGGCGCACAGTCGGGACGATCCCGAGCGAGGCGCAACAGAACGCGCTCGAAATCTCGGCGATCAGTTCCTCGAAGGCGTATTTCTTCGTGCCGAAAGCGCCCGAGAAGTCCCGCCCCAACCTTGAGGCATGGCCCGTTGCGTGCCCCATCTCGTGCAGGGCGGTCCTGTGCCAGTTGATCGGCTCAAAATAAGCCTGCGGAGGTGGCACCTGCACATAATCCTGCGAAGGGACATAGAAGGCGCGGTTGCCACCGATCCGGAAGTCGATACCGGTCGCGGCGATCAGTTCCTCGACCCGCGGCTCGATCAGCCCGGGCGGCGGTGGCGGTGCCTCGACGGTGATATCGTCGGGCAGACCCTCGCATTGCGCCGCGTTGAACACGGTGAAGCGCTTCAGGAACGGGATGCTATTGGCGTCTTCCCCGGTCTCCCGGGCGCGGCGCTTCTCGTCTTCAGGCGTGAAACGGTCGGCGTAGACGACGGTGGTGCCGCGCTCGCCCTTGCGGACATTGCCGCCGAGTGACAGCGCCTGGCGGAAGGTCAGCCAGTGCTGGGTTGGATAGCCCTGCTGGATCACGGCGCCCCAGAGGATCAGGACATTGATCCCGGAATACTGCCGGGAGGTGGCCGCGTTACGCGGCATGGCGAGCGGCGCCTGCGCCGCCGCCGTCCCCCAGGGCTGGACCCATGGCAGCCGGCCGTCCTCCAGCTCGGCGATGATCTTGTCGGTAATGTCGTCATAAAGGTTCGTTCGCGGGCCGCTCTTGCGGGCCGCGCGATGCTCCATGGTCATCGGAATGATCTCCGCGACGGGCGCCGGAGGCCTCTCCTCCAGCCCTCAACCCGTCACGGAAAACCCGCCCGCACTCTCACTCTCAGGGGGCGTTGCGGGGCCTCCCCGCTGATGGGGGTGTGTCGGCAATGCCAGTGCCGACCAGGGAGAAGGCTTTCCCCTCCCATCCCCTTCCAGATCGCGACCTTCTTGGTTCCAATTAGCGACCCATTGACTTCCAATCAGCCGAGACAGATAGTTCCAAATGTCGGAGACTAGAGGACGGGATGTTCAAGCGGTTTGTAGAGCGCCGGGCGGAGGAAGCCCTTTCGGATACGCCCGTGGTTCTCATTGTAGGGCCACGGCGGGCTGGCAAAACCACGCTCGTCAAGAAGATGGGGGAAGCCGGCCGCACCTATATCACGCTGGACGACCAGACCGTGCTGGAGGCTGCGCGGTCCGATCCGGCCGGGTTCATCCGGGGACTGGATAGGGCCATCATCGACGAGATTCAACGCGCGCCCGACCTGCTGCTGGCGATCAAGAAGACGGTCGACGAGGACTATCGTCCGGGCCGATTTCTCCTCACCGGCTCAGCGAATGTGCTGACCTTGCCACGGGTCGCCGATAGTCTCGCCGGCCGGATGGAAACGCTCGAGATGCTGCCGCTGGCACGGGCCGAGATCGAGGGCAGGACGCCGACCTTTCTGGAGCGTCTCTTCGAGGGAAAGCTGCAAAAGCCAAGCAAAGCGATCGTCGGCGACGATCTCGTCCACTCCGTCCTGCTCGGCGGCTTTCCCGAGGCGATCGCCCGTGAGAGCGAGCGGCGCCGGCAGGACTGGGCGCGATCCTATCTCACCTCGGTTCTCACCCGCGATCTCAGGGACATCGCAGAGGTCGAGAAGCTGACCGAGCTCCCGAAATTCGTGCGTTTGCTGGCCGAGCATTCCAGCCAATTGGTCAACTATTCGCAGTTCGGAGCCAGCATCAATGTCAGCCACAAGACGGGACAGCGCTACGTCGGGCTGCTCGAACAGGTCTTTCTGATCGCGACGCTGCAGCCCTGGTTCACCAACGCGCTGAAGCGCATCGTCAAAACACCGAAGCTATATTTCCTCGATTCCGGCCTGCTGGCGAGCACGCGGGGCCTGACCTTCGACAGGGTGAAGGCGGATCGCGGGACGTTCGGCGCCCTGCTGGAAAGCTTCGTGTTCTCGGAAGTGCTCAAGCTGACGACAGCCTCGGACCTGCGACTGACACCCTATCACTTCCGCGATCGCGACATGCGCGAGGTCGACATCGTGCTGGAGCGTGACGACGGCATGATCGCCGGCATCGAGGTGAAGGCGAGCGCCACGGTCAAGTCCGGCGATTTCGCTGGGCTGCGCGCCTTGGCCGAAGCCTGCGGAGACCGCTTTGCTTTTGGCACCGTGCTCTATGACAGCACGGATGTTGTGCCATTTGGTGACCGGCTGGCTGCGGCGCCATTGTCCTGTCTGTGGAGTTGAGCGGATGTGCAAAGATTGCCGACTGATCAACCTTCGCGATGCAATGATCGTGGGAGGCCTACGTGAGCCTGTATGAGAGGTGGTGCGACGCCACGAGAGAAAAAGACAAACGCAAGTACTACTGGACCTATGTCGAGAAGCATGGTGGCCGCGATGAAATCCAGGGGGACTTGGCTGAAACGATCCGTTCGCATTACGACCGACTGGAACGCATTGCGGAGGACGTGGACCGGCTCGGATACAAGGTCGCCGCCGAGATCCTCAGCGAGGCGATGCCTCAGACGTCCAAGGGTCGTTCGGGCGATCTCGGCGAAATTCTCGCGACTGAGCTCGTCGAGGAGGAGATTGGCCTGCGTGTCCCTGTGCGCCGTCTCCGCTACAAGGACGGGCGCAACATGGCCATGCGCGGAGATGATTTCATCGGGGCCGGGTATGACAGTAAAGGCGAGAAACTCTGGCTCCTGAAAGGGGAAGCTAAGAGCAACAAGGTACTGGGAAAGTCAACGGTCACGAGCGCCCGCAAGGTACTCAACCGCGATAGCGGTCGGTGTACGCCGGACTCGCTGCTGTTCGTTGCAAACCGCCTGCTGGAAAGCAACGACCCGGACGACAACGCACTGGGCCGCAGCCTTCGCGACGAGGTGGGCCTGAAGTCTCTCCGGGCGGATCGCATCGATCACATGCTTTTCACTATATCGGGCAACGGTCCACACGCTTCGTTGAAACAGGATCTCGAGGCGACCGGCAGCAATCGAGACCAGTATGTCGTGAACATTCACGTCAAAGACCACCAGGACTTCATCGCGGCCATGTACCAGGAGGCGGAAGATCTTGGAGACGATTGACGAGCTGACAACTTTCCTGACGGACGCGACCGTCGATGGCATCCTCGGACGCCTCCTGTATCGCGGCGCGGCATGGTCGCTGATGCGCGAAAACGGTGTACTGCCGCCGAATGCGCCGCCGCTCGGCGCGACGATCGAAACGGATCTTGCGGAACACGGCTTTGCTTTGCTTAGGGGCGCAATGGCGCTGCGTGCTCAGGCCGGCACCTCGGACCTGACCAGTAAGGCATTCGAGCGTGCAGCCAATGCCTTCGAAGCCCTTGTTCGCAATGGTGATGCGGGGTCGCCTGATCGAGGCTTCCGCCGCACCATCGCTGCCGCAGCCTATCATCTCGCCGGATTTTCAGCCGTTGCCTATTCGCTCTTCAATGAGACTGCGGGCGATCTCAACACCTCACCCGGCGAAACAGCGATCCAACATCTGATCCTGCGCGATCTCGGCCAATTGCGCGGCTTCGTTCGCGAGTGGCTGGACAACGACGATCACAAGGATGAGCAGATCGCCGAGATGCTGCGGGGTGAAAAGCCCGATGTCGATGAGGTTCTGTCGACCATCCTCAACACGACGATCTGCCGGGCGCTGGCGTATTTTGATTTCGCGCTTGAGACGGGCGAAGCCGAGCCGATCGAGACAGCAAGGGCATTGCTCGACGCCGCGGTCAGTCTTGCAGACAATGCGGAGAATGTCCCCCTGTGGTGGATATCGAACCTCTGTCGCCACCTTATCGATGACCTGTGGCAGCATTCCCTGCACGAAAGTCTGCCGACCGAGCCACCGGAGGGAACGGAGGAAAAATACCCGGACCTGCGCAGGCTATTCATCTCATCGCTCTATGCTCGCAAGAATTCCGAGGTGGAGTTGTGGCCATCGCAGCGCGAAGCAGCCCGGCGCTCCACCGACGTCACGGACGATCTGGTTGTCGCCTTACCGACCAGCGCAGGCAAAACGCGGGTAGCCGAGATTGCCGCGTTGATGACCCTGTCGTCGGCGCGCCGGGTCCTGATCGTCACGCCGCTGCGTGCGCTGTCCGCACAAACCGAGCGATCCTTCAGAAAAACCTTCGCGCCCCTCGGCTTCAGCGTCTCCTCACTTTACGGTGCCAGCGGCCTTTCGGCAGGCGATGAAGACGCATTGCGCACTCGCGAAATCATCATCGCGACACCTGAGAAGCTCGACTTCGCACTGCGAAGCGACCCATCTCTGATAGACGATGTCGGTCTCATCGTCCTCGACGAAGGCCATATGATCGGCCCGAGCGAGCGTGAAATCCGTTATGAGACGCTGGTCCAACGCCTGCTTCGGCGCTCGGACGCGGAGAGCCGTAGGATTGTCTGTTTGTCCGCCATTCTGCCCAGTGGCGAAGAGCTAGACGATCTCACGGCATGGATACGCTCCGACGAACCCGGCGCGCCGGTGCTCTCAGACTGGCGTCCGACCCGACAACGATTTGGCACGCTTACTTGGCGGGGCCAAGACGCACTGCTTCGCCTCGATCTGAATCGCAATGGTCCGTTCATCGATAAATTCGTAGTGCAGAGACCGGCTAGAGGCAAAGAAAAACTACCCTATCCGCGCAAGACGTCGCATCTCACCTTGTTCGCTGCATGGGAGTTCGCCGGCCAAGGTAAGAGGACGCTGATCTTTTCAACCCAAGCCAATTGGGTCGAAGGCTTCGGCAAACAAGTCGTTGACCTCTGCAAGCGTGGATATTTGGGCTCGCTGCTGGAGGATGAGGCACCGATTGCCCGCGCTCTTGAGGTCGGCAAGGAGTGGTTGGGAGAAGACCACCCCGCCGTTGCCAGTCTGAAGGTAGGTGTCGCAATCCATCACGGTCGGCTTCCGAGCCCATTCCTGCGCGAATTGGAAACGCTGCTGTCCGAGGGCGTCTTGAAGGTCATCGTTGCATCGCCGACGCTCTCGCAAGGCCTCAATCTCAACGCTGCAGTTATGCTGGTGCCGTATCTGGTCCGCAGAGGCGAGAAGATCAAAGGCGAGGAGTTCGCAAATGTCTCCGGGCGAGCCGGCCGCGCTTTCGTGGACGTCGAAGGCCTCATCGTTCACGTGATGTTCGACAAGATCAAATGGCGAGAAAGAGAGTGGCGTGAGTTGGTTGCCTCCGCCAAGGCCCGCACACTGAAGAGCGGCCTCATCCAAATCGTCGCAGAGATCCTTGAGCGCCTGGCCCGTGAAGGCGTTCTGGAGCGCGATGACGCATGGGAATATCTCGCCAACGCCCGCGAAGCCTGGAGATCGCCCGCGGAGGAAGCCGCAGTCGCCGAGCGCTTGGCGGCCGGCGCGGAATATGACGCAGATGACGGTGAAGATGAAGGCGGTGATGACGAGGGGGAGACAATCGACGAGGAACCGCTTTCGCAAATCGTCGAACGTCTCGATGCGACTGTCTTCGGATTGATTGAAGCGCTGGACTCCGACCGGGCGGATCTGCCAACGCTCTTGGACGAGGCGCTCAAAGGGTCGCTCTGGGCGCGCCAGATAGCCCGAGAAGACGAGGACATCGCGCCATTGCACAAGAAGGTGTTCGAGGCGCGCGCTGAACTCATATGGAAGTCCACTACAACGGAGGCGCGGCGCGGACATTTCGCGATGGGTGTCGGGCTTGAGGCTGGGCTCGCCATTGATGCCATGGCAGACGAGTTGGCCGATCTCCTCGATCAAGCTGACGCTGCCGCGCTGAGTGGAGATGTCGGCGAACTTGTCGACGCCCTTTCAGGTCTCGGGGAACGCCTGCTGTTTATGCGGCCGTTCATTCCCGACAAGACCAACGCGCTACCGGCCAACTGGAAGGACATCCTGCGCCGTTGGGTGTCTGGCGACGATGTCGCCAATATTGGGCCTCAGAATATGCGGGCTGTCGAAGAGGCCTTCACCTATCGTTTGGTCTGGGCCTTGGAAGCTGTTCGTACCCGCCGCATGTCCCTCGGCTGGTCTCCAGAAACAGTGGTGGGGGGCGCCGCAGCAGCGGTCGAAACCGGCGTTCCACAATTCATGATGTCGATGCTGATCCGCGCGGGCCTTCCATCACGGCGCGCAGCCATGGCGGCAATCGAGGATGCCGAGCCAGCCTTCGTCACGCCCGCGGAGATGAGGGCCTGGCTCGAATCCGACGAGATCACAGCTTACACCGATGCTGGTGATTGGCCGACCCCCGACACGGCAGCGCTATGGGCGCGGTTCCGAACGGAGGCCCTGAGTGGCGGCATTCAGAAATGGTCGGTCGAACACTACAAGCGCCTGCTCGACACCGCGACCGCCCCACCTGCCGGCCTCTATCGGATTGTCACAGACGATGGAGATGGGCGGACCTGGATGGCGACGCCTGACTATCAGCGGGTGGCGGCATTCAAGAAATCGGCACTTGATCCGAAGCCCAGCCTGTTCTCGGGGCGGCTGCCGGGCAATACTAGGTTGGTGGAAGCGTTGCGCGTCGGCCGTGGGAAACTGCGCTGGCCACGGGCCAACACGTAGAGGAGAACCTACGAGATAATTTCCGCTATTTTTCGTTGGAAGGCTGAAAAAATCCTGCTCTTAGGTCACGAATACTTTCCGAGTGCTTAGGCAGCTGCAAGGAGATGCGCTGATTCTTTCCCATCCGCCGCTGCGAAGAAAATTCTACGCGCTGGATGGCATCGATATCGCCGGATGAATACTCGACCCTGTTGGCCTCATCGAAAGGAATGTGTTCTGCCTCTACCCAGAGAGCAACGGTGAGTATTACGTCTCCCAACCGAACGGGTCCGTCGGGAGTCGTGACGGTCACCTCGCCGGGGTAGGGAAAGCACACCGTTCGGAAAACGGGTGACTGGGCCTTTTCTATGCCTTCAAACGGATCAGTTGCCTCCTGAAGCTGGAGCCAAAGATCGTTCAAAGACCAGGCCGCGCCGGTCTCCTCGTTACGAAAGATGGATGCGAAAGGGTCCGTATCCTCGGGTAGCGTGCAGTCAACATCCGACGGCTCTGGCATCTTCCAATCGAGCGAGCGAAATTTTCGAATGCCGACTCGTGAGATGACGCACGCTTTGTGCCAGAAGAGCACGAAGTCTACCTGCAGCAATGAATTGACATCCTCACTCGCGATTTCCGAGAGCTCTCGAAGAGAAACACCGCTTTGCTCGGCGACCTTCCGGGCACTGTCGGTGAAACCAGACGCACTCACCGCGATCGTACGATCTGCACCAATCGCCTTTTTCTTCGCGGCCAGTTGCTCGATCCAGGTGACATCCTGAATTGCAGTCCTTCGCCGACACTCGATCGTCAAAAGGACTTCGGCGGTTCCAATCCGCGTACGGATACTTGCATCGACCTCTCGTAGCTGACCTGTAATCTTGCATCTGATACGATCAGGAGAGTTAACAGTCACATTTCCGGGGTCTGCATCAGCCTCTATTCGCGCAACCAGACGCTCGAATTCACGCCATTCAGGATCTTGGCCTTCGCTGGCGCTCATCTTTTGCGACGCTTTCCGTCCGCACCGGCATCGAGGAACATCGGGAAGAAGCTGCGCTGTGTCTTCACCTTGATGACATCATTGACCCCAATCGTGTTTGCTTTCCGTCGCTCACCGCCTGCAGGTGTAATGACTTCAAGATCGGGGTTCTCGATAATCGCCGTATGAATGTCATCAGCGTGAGCAGGTGTGACGTTGTAGATGCTCTCGTAGAAATCCATGACGGGCATCGCATCACCAGTCTCAGTCACAAGACGCGGAATATCTCCCAGGAGTTGGCTCTTCGCGGACGCACGGGCATCACTGTCGAACAGATAGAGCATGCCTTCGTCATGCCGCGGATCATAAGACAGCATGTTGAGGCCAGACCGACCGAAATGTGCCTGCATCGTTGCATTGTCATGCAGGATGTTGTTGTAGACCTGCCGCGCACGGCAAGCGTTGGCGAAGTGAATGAGCCAATACCGCCAGCCACCAGGGTTATTAATCGAGAACGGGCTTACATAGGGAGCGCATCTCCTGAAGACGTCAAAAACGATTTTTTCAGCCGTGCCGAGCCAGTCATTCTTGCTCATGACCCCGTTCAGTTCACCGATATCGGTGGTCTTGAGCCCAAGATAGTCCAGTCGGGCAGTGAGTTGATCTGGTTGGTCCTTTTTCAAAAAGGCCAAAAGAGAACTGATCATGAACGTGTAGAAGATCTCAGCCGCTGGATAGGTCCGCATGATGTCGACGATCGTGTCACGCTCGACGTGGCTATCCCCGCACTGGTCTAAGTTGAACAATACGCTTCGATAACGGCCCTGCTCCAGCAACGCCCTGGTTTTCGGGTAAGCTTTCTCGAAGAACTCATTCAAGTACTCTACGCGAAGATGCAGCTTCGGGCATGTTTCCGCGATATCTGCCTGCAGTGGTGCGACATGGGTCTTCAATAGTTCAATCGCATCCCGACTGGCATCATTAAAAATGAGAAGACACTCGACCTCAATAGCGCCCAAGCCTTGCGCCGCCCGCTGTGTGTTGACCGCTTCAGTCGCGCGCCTGAGTTCTTCAATGAAAATCAGCGGGGACCCGGGCGTTCCGCACTGGTAACGCCCCCCACCAGCAAAACCATCGACTATTGCAAGCCTGAAACGTTCCTGTTGGGGTAATTTGCAGCGAACGGTAAGATAATCAAAGACGTACTCACGAAGAATCTTGTGTTTGCGCCGCGAATGCTCTTCGAGCTTCGCGCCATCTGCCCATTCGTATCTTTTTTCGACCATGTTGCCTCCCCGCCTATCTCTAAACTCTTACACAACCGCTTGCGGGGCGGCAGGCATTTCGTCCCAGGTGCGTCCACGATATTCTCGCCCGTTGGCCTTCTTCGAGCGCTTCTTGTTGTCCTTGCCCCAAGTTCCCCACTGTTTGAAGAAAAATGCCGTCCCTGCCTTAAGGCATTGGGCATGTATTTCATCAATCCATTCTTCGCGAATTGGACGGGCGGACTTTCCGCTTTCGCCGCCCACAATCGCCCAGTGAATATCCTGAAGATCAATTGCGCCAACGGCACCAATCAGCGGCTCAAAAGAAATGAAGCGGATCGCTGCAGGTGACCGGCGGAGGTCATCGATGCGATCAACGACTTCAGCGTTTTCGATGCTCGTACCAAGCCAAACGTTGGGCAGGACCTCTCCGATGCGGTCGCTGACCAACTCTGCCATACGCTCGGGACGCTTAGTCAGAATCTGGTAGTTATGGCGTGGCGTTTCACGCATGACTTGCCAAACGTCCAATATGAATTCATCAGTCACCCGGTCATGGAAGAGGTCACTCATCGAGTTAACGAAGATCTTTCGGGGCTTGCGCCATCTGTGGGGAATCGTCAGTGCCTGCCGATCCTCACGCACGACTCCATTCCAAACGGTCCTCCGACCCGTCTTGCGAGTTAGTCCTGCATATTTCTGGACACCCATCGCTTCGAGCCGCTTGGCCATTTCCATCGCATAACAATGGGTGCAGCCGGCTGTAACGATCGAACACCCCGCTACCGGATTCCACGTGGCATCTGTCCATTCAATCTGTGTTTCAGCCATGTCGGCCTCCCGCGCATTCATCGTTCCGGCAGCACATCAGTCAGTACCGCGTAACGGGTTGATGAACTGGATATCGGAGAAATCTTTTTCGTTTTCTGTTACCACCACGCAATCGTTGGCTCCCGCGACGGCGGCGATAATCACATCCAACGTGCTCCGCGGACGACCCGTAGACGTCCCATCCGCCATAAGTCGTGCCCATATCAAGGCAGCCTTGTCGTCAAAGGCTAAGATTCGGTCCATGAACAATTCCTGCGGGCCTTCCGGCCCTGAAAACCAAGCATCAAGTGCATCGCGCTTCTTGCCACGTGGTTTTTCCAGAATGCCGCGTCGGATTTCGGCTATGGTCAGCGATGCGATGAAGAGGTCCTCATCCCGCTGAGCTGCCATCCATTTCATCAGAAGTTCAGATGGCTTCGGCTTGACGATATTGCTGATGATGTTGGTGTCTAGAAGGTAACGGCTCACAGATCGACCCTTCGCCCTTCATCGCGCGAGCGCGAGAACTCGACTTCGGCTCCAACCAGGGGCGAACGGCGCAAGGCGGTCAGAATACTACCGGACTTCGCCGGCTCCTCCGCCACGACGGCCTTCACCGCGGCGCGCGCCTCTTCCGCTTCTGGCCCCTCTTCGGCCAAACGGCGAGCAAGCGAGCGGATCAGTTCGCGGTCGGATTCGAGAGCCATGACTTCGAAACGTTTGAAGCCGCGCTGTGTCAGGCGCGCGCGGTAATTCTTGATCGCTCGTTTCTGTGCAGCGTTGCTCATCGCCGATCTCCATGCTATATCAGGATATATATACCAAGAAACATTGGCTTTTCAACTGCCGTGCCGAAGAGCAAGCAGTCACGCCAAGATGGACGCGAGCCCGGAATGTGCCACAGGGTCCGACGTCAAGGCAGCATGGGTTAGATGTACATCGCGATCAAACAGACAATAGCGATTTTGCCCGCCGTTATTCACGACGAGGCTATATCCGTTTCTACGATCCGGCACGACGTAATGCGCCAGAAAAACCGACAACACGCTGTTTTTACATACTATTTTTCCTTGAGCGATCACTTCGAGATGTCATTCTTTGTCTTGCGCACCTCAACGCGCGAGAAACGGATGGCGACCTCTTGGCACGACAGCGACAAACCAAAGCGGAGACACTGCATCTCTCCGTCGAAGCGGCGGACACCGACGCCGCGTGTCTCGCGGGCGCCGAGCCTGATGCCCGCCTCCGCGATCTGGTCCGCCTCTTGGCCCGTCAGGCCGCCCGCGACTTTGTCAACGCCGAGACGGCCCATCATGAACAGGACCGCCTCCCCAAGTAAGGAGGCCGCCGTATGAAGGTCGCGCTCTACGCTCGCTATTCGTCCGACAATCAGCGCGATGCCTCGATCGCAGATCAGTTCCGGATGTGTCGGCTCTACGCCGAGAAGCAGGGCTGGCAGATCGTCGAGGAATACTCGGACCATGCAATCTCGGGCGCCTCACTGCTCCGTCCAGGCATTCAGGCCCTAATCTCCGATGCCACACACGGCCGCTTCAATGTGATCCTCGCAGAGGCGATGGACCGACTCTCCCGGGACCAAGAAGATATCGCCGGTATCTTCAAGCGCATGTCCTATGCTGATGTGAAGCTCGTTACCCTTTCCGAAGGCGAGGTCACGCATCTGCATGTCGGCCTTAAGGGTACAATGAACGCGCTGTTCCTCAAGGATCTCGCCGACAAGACTCGCCGTGGCCTGCGCGGCCGGGTTGAGAGCGGAAAATCCGGAGGCGGTCTCTGCTACGGATATAACGTCGTACGCACCGCCGATCCGGACGAGCGCGGTCACCGGGAGATCAACACCGCCGAGGCAAGCATCATCCAGCGCATCTTCAAGGATTATCTTGAAGGCAAGTCCTCCCGCACCATTGCCATGACGCTGAATCGTGAGGGCGTCCCTGGGCCGCAAGGCAAAGAATGGGGGCCCTCCACAATCCACGGAAACCCCAAGCGTGGCACAGGTATCCTGAACAATGAGCTCTATATCGGCAAGCTGGTCTGGAATCGCCTGCGCTACATGAAGGATCCGGATACCGGCAAGCGCGTCTCGCGCCCAAACCCGGAGAGCGAATGGGTCGTTCAAGAGGTGCCGGAGCTCTCAGTCATTGACCGGTCCCTATGGGATGCCGTGAAGGCGCGGCAAGCCAGCCTTGCCTTTGACAAATCCGAGAAGAGTTCAAACCCTATGAACAACCGGCGTCGCCCAAAGCACCTGTTCGGGGGGCTGATAAAGTGCGGCTGCTGCGGAGGGGGGTACTCGATGATCTCAAAAGACCTCATGGGGTGCTCAACAGCCCGCAACAAGGGCACTTGTGACAACCGAGTGAACATCCGACGCGATGCACTGGAGGCTTCCATACTGAACGGCCTCAGGAAGCATCTGATGGGACCTGAACTGTTCAAGGAATTCTGTGCCGAGTTCACAAAGGAGGTAAACCGCCTTCGCATGGAACGCGGAGCTGATCTGGAAGTATGGAAGAGTGAGCTGGAGCGCACCGATCGGGAGCTGGACAAAATGGTAGATGCCATTTTGCAGGGATTTCCGCCAGCCAAGCTGAAGGACAAGGCCGAGAAGCTTGAGGCGCGCAAAGCCGAACTAACCGAACTCTTGGCCAATGCCGACGAGCCACCGCCCTTTCTGCACCCGAACATGGCGCAGATCTACCAGGACCGAATTAGACAGCTCTATGAGAATCTCCAGCGCGAAGAAGAGCGAGCACAAGCTGCCGAGGTGTTTCGTTCCCTTGTGGATCAGGTGACCCTTATCCCGGAGGACGGCGAACTTGCCATTGTACTGCGTGGAGATCTGGGTGCCATCCTGCGCTTTGCTGCAGGAAAGAAAAACCCCGACTTCCTTTCGGAGGCCGAGGCTTTTGACAACCTGCTATCGCAGGGATCGTTGGTTGCGGGAGTAGGATTTGAACCTACGACCTTCAGGTTATGAGCCTGACGAGCTACCGGGCTGCTCCATCCCGCGTCAAACATGTTCGCTGCACTCTAGGCGGTGTCCCCCAAAATGCAAATCCGGCCCGCCAAAGGCTAAGGCCGGAGCAACTGCCGGCTTGCGGCAGATGTCGTCGTAAAGGAAAGAAATGTCTGCAAGATACTTGCTTTGTCTGGGCTCTGCGGACCCGGCAGCGACCTACTCTCCCACGCCTTGAGACGTAGTACCATTGGCGCAAGGGGACTTAACGACTGAGTTCGGGATGGGATCAGGTGGGGATCCCCTGCCATAACCACCGGGTCGGCGGAAACCAGACTGTTGCAAGTTTTGAAACCAATATGTCTTCTTGAGATCAGTGGCAGTTAAAGCGGATGCGCTTTCAACTACACACGAGTTTCTCGATCAAGCCTATCGAGCAATTAGTACCGGTTAGCTTCACGCCTCGCAGCGCTTCCACACCCGGCCTATCGACGTGCTGGTCTTGCACGGCTCTCAGGGATACCTGGTTTTGAGGTGGGTTTCCCGCTTAGATGCTTTCAGCGGTTATCCTGTCCGAACGTGGCTATCCAGCGGTGCCCCTGGTGGGACAACTGGTGTACCAGAGGTTCGTCCGTCCCGGTCCTCTCGTACTAAGGACAGACCTTCTCAAATTTCCAACGCGCGCAGAGGATAGGGACCGAACTGTCTCACGACGTTCTGAACCCAGCTCGCGTACCGCTTTAATGGGCGAACAGCCCACCCCTTGGGACCGCCTACAGCCCCAGGATGCGATGAGCCGACATCGAGGTGCCAAACCGCTCCGCCGCTAT
>PARB01000020.1 GCA_002709505.1 Paracoccaceae bacterium | reverse complement strand
GGCGAGCGTGCCGGCCGTGGCGGCGCCGGTGGCGCAACAGCCGGCGAAACCGGGCGCAATCTTCCGTGGCGAGCCGCTGCTGATCGCGCCGATCCCGCCGCAAAACCCCCGCCCCTAGCGGGGCACAGGCTCCGCGTCGGCGATTGACCGGGGACGTGCGATCGGGCATGTCGCTTTGCCCGGACGGACGTCGCCGTTATCATCCCGCCAGTTTTCGATAGAGGGTCCTCGTGAGCGAAACCACGTCTGCGCAAAAGCCCGCGCGCGGCCCCAAGCCGCCGATCCCGCTGACCGTCATCACCGGCTTCCTGGGCGCCGGCAAGACGACGCTGCTCAACCGGCTGCTGGTCGATCCGGCGCTGTCGGATGCGGCGGTGATCATCAACGAGTTCGGCGAGGTCGGGCTTGACCATCTCTTCGTCGAAGGCGGCGAGGAAGGCATCATCGAACTGTCGTCCGGGTGCCTGTGCTGCACCATTCGCGGCGATCTGGTGACGACGCTGGAAAACCTGCTACGCCGGCTCGACAACGGGCGCACCGAGCGTCTGTCGCGCGTCGTGATCGAGACCACGGGGCTCGCCGATCCCGCGCCCGTTCTGCACACGGTGATGCAGCATCCCTATCTGGTGATGCGCTATCAGCTCGACGGCGTGGTGACGCTGGTCGATGCGGTCAACGGGATGGGAACGCTCGAAACCCAGGAAGAGGCGGTGAAACAGATCGCCGTCGCCGACCGCATCGTGCTGACCAAGACCGACCTGGACGACGGTGCCGCCGCCCTCGATCCGGCCTCGCCGTTGCGTCGGCGGATCGCGGCGCTCAACCCGGCCGCTCCGGTCCTCATCGCGGCCGAGGGCGAGGCGGATGCGGCGCATCTGATCGGCACCGGGCTCTACGATCCGGCCACCAAGACCGCCGACGTGGCGCGCTGGCTCAACGCGGAGGCCTATGGCGGCGATCACGCGCATCACGACCACGGCCATCACCATGACCACGGGCACAATCACGACGACGACCATGGGCATGACCACCATGGGCACGCGCATGACGTGAACCGGCATGGCGACGGGATCCGGGCGTTTTCGCTGACCAGCGACAAGGCGATTTCCGCCGGTGCGCTGGACATGTTCCTCGACCTCTTGCGCTCCGCCCACGGGCCGAAGCTCTTGCGCATGAAGGGGATCGTGAAGCTTGCCGAGGATCCGGACCGGCCGGTGGTGCTGCACGGGGTGCAGCATGTGTTTCACCCGCCGGCGACCCTGCCGAAATGGCCGGACGAGGACCATCGCACGCGGCTGGTCTTCATCACCCGCGACCTGCCGGAGGGCTTCGTCCAGCGCATGTTCGACGCCTTTACCGGCGGCGTTTCGGCAGATACGCCGGACAAGGCCGCCATGTCCGACAATCCGCTGGCGATCACCGGCTTCAGCGGCCGGTTCTCCTGAGCCGGCGTCAGGGCGTCTTGCGCATGCGGATCAGGCCTTCCTGCGCGACCGACGCCACCAGGTGGCCGGCCCGGTCGTAAAGCGCGCCGCGCGTGAAGCCGCGCCCGCCGGAGGCGGACGGACTGTCTTCCGAATAAAGCAGCCACTCGTCGGCCCGGAAGGGGCGGTGAAACCACATCGCGTGGTCGAGGCTGGCGACCTGGAGCTTGGGATCGAACACGCTGGTGCCATGGGCGAAGAGCGCGGTGTCGAGCAGCGTCATGTCGGAGGCATAGGCCAGCACGCAGGAATGAATGCGCGGATCGTCGGGGAGCGACGCGCTCGCCCGGACCCAGACGTTTTGCGCCGGCGTCAGCTTCTTGCGGCTGAAATAATGGGTCAGGTCGACGGGGCGAAGCTCGATCGGCCGGTCGCGCTCCCAGTAGCGGCGGACCGGCTCCGGCGCATGCGCCAGGAACTTCTCCTTCAGCTCCGCCTCGCTCGGCAGCTCCTCCGGCGCGGTGACCTCGGGCATGGTCATCTGGTGTTCCAGTCCCTCCTCGTGCTTCTGGAAGGAGGCGGACATGGAAAAGATCGCGTGACCGTGCTGGATCGCCACGACGCGGCGGGTGGTGAAGCTGCCGCCGTCGCGGATCCGGTCGACCTCGTAGATGATCGGGACAGCCGGGTCGCCCGGACGCAGGAAATAGGCGTGCAGCGAATGGACGCCGCGCTCCTCTGGCACCGTGCGCGAGGCGGCGACCAGCGACTGGCCGATGACCTGGCCGCCGAAAACCCGCTGCCATCCGACCTGCGGGCTCATGCCGCGGAAGAGATTGTGTTCCAGCGGCTCCAAATCGAGTATCGAGAGGAGGTCGTCGACGGCTGAGCGCATGCGGGAACTACCTTTTCGCAGGATCTGTGGCAGGCGTTTGGGACACCGGTCCGGGGAGTTGGTTCCGTGACCGTGTGATTTGCCGGGGGCAAAAGTCAAGGCTGTCCCAAGGGCACCTCCGGTGTGCCGGTTACGGGTCCGACCGGGGCGCAAGACTGGCGTTGCGGCGCGTTGTCGCCGATAAATGGAACGGGTGCGGCCGCGCCGCGCCGCAGGAAGAGGACCGATCATCATGACCCGCAAGCCCGATGCCGATGCCGTGCTCGACGTTCTGGTCGGCGGCGGCGGATATGTCGGCCTCTCGCTCGGCGTTGCGCTGAAACAGGCCGACCCCGCGCTGTCGGTCGCCGTTGTCGACATGCGGCCGCGCGAAGCGATGGCCGGCGACCCGCGCGCGTCCGCGATCGCGGCTGCGGCAAGCCGGATGCTCGACCAGCTGGGCGTTTGGGCGGACATCGCGCCGCATGCGCAGCCGATGACCGAGATGATCGTCACCGACAGCAAGCTTCGCGATGCCGTGCGGCCGGTGTTCCTGACGTTCGACGGTGAGGTCGAGCCCGGCGAGCCCTTCGCCCATATGGTGCCGAACGGAAAGATGGTCGCGGCCCTGGCAAACCGGGCCGAGGCACTGGGCGTCGAGCTGATCGCGCCGGAAAGCGTGAGCGATTTTGCCGTCGGCGAAGCGGATGTGGCGATTACCCTTGGATCGGGGAAGACACGTCGCGCGCGGCTCTTGGTCGCCGCCGACGGCGTGCGCTCGCGGCTTCGCGACCTGGCGGGCATCCAGACGGTGAAATGGGAGTACGACCAGTCGGGCATCGTCACCACCATTCGCCACGAGCGGCCGCACAACGGGCGGGCGGAAGAGCATTTCCTGCCCTCCGGGCCTTTCGCGATCCTGCCGCTGACCGGCAACCGTTCCTCGCTGGTGTGGTCGGAGCGGCGGGCGGAAGCGGACCGACTGGTGAAGGGCGACGACTTCACCTTCGAACTGGAGCTGGAACGGAGGTTCGGCCATCACCTCGGCAAGATCGACCTCGACGGGCCGCGCAACGCCTATCCGCTGGGACTGACGCTGGCGCGCGGCTTCGTCAAGCCGCGCTTCGCGCTTGCCGGGGATGCGGCGCACGGCATTCATCCGATCGCCGGACAGGGTCTCAACCTCGGTTTCAAGGATGTCGCCGCCCTTGCGGAGGTGCTCGTCGAGGCGCGCCGGCTTGGTCAGGATATCGGGGCGCTCGACGTGCTGGAGCGCTACGAACGCTGGCGCCGGTTCGACACGTTCCAGATGGGCGTGGTGACCGATGTCTTGAACCGCCTGTTTTCCAACGATATGGATGGAGTGCGCGCGGTACGGGATATCGGGCTTGGACTGGTCGACCGGCTGCCCTCGCTGAAACGGTTCTTCATCCGTCAGGCGGCAGGGCTGGAAGGGCCGGCCCCACGCCTGCTGGCCGGGGAACCGATCTGAGGCGCGACGGAGAGGAACACCGTATCGATGCCCGGGCAAAAGGCAGCCGAACAGGACCGGCCGCAGCGCATTATCCTGATCACGGGCTGCTCGTCGGGGATCGGCGCGGCTGCTGCGCGCACCCTGCGCGGGCGCGATTGGCGGGTGTTTGCCACGGCGCGGCGCGCCGAGGACGTCGAGCGGCTGCGGGCCGCCGGTTTCGAGAGCCTTCTGCTGGACTATGAGGATGCGGCAAGCATCGAAGAGGCCGCGGCCGCCGTGCTGGAGCGCACGGGCGGGCGGCTCGACGCGCTGTTCAACAATGGCGCCTATGCGATCCCCGGCGCGCTGGAGGACATGCCGACGGAAGCGCTGCGCCAGCTTTTCGAGGCGAATTTCCTCGGCTGGCACACGCTCACGCGAGCGGTTCTGCCGGCCATGCGCCGCCAAGGCGCGGGCCGCATCGTGCAGTGTTCCTCCATTCTGGGCTTCATCGGGATGCCCTATCGCGGAGCCTATAACGCGTCGAAATTTGCGCTCGAAGGCTACAGCGACACATTGCGGCTGGAACTTCTAGGCAGCGGGATCCATGTATCGCTGATCGAGCCGGGGCCGATCGCCACGCGCTTCACCGAAAATGCGCTGGAGAACTTCCTCAGGATCATCGGACGGGATGGCATCGCCGCCTCGGTGCATCGCGAGGCCTATGAAAAGCGGGTCGCGCGCATGCAGGCGGGCGAGAAGTCGCTGTTCAAGCTTCCGGCGCGCGCCGTGGTGAAGCAGGTGGTTCATGCGGTGGAGGCGCCGCGGCCGAAGGCGAGATACCGGATCACCGTGCCCACGGCCGCGATGGCGGTGGCGAAACGGCTCCTGCCGACACGTGCGCTCGACCGGGTGCTGACCCGCGCGGCGCGCTCAGAAGAATGACAGACCGGCCGGGAAAAGACCGCCGGGGCAGAAGGATTTCAAGATGACGGACGTGCTGCGGATGCTCATCCCGGTGGCTGTGGGAGCGGTTGCCGTGGTCCTGCTGATGGGCTTGTGGAACATGATGCGCGGCGGGTCGTCGTCGCGCTCGCAGACATTGATGCGCTGGCGGGTCGGGCTGCAGTTCCTGGCCGTGGTCATCGTCATGGCCCTGCTCTATCTGACGACGTCCACGCCGTGATCCTCACGGGGTGGCCAACATCCAACCTGCACGGGAGCGGACATGGTTGTCCTCAACAAGATCTACACGAAGACCGGCGACGCCGGGACGACGGCGCTGGCGTCCGGTGAGCGTCGGCCCAAGCATGATCTCAGGGTGGAGGCATATGGAACCGTCGACGAGACCAATGCGGTGCTCGGGCTTGTGCGCCAGGTGACGGCGGACGCCCATCCGCAGCTCGATGCCGTGCTCGGACGGATCCAGAACGACCTCTTCGACCTCGGCGCCGACCTTGCGACCCCGGAGACGGAGGAGCCGCCGGCCTATCCGCCGCTCCGGATTACCGAAGCGCAGGTCACTGCCATCGAGACGGAAATCGACCGGCTGAACGCGGATCTCGAGCCCTTGCGCTCCTTCGTGCTGCCTGGCGGATCGGCGGCGGCCGCGCATCTGCATATGGCGCGCACGGTGTCGCGGCGCGCGGAGCGGCTGATGACCGCGCTTGCCGAAGCGGAACCGGTCAACCGGCACGCGATGGTGTATATGAATCGCCTGTCGGATTTCTTTTTCGTGGCCTCGCGCTGGGTGAACGACAAGGGCGCGCAGGACGTGTTGTGGGTGCCCGGCAAGAACCGCTAGCCCCCGGCGCGGTCAGGGAGAGACGCGATGTTCATTCCGCTGCATGACACCAATCCCCTGCGGCACGTGCAGCGGCAATATGTCACATGGGGCCTGATCCTGGCGAATGTGGCGATCTTCGTGCTCGTGCAGGGCGGCGGGCTGTCCACGCCGATGTCGCAGGCGGCGAGCCTGTCCTACGGGCTTGTCCCGGCGGTGCTGTTCGACATTCGCGATCTCGCGCCCGAGCTTGCCGTGCTGCCCGAGGGCGCCTCGCTGGTCACTTATGCCTTCCTGCATGGCGACTGGATGCATCTGGGCGGCAACATGCTGTTCCTCTGGGTGTTCGGCGACAACGTCGAGGATGCGCTGGGGCATTTCCGCTATTTCGTTTTCTATCTCCTGTGCGCGGCCGCAGCCGGTCTCGGCCATGCGGCGATCGACCCGAACTCGGTCGCGCCGCTGATCGGCGCGTCCGGGGCCGTTGCCGGGGTGATCGGCGCCTATCTGGTGCTGCATCCGAAGGTCAACGTCTGGGTGCTGGCCTTCGGACGGGTGCCGCTGCGCCTGCCCGCCGCATGGGTCCTGCTCGCCTGGATCGGGTTTCAGCTGATGATGGCCTTCGGCGGCGGGGACGAACAGGTCGCCTGGTGGGCGCATGTCGCCGGGGCGGCGGCGGGTGCCGCGCTGATCGTGGTCATGCGCCGTCCCGGCGTCGTGCTTTTCGACCGCGGACTTTAGGCGGGATTTTGCGGCGCCGCGCCGAGCCGCCGGATTCGCGATGGCCGGGCGGGCTGCGCGGCGTTGACAGTGCGGTGGCGCGTCAGTACGGTCGCCGCCCGACAGTCCAAATGGCAGAATTCAGCCGATGAAGCTGCCCTTACGGCATCTGGTTTCGGCACAAGACCGGCGGCTTGCAGGCAGCCGCGCTAGCGGGAGGTTGAAAACCCCATGAAGATCCTTGTCCCCGTCAAGCGGGTGATTGACTACAACGTCAAAGTGCGGGTGAAGGCGGACGGGTCGGGCGTCGACCTGGCCAACGTCAAGATGTCGATGAACCCCTTCGATGAGATCGCCGTCGAAGAGGCGATCCGCCTGCGCGAGGCCGGCAAGGCGGAGGAGATCATCGTCGTTTCGGTCGGTCCGCAGCAGGCGCAGGAAACCCTGCGCACGGGGCTGGCCATGGGCGCGGATCGCGGCATCCTGGTCAAGACCGACCAGACGACCGAGCCGCTCGCTGTCGCGAAGATCCTCAAGGCCATCGTCGAGGAGGAGGCGCCCGGCCTCGTCATCCTCGGCAAGCAGGCGATCGATGACGACTGCAACCAGACCGGCCAGATGCTGGCGGCCCTGCTTGGCTGGTCGCAGGGCACCTTCGCCTCCAACGTCGATCTCGGCGAGGGCACGGTCGATGTGACCCGCGAGGTCGATGGCGGCCTGCAGACGATCAAGCTGACGATGCCGGCCGTGGTGACCACGGACCTGCGCCTCAACGAGCCGCGCTACGCCTCGCTTCCCAACATCATGAAGGCGAAGAAGAAGCCGATCGCGGAGAAGACCCCGGAAGACTGCGGCGTCGATATCGCGCCGCGTCTCGAGGTTCTCAAGACCACGGAGCCGCCCGCCCGCGAGGCTGGCGTCAAGGTCGGCAGCGTTGCCGAACTGGTCGAGAAGCTCAAATCCGAAGCCGGCGTCATCTGAGCGCTCACGACAGGGAGAACAGGACCATGACCACACTTCTTGTTGCCGAGCACAGCAACAGCGCCCTCAACGAAGCCACGCACAAGGCGATGACCGCGGCCCTTGCCCTGGGCGGCGACGTCCATGTGCTGGTGGCGGGCAAGGATTGCCGCGCCGCCGCGGAAGCGGCCGCGAAGATTTCAGGTGCCGCCAAGGTGCTTGTCGCCGACGGCGACGGCCTGTCCGAACAGCTTGCCGAGCCGATGGCCGACCTGGTCATGTCGCTCGCCGGGGACTACGACGCGATCGTCGCGCCGGCGACCGCGAACGGCAAGAACATCCTGCCGCGCGTCGCAGCGCTGCTCGACGTGATGCAGCTCTCCGACGTGACCGACGTGATCGACGCCTCGACCTTCGAGCGCCCGATCTATGCCGGCAACGCGCTCCAGACCGTGAAGTCGAACGATGCCAAGAAGGTCGTCACCGTGCGCACCGCGAGCTTCGCGGCCGCCGAGGAAGGCGGATCGGCGCCGATCGAGGACGTGGCCGCGACGAGCTCGGAGCTGTCCAGCTTCGTTGGACAGGAGCTGTCCAAGTCCGACCGTCCGGAGCTTGCCTCTGCCAAGGTGATCATCTCCGGCGGCCGTGCGCTCGGTTCCAAGGAGAAGTTCGAGGAGGTCATGCTCCCGGTCGCCGACGCGCTGGGCGCGGCTGTCGGTGCCTCGCGTGCCGCCGTCGATGCCGGTTATGCGCCGAACGACTGGCAGGTCGGGCAGACCGGCAAGGTCGTAGCACCCGATCTCTACATCGCCTGCGGCATTTCCGGCGCCATCCAGCATCTGGCCGGCATGAAGGATTCCAAGGTGATCGTGGCGATCAACAAGGACGAGGAAGCGCCGATCTTCCAGGTTGCCGACTACGGTCTTGTCGCCGACTTGTTCGAGGTGCTGCCGGAGTTCAAGGCCGCCGTGGAAGCCGCCAAGAAGTGAGCAGCCCGTTCGGCCAAAGGCGTCGGACGGCAGCGAGACACGCAAGAGCCCGCCCGTCCGGCGGGCTCTTTTCGTTGAGCCGCCGGAGGAGCCGGTGTTGCAAGGCCCGATGACCGCCCGCACCGTGTGCGAAAAACGGAGGGGGGTTCTTGCGGTCGGGGCGGGAAGTTGCGATGAATAGCCCCTCAGTTTTCCAAGAGCGCGAACAGTCGCGCTGAACCCAAATCGGAACGAAAAATGGTGGTCGAGATCAAGAAGGTCGGTGTGATCGGCGCGGGCCAGATGGGCAACGGCATCGCGCATGTCTGCGCCGTGGCCGGGTTCGATGTGTGGCTCAACGATATTTCCGTCGACCGTGTCCAGTCGGGCCTTGCATCGATCAACGGCAACATGGCGCGCCAGGTCGCCAAGGGCCTGATCACCGAGGACGAACGCACGGCGGCGCTTGACCGGCTGAAACCGGCCGAAAGCATGGACGAACTCGCCGATGTCGATCTGGTGATTGAATCGGCCGTCGAGAACGAGCAGATCAAGCGCAAGATCTTCGCGCAGCTCTGCCCGCTTTTGAAGCCCGAGGCGATCCTCGCCACCAACACCTCGTCGATCTCCATCACCCGGCTGGCCGCAACGACCGACCGCCCCGAGCGCTTCATCGGCATTCACTTCATGAATCCGGTCCCGCTGATGGAGCTGGTCGAGCTGGTGCGCGGCATCGCGACCGAAGACGAGACCTTCGAGGCGTCCAAGGTGTTCACCCGGAAGCTCGGCAAGACTATCGCGGTCGCCGAAGACTTCCCGGCCTTCATGGTCAACCGCATCCTGCTGCCGATGATCAACGAGGCGATCTACACGCTCTATGAGGGCGTCGGGTCCGTCGAGGCGATCGATACGGCGATGAAGCTTGGCGCGAACCACCCGATGGGGCCGCTGCAGCTCGCCGATTTCATCGGTCTCGACACCTGCCTTTCGATCATGCAGGTGCTCTACGAGGGGCTGGCCGACAGCAAGTATCGTCCCTGCCCGCTGCTGGTGAAATACGTCGAGGCCGGCTGGCTCGGCCGCAAGACCCAGCGCGGCTTCTACGACTATCGCGGCGAGACCCCGGTCCCGACGCGCTGACGCGGACGGGACGGAGCCCGCATCCGTCATGGCCAATCTCGCGCAGTATTGCCTCACGCAGGCGGATCCGGATCCCGCGCGCGAGGCGCTTCTGGTTCTCGGTCCCGGGGCCGTCGTGCAGGAGCGCTGGACCTATGGCGATCTGAGCGCCGCCGTTCACGCGGTGGCCGGAGGTCTCGGCGCACTCGGTCTGGAGCCGGGCGCGCGGGTGCTGCTGCGGCTCGGCCATTCCAGCGATTTTCCGTTGATGTTCTTCGGCGCGATCGGTGCCGGGCTCGTGCCGGTGCCGACCTCGGCGATGCTGACCGCCGGCGAGTGCGACGCGCTTCTTGCCGACAGCGGGGCGGCGCTTGTCCTGCATGACGGCCATACGACGCTGCCGTCCGATCCGGAGGCAGCCCGTTTGCTGGGGCCGGAAGAGATCCTGGCGCTGAAGCAGGCGACGCCGGCTCCGTTTGTCGATCTCGACGAGGATGCGCCGGCTTTTCTGGTCTATACCTCCGGCACCAGCGGACGGGCAAAGGGCGTGTTGCACGCGCAGCGTTCGGCACGCGGACGCGCGCCGATGGCCCGCGGCTGGACCGGCCTCGGGCCGCACGACCGGCTGCTGCACGCGGGCGCCTTCAACTGGACCTACACGCTCGGGGTCGGGCTGATGGACCCCTGGGCCAACGGCGCGACCAGCCTGGTCTATGACGGTCCGCGCGATCCGCACATCTGGCCGGACCTGATCGAGGCGAGCGGAGCGACGCTCTTCGCCGCCGTTCCGAGCCTCTATCGGCGCATCCTCAAATATGGCGAGGTCCGCCCGGACAGCTTCCCGGCCCTGCGGCACGGGCTGACGGCGGGCGAGGCGCTCGCCCCGGATCTGCATGCCGAGTGGTGCGCGGCGACCGGGCGGCCGCTCTATGAGGCGCTCGGCATGAGCGAGATCTCCACCTATGTCTCCAGCGGCCCGGAGACGCCGACGCGGCCGGGCAGTCCGGGGCGGGCGCAGCCCGGGCGGCGGATCGCGATCCTCGATCCCGACAGCGCGGACACGACCCCGTTGCCGGCCGGGGAAGCCGGGCTCTTGGGCGTCCATCGCGGCGATCCGGGGCTGATGCTGCGCTACTGGGAGCGGCCGGAGGACACGGCCGCGGCGTTTCGCGGGGACTGGTTCCTGACCGGCGACCGCGCCTCCATCGATGAGGAGGGCTACGTCTGGTACGGCGGGCGGACCGACGACGTGATGAATGCGTTCGGCTACCGGGTCGCGCCGCAGGAGGTGGAACACGCCCTGCTCACCCATCCTGATGTCCAGGATGTCGCGGTGACCGATGTGGAAGCCTCCTCGGGCGTCAGCCTGATCACGGCCTTTGTCATCCTGAACGAGGGCGCGCGGGCCGACGAAACGGCTTTGGCCGGTCATGCCGCGCGGCAGCTGGCGGAATACAAGCGGCCGAAGGCCTATCGCTTCGTCGAGAGCCTGCCGCGGACGCCGTCGGGAAAGCTCCGGCGAAAGGATCTGAAGTCCGGCACGCCTTCGCGCGGGTAGGCGCGAGAGTGCGACAGGCTTAACCCAAGCTTAACGTCTGTCGGGCTAGGCAGAAGGATCACGTCTCAGGAGTGTTTCATGTCCAGCGTCGCCGGCGCCATGGTTGCCGCCTCACAGGCCCAGATGCAGACCACGCTTGCCGCCACGTTCCTCAAGCAGAACGCGAGCGCGGAAGCCGGGCTTGTCGCCGTGCTGGAACAAAACGCCGAGATGGCCGCCGCCGCCGCCAAGGCCCCGCCTGCGGGCGGCATGGGCGCGCGGCTCGACGTCTCCGTCTGATTTCCCCTCAGGTTCCGCTTTCGACAAGGGCTGCCCGGATGAGCGCCTTGGCATCTTCGCTCGCCCATTCGGCCGGACCCATCAGCGTGCCGATCTCGCATCCGGTCTTGTCGATCAGCATGGTGGACGGCAGTCCGGGAGCCCGCCCGCGCGAGCGCGCGGTCTGGAAGATCTGCATCGTCGGATCGGCATAAAACGCGAGCCGCGACACGCCGATGTCTTTCAGAAAGGCCTTCGGCTTTTCATCCGACCCGCGATCCACGCTCACCGTCACCACCTCGAAAGCCTCGCTGCCGAGCTCGGCCTGCAACTCGTCGAGCGCCGGCATTTCCTTGCGGCAGGGCGCGCACCAGGTCGCCCAGAGGTTCAAAAGCACCGTACGGCCGGCGAAATCGCCGATCGTCAGATCGGCGCCCGTGTCGTCCTTGAAGGCAAGGTCGGCGAGCGACAAAGGCTTGCTGGCCGGCAGGAATGCGGCGACCTCGCCGGTCGCCTTCGGGGCAACGGCCTCGGCCAGTTGCAGGGCGCCGGTGCAGGTCCCGGCCTGCTGTCGGTTGCCATCCGGCCCGCCGATCACGTATACCGCCGCCAGTCCCGCCAGAAGAACGAGAGCTGCGACAGCAGCGAAGACGATCGGGCGGGGTCGTCGGGTCTTAGGTCCGTTGGTCATCTATCCATTATCCGTCCGTCAAGGGCGCCAGAAGGGCAAGTTCATGAGCAATCGCATGTGGGGAGGCCGGTTCGCGGAAGGCCCGGACGCCATCATGGAGGAGATCAACGCCTCCATCGATTACGATCGCAAGCTCTACTCCCAGGATATAGAGGGTTCGAAGGCTCATGTCCGCATGCTGGCGGCGCGCGAAATTGTCGCCGCCGACGATGCTGAGAAGATCGCTCACGGTCTAGACACGATCCGGTCAGAAATCGAGTCCGGCGCCTTCACCTTCCAGCGCTCGCTGGAAGACATTCACATGAACATCGAGGCGCGGCTCGCAGAGCTGATCGGGCCGACGGCCGGACGCCTGCACACGGCGCGCTCGCGCAACGACCAGGTCGCGACCGATTTCCGCATGTGGGTCCGCGACACGCTGGACACGCTCGACGCCCAGCTGACCGCCCTGATCCAGGGGCTGGCGGAGCGCGCGCTGGAGCATGCCGGTGATGTCATGCCGGGCTTCACGCATCTGCAGTCTGCCCAACCGGTGACCTTCGGCCATCATCTTCTGGCCTATGTCGAGATGTTTTCCCGCGACCGCAGCCGGATGCGCGATGCGCGCGCGCGCATGAACGAATGCCCGCTCGGCTCCGCCGCCCTTGCCGGAACCTCCTTTCCGATCGACCGGGAGATGACGGCGAAGAGCCTCGGCTTCGACCGCCCGACGGCGAATTCGCTCGATGCGGTGTCCGACCGCGATTTCATCATCGAGGCGCTCGGTGCGGCCTCGATCTGCTCGATGCACCTGTCGCGCCTCGCCGAGGAAATCGTGATCTGGTGTTCCGCGCAGTTCGGCTTCGTCACCCTGTCGGACAAGTTCTCGACCGGCTCCTCGATCATGCCGCAGAAGAAGAACCCGGACGCGGCCGAATTGGTGCGCGCCAAGACCGGCCGGATCTACGGGTCGCTCACCGCCCTTCTCGTGATGATGAAGGGCCTGCCGCTCGCCTATTCCAAGGACATGCAGGAAGACAAGGAACAGGCCTTCGACGGCCTGCCCAGCCTGTCGCTGGCGCTCGCCGCGATGACCGGCATGGTTGCCGACCTGCAGCCCAACACCAAGGCGATGAAACAGGCGGCAGGCTCCGGCTATTCCACCGCGACGGACCTTGCCGACTGGCTCGTGCGCGTGCTCGGCATGCCGTTCCGCGACGCCCATCATGTCACGGGGCGGATCGTGGCGCTTGGCGTGGAGCGCGGCGTGGCGCTGCACAAGATCCCGCTTGCCGATCTGCAGGCGATCGAACCGCGCATCACCGCCGATCTCTTCTCCGTGCTGACCGTCGACAAGTCGGTGCGTTCGCGCACGAGCTACGGCGGAACGGCGCCGGCCAACGTGCGCAAGCAGGCGCGGCGCTGGCTGAAGACGCTGGAACGCGAGGCGCGCACGCGCGCCTGACGAACGGGCCCATGCGTTTCTTAATCGGCGCGGCATCCGGCAACGCGAAAGGGTTGCGGGGCGCCGCGCCGCATGCGAGGAAACGCAGGCAGGAACGCGCGCGAACGCCGCGCGGCGAGACGGGAGTGCAGCGGATCATGGGCAGGGGTAGGGTCTTCGGCTCGGTGAAGGGCGGCGTGCTGATCGTGGCCGTTCTGGCGCTGACTTTGGCCGGATGCGGCCGTCGCGGCGCGCTCGACTCGCCGGCAAGCGTCGACCCGGCGATGCCGAACGGCGTCATCGGTCAACCGCAAGACGCTCAGCCCGCTGTCCGCGACGACAGGCGCTTTATACTCGACTCCATCATCTGACGCGGCACCGCGTCGGCGCACGCCGCGCAGTGCCTCAGGACCGGCATTCCCAACAAGCTGACCCGCAGAGCCGGCCGACAAACCGGCCACGGCGCGCAGATCACATCAGGACGACAACCCGTGCATCACTTCGACTATGTGAATGACCGGCTGCATGCCGAGGACGTGCCGCTCGAGGAGATCGCGGCCCGGGTGGGGACGCCGTTCTATTGTTATTCGACGGCGACGCTGACGCGTCACTACCAGGTGTTCAAGGAGGCCTTCGCCGGCATTCCGACGCTTGTGTGCTACGCGATGAAGGCCAATTCCAACCAGGCGGTGCTGACCACTCTGGCGCGCCTCGGTGCGGGCATGGACGTGGTCTCGGAAGGCGAGCTGCGCCGCGCGCGCGCCGCCGGGGTTCCGGCCGACCGCATCATGTTCTCCGGCGTCGGCAAGACGGAGCGGGAACAGGCGCTGGCGCTGGACGAGGATATCCTGTGTTTCAACGTTGAAAGCGAGCCGGAACTTGTGCAGCTTTCGCGGGTCGCAAGCGAGAAGGGAAAGACCGCTCGCGTGTCGATGCGGATCAATCCGGACGTCGATGCGCGCACCCATGCCAAGATCGCGACCGGCAAGGCGGAGAACAAATTCGGCATTCCCTGGGGGCGCGCCGGCGCGGTCTATGCGCAGGCGGCCGAGCTTCCCGGCATCCAGGTGTCGGGCATCGACATGCACATCGGTTCGCAGATCACCGAACTCGAGCCCTTCGATGCCGCCTTCTCGCGCCTCGGCGGGCTGATCGCGGACCTGCGCGGCGCCGGCCATGTCATCGACCATGTCGATCTCGGCGGCGGGCTGGGCATTCCCTATCACGACAACAACGAACCGCCGCCGCATCCCGATGCCTATGCGCAGGTGGTGCGCAAGCATGTGGAACACCTTGATTGCAAGGTGATTTTCGAACCCGGCCGGATGATCGCCGGCAATGCCGGCATCCTCGTAACCGAGGTGATCTACGTCAAGGAGGGGGCCAACAAGGCCTTCGTCATCGTTGATGCGGCGATGAACGACCTGATCCGGCCGACGCTCTATGACGCCTATCACGCCATCAAGCCGGTGGTGCGTCATGGTCCCGAACACCCGCGCATGCGCGCCGACATCGTCGGGCCGGTGTGCGAAACCGGCGACTATCTCGCCCACGACCGGGAGATGGAGCAGGTCGCGGCCGGCGATCTCCTCGCCGTCCTGTCGGCCGGCGCCTATGGCGCGGTGCAGGCCTGCACCTATAACAGCCGGCTGCTGATCCCCGAGGTTCTGGTCGACGGCGACCGCTTTGCCGTGGTGCGTCCGCGTCCGACCTATGAGGACATGCTGGCGCTCGACGTGCTGCCGGAGTGGCTGGCAAAGCCCTGATCTCGCCCCGCGGTCGCGTCGGTCCCTTGCCAAGCGGAGCAAAACGCCCCACCCTTAGGTGTCGGGCTGAGTTCGGGGGATTTCTGGCCGGGTTGATCGGGCCGTGGAGGCAGGGCACGTGAGCGAAGCTTTACCGCCGGACTTGAACGACGACGTCGCCCCCCGCGCGGGCATGCGGGAGACATCCGGGCGGCTGGAGCGCGCGCTGCTGCAGGCCTCCGCCGCGCTGTGGTGGGAGCGCGTCTGGCCGACACTGCAGGGCGTCCTCATCGTTGCCGCGCTTTATGTGGGCCTCTCCTGGCTCGGGGTGTGGACGCTTCTTCCCGGTTGGCTTTCCGTTATCGCAGCCCTCGGTATTCTGGCGGTCGCCCTTTGGGTCGCGAGTCCGCTGGTTGCCGTGAGGTGGCCCGGGCGTGCGGAGGCGCTGGCGCGTATCGAGCGCGTTTCCGGCTTTTCCCATCGCCCCCTCACAGCTCTCGACGACCGTTTGTTCGATGTCGGCGACACGCCGCAAACCCGCGCGATGTGGGCGCTGCACCAGCGCCGGGCACGGGCGGCCCTTGCGGCGCTGAAGGCCGGCGCGCCCCGTCCGGAAGCCTTTCGCCGGGACCCTTACGCGCTGCGCGCGCTGGCGGCGATGCTGCTTGTGGTCGGCTTCTTCACGGCGAACGGAGCGCATTGGCAGCGCCTGGTGCCGATGGCGCCGCAGGCCGGTGCCGCGCCGGCGGAACCGCTGCGCATCGATGCCTGGGTGACGCCGCCGGTCTACACGGGACGTGCGCCGGTGTTTCTCACCGGTGCCTCCGCCGATCTGCGCGATGCGGACCAGCCGATCAGCGTGCCGGAGGGCAGCGAGCTGATCGTGCGGGCGCAGGGCATCTCCGATCTCGACGTGCGGCTGGTCGGCGCGGACGGGCCCGCGCCGCTCGATCCGGCGCCCGAGGCCCGAGCCGGGGGTGGGGCCGCGAGCGCGGTGAACCTGCGACAGGTGCTGGAAAGCTCCGCCGATCTGGAGATCCGCAATGGTGGCGAGCTGGTGAATGCCTGGCGGATCGCCATCGAGCCGGATGCCGCGCCGACAATCCGCCTTCTCGACGATCCGCAGGAACAGTTCAGCGGCGCGCTGAAGCTCAGCTATCTCGCCGACGACGATCATGGCCTTGTCTCGGCCGCCGCCGAAATCCGGCCCGTGCGCGTGCGCGGTCTCGACAGCGGGCGGGAGACCCGGCCGCTGGTGGCAGCGCCGGAGTTTCCGCTGTCGCTGGCCGGCGGCGAGCGCAAGAGCGGCGCGGCCGAGACAATCCGCGACCTGACCAGCCATCCCTGGGCCGGTTCGGAGGTGGACCTTGTCCTCTCCGCCCGCGACCACGCCGGGCAGGCCGGCTATTCGACGCCGCATCGCTTCACCCTGCCGCAACGCCGGTTTTCCAAGCCGCTGGCGCGGGCGATCGTCGAACAGCGCCGCGATCTGGCGCTCGACGCCAATGCACAATTGCGTGTCGTCGATGCCTTCGATGCACTGATGCTCGCGCCGGAGAAATTCATCGACGACGCCAAGACCTATCTCGGCATGGATTTCGCCCGCACGCGGCTGATCGCCGCCACGACGGACGAGGAGCTCCGCGAGGTGGTCGATCTGCTCTGGGATCTGGCGCTGACCATCGAGGACGGCGACCTGTCGCTGGCGGAGCGGGCCCTGCGCGATGCGCAGGAAGCCTTGCGCCGCGCGCTGGAGGAAGGCGCCTCCGATGAGGAGATCGCGCGCCTGACCCAGGAATTGCGCGAGGCGATGAACGAGTATTTCCAGGCGCTCGCCGAACAGATGCGGCAGAATCCGCAGGCGATGCAGCCGATGGATCCTAACATGCAGTCGATGCGCCCGCAGGATCTCGACGAGATGCTGTCCCGCATCGAGGAACTGGCCAAGACCGGGTCCCGCGATGCCGCGCGCGAGCTACTCGCCGAAATGCAGCGCATGATGGAGAACATGCAGGCCGGACGTCCGCAGATGATGCAGGACGGCATGACGCAGGAAATGATGGAGGCGCTGAACGAGCTCGGCCAGATGATCCAGCGCCAGCAGGAACTGATGGACCAGACCCACCGGTTCGACCAGCAGCAGCAAAACGGCACGGGTGAGCAACGCCCCGGCCAGCAGGGGCAACAGGGCCAGCAGGGGCAGATGACGCCCGAACAGCTCGCCGAAGCGCTGCGGCAGCTGCAGCAGGGGCAGGGCGAACTGGGGGAGCGGCTGGAGCAGCTTCTCGACCAGATGGCCGAGAACGGCATGCCGCAGAACGGCGAACTGGGCCGGGCCGGCGAGGAAATGGGCAATGCCCGCGACAGTCTGGGCGAGGGCGAATCGGGACAGGCGCTCGGCCAGCAGGGCAATGCGCTGGATGCGCTGCGCCAGGGCGCGCAGGGGCTGGCGGAACAGATGCTCGGCCAGGGTCAGGGACCCGGCATGGCGGGACGGCAGGGCAATCCGCAGGACGAGGACCCGCTCGGGCGTCCGCGCCGGACGGAGGGGCCTGACTTCGGCGAGCGCGTTCGCGTCCCCGACGAGATCGACGTGCAGCGTGCCCGGCGCATTCTGGAAGAGCTGCGCAAGCGCTTTTCCGAGCCGGGCCGGCCAATGATCGAGCTCGATTATCTGGAGCGTCTGCTGCGGCGGTATTGACCGGCTCCGATCCCTCTGGCGCGCGGCGGTGCGACGCACGCGCCGCGCTTCGCATTCCTACCGTGGAGACATCCCCGTCGAGACTGGCACTGTTGAGGCTGGCGCGGAAGCGGGCAGGCCGTGCCATGGAGGCGAACTCCGTGGCCGGCCGCACAGCCCGCGAGCGGGGGCGGCGTTCCGGTCGGCCGTTGCCCGGTCTGCTATCGCGAAAAAAGCCTCAGGCGTAGCGGCGCAGGCTGGTGTCGTCGCGGGAGACGCCATTCAGCGCGTCGACCACGGCCCTGCGGATATCCGCAAGCGAGAACGGCTTGGTCACCACATCGTGGATCAGGGCGTCCAGCCCGTTGGCGCGTTCGCGCTGATCGGCAAAGCCTGTCATGAGCAGAATGGGAATTTCGGGATGGTCGCGGGCGGCGATCAGCGCGAAGGCAATACCGTCCATGACCGGCATCTTGATGTCCGACAGGATCAGGTCGAACCCGCCCTTCTCGCGCGCCAGCGTCTCGGCTGCGGCCGCACCGTCTTCCTGGGCGACCACGCTATGGCCGTCCAGCTCGAGCGCCCGCTTCACGAAGCTGCGAACCGCCTCGTCGTCCTCGGCAACCAGAATATGGGCCATGTCCCTCTCCCGTTCTCAATCACCCGCAGTTGCCGCACCGTCCTGAACCACATAGCCGATGTACGGGAGCTGGCGCCATTTGTGGCCCATATCCATCCCGTAGCCGACAACGAATCGGTCCGGACACTCGAATCCGACATAATCCGCAGAAATGGCGGATTTGCGGCGCATCGGTTTGTCGAGCAGCGCGGCGATGTGAACCGATCTTGCTCCCCGCTCGGTGAGTCGGTCTCGGGCGAAGGAGAGGGTTCGGCCACTTTCCAGTATGTCATCCACGAGAATCACATCCCGACCGGCCACATCGCTCTCCACATCGCGCAAGACGCGGATTTCCCTTGACTCGGTCCCGGCGCCGTAGCTCGACAGATGAATGAACTCCATCTCCGGCTGCAGTCCGGCCTTGTGCATCGCGCGCACGAGGTCGGCTGCAAACATGAAGCTGCCCTTGAGAACGGCCACGACGAGGAGGCGCGTCGGGCGCGAGGCCGCGATTTCGCCTGCGATCGCATCGACCCGCGCGGCAATCTCGTCGGCGTCGTAAAGCGTGCGGATGTCGGGAGTGTCGGTCATTGAAGTCTGGCCTGTTGTTGTCCGCGCTCGACGAAGCGTACCTGGATATCCGCGGCCAACTCCGGGGGAGAGGACAGGCGGGTGCGAAATCGGGTGGCGTTCCCCGCGTCGAGGCGGCGCAGACGGGGTTCCATCACCCAGGCATATATCTCCTGCGCATCCTCGCTTCGCAATGCGAAACGAACGGCCGGGACAAACGTGGGCTTGCGGTCCACATTCTCGATCGTGCCCTCGATGACGAGCACGATCGTCCCGTTTTCCAGTTCGCGAAAGGTTCTGAGGTCCCGGAACTCCAGCCCGCGCAGATTGACATCAAAGCCGGCGAGGGAAAAAAGCCCGGCAAGGTCCGGCATGCGCGCCACAATCGGGTTGCGCAGACCGACCGCCAGACCGCAGACCGCGATTGCCGCCAGGAAAACCATGGCGCCGACCACCCGCCTCGGCTTCACCCGCCGGGCCCGCTTCAGGACGGCACCGGCAACGCGCCGCACCACCGGTTCGGGCGGTTTCATCTTGACCTGGATCTTCGGCTTTTTCGCCAGGGTCTCGATGTCGACCGGCTGGGCCGGCGGCGGAAACTCGCTGTCGGCCGCGGCGACGGGCAGCGGCTCGGCGAATGTGTCCGCCTCGTCCAGTTCGTCGTCGTCGAATGTGTCCGTGAAGGCGTTGTCGGACTCGTCCGCGGGCCCGTCGACGTCAGGTTCTTCGGTGACGTCGTCGTCGCCGGATGCGTCGTCCGCGCCGGCAAGGGCCGCGGCCCAGTCGTCGGCCGGATCCGCGTTCAGGCCGTCGTCGTCCATCCCTCCGGCGGTCGTGCCGGCATAGGCCTGCGCATCGGCATCGGCGGGGAGATCCGTTTCCACGGACACCGTGTCGGGGTCCGCGCCATCGGCATGCCAGCGGCTGCCGCAGCGGGCGCATTTCACGCTGCGTCCGCCTGGACCAAGCGCTGCCGCGCTGACCTCATAAGACGTCGAACAGTCCGGGCAGGTGATCTTCATTTCCGGAAGAGGCCTCGTCTTGACCGATCGGGTGGCGCCGCGTTCATTCACGGCCTGTCCGATGCAGTCTCACCTGCGGAGCGTAAACACCGGGCAAACGCCGGACGCATTGCGACCGATGAACGGCTCGCCGAAAGCCCATCACGCCCCCATATCGTTAATGAAGCGTTAATGAGCGAGGCGTAGGGTCGCCGCAATCGAGCGAAAATGAGGATGCCGTGATCCGATTCGAAAATGTTGGGCTGCGCTACGGCATGGGGCCGGAGGTGCTGCGTGACCTGACCTTTGAGATAAAGCCGCAGTCCTTCCAGTTCCTGACCGGCCCGTCGGGGGCCGGCAAGACCTCTTTGATGCGCCTGCTGTTCCTGTCGCTCACCCCGACGCGCGGCCTGGTTCGCGCGTTCGGAAAGGACACATCCGCGCTGCAGAAAAGCCAGATCCCGGCCCTGCGCCGACGCATCGGCATCGTGTTCCAGGACTTTCGCCTGCTGCAGCATCTGACCACCTACGAGAATGTCGCGTTGCCGTTGCGGGTGGCCGGGCAGGAGGAGGGTCAGTATCGTTCGGATGTGGTCGAGCTGCTGAAGTGGGTGGGCCTTGGCGAGCGCATGCATGTGCTGCCGCCGGTGCTTTCAGGCGGGGAGAAGCAGCGCGCGGCGATTGCACGCGCGCTGATCACCCGTCCGGAACTGCTCCTGGCCGACGAGCCGACGGGCAACGTCGACCCGCCACTTGCACGGCGTTTGCTGCGGCTGTTCATCGAACTGAACCGGCTGGGCACCTCCGTGGTGATCGCCACCCACGATCTCGCGTTGATGGATCAGGTGCATGCGCGACGGATGGAACTGGCCGACGGACGGTTGCAAATCCATGACTGACGATCCGAACACGCCCGACACGCCGTCCGCGGGACAGGCAGAGCGACGCCCGGGTGCGGCTCCGCGTCCCGGTCAACGCCCTGCCTCCGCCGGAAAATCGATGGCGCCGCGGCTGCCGCGTCTCAAGCGTCCCGCCAAGAAACCCGCCAAGGCGCGCCGGGCGGATCCGGACGCGCAGTTGCGCCCCTCCGCGCCCATCGTGCCGCCGCAGGCGGTCGCCGGGCGGGCCCTGACGCTGGTCGTCGCCATCATGAGCTTTCTCGCCTGCCTGACGATCGGCATGGTCACGGTCATTCACGATGCGGCCAATGCCTGGTCGAACGACCTCTTGCGCGAGGTGACGATCCAGATCCGCCCGGCCCAGGGGGTGGACATGTTGCGCGAGATCGAAAAGGCGATTTCCATCGCCGAGGCACGGCCCGGAGTTGGCGCGGTGCGGGCGCTTTCCGACGCGCAGACGCGCGAGTTGCTGCAGCCGTGGCTCGGAACCGGGCTCGACCTGGACACGCTGCCGGTTCCCCGGCTTATTCAGGTGGAAATCGAGGACGGCACGCGCTTCGACCTGACCGGCCTGCGGGTCGCCATTTCCGACGGGGTGAACGGCGCGAGCGTCGACGATCATTCGCTGTGGACCGGCCGTCTCGCCTCCATGGCCAATGCCGTCGTGCTCGCCGGACTGGCGATCCTTGCGCTGGTGCTCGCCTCCATGGTGCTGTCGGTGGTCTTTGCCACGCGTGCGGCCATGGCGGGCAACAAGGATGTGGTCGAGGTGCTGCATTTCGTCGGCGCGGAGGACAGTTTCGTCGCCCGCGAGTTCCAGCGGCATTTTCTCCTGCTCGGGCTCAAGGGCGGACTGGCCGGCGGCCTGAGCGCGTCGGCGGTGTTTGTCGTGCTCGGTCTGTTTGCGGACGGAAACACGGGCTTTGCCGCGATGGAACAGGCGATGGTTCTCTTCGGCGGCGTGTCGGTGGGCGCGGCCGGTTATCTTGGCGTGCTGGCGATCATCTTCCTGGTGACGATCCTGACGGCTGCGACCTCGCGGGTGGCGGTGCGGGCGCATCTGCGCCGCATCGACTGACAGCCGGCGCCACGGCTCGCCCGGCGCAACGGACTTTCGAGCGGCATCTCCCAGGTGCGGACACAAAAAAAGCGGCCCGAGGGCCGCTTTTCGTGTTTCAGCAGGGGGCTGCGCCGTGGCGCCAGCGCCTTATTCCGAGGCGGTCTCGGCGGCTGCTGCTGCGGCGGCTGCCTGGGCCGCGGAGCGCTCGGCTTCCTTCGCCGACTTCACGGCGGCCAGCTCTGCCTTGGTCTCGTCGTTCAGGCGACGGGCACGGGTGTTGGTCGCCTCGACGATACGGGCCGACTTGCCGCGCAGGCCGCGCAGGTAATAGAGCTTGGCGCGACGCACCTTGCCGCGACGGATGACTTCGACACCCTCGAGCATCGGAGAGAACACCGGGAACACACGCTCCACGCCCTCACCGTAGGAAATCTTGCGCACCGTGAAGTTCTCGTTGATGCCGCCGCCGGAGCGGGCGATGCACACGCCTTCATAGGCCTGGGTACGGGTGCGGGTCCCTTCCGTCACGCGCACGTTGACGCGGATGGTGTCGCCTGCGGAGAAGGTCGGAAGCGTGCGGACGGCTTCGATCCTTGCCATTTCCTCGGCGTTGATTTCCTCGATGATGTTCATGGCACTGCCTTTTGGGTCTTGCTCGGTCAGAGCGTCCTCAAGCGTTCCAGACGCCGGGGCGAATTCACCGCGTTTTGGCCAAACCGGACGTTGTGTCCGGCGATGGAATTGATTTGGGTCGATCGTTGCCCGGTCACCGATGCGCAGAGAAGGCAGTCATGCACGCCAAAATCCGCACGCGGCACCGAAACGACACCCGAGTGGGCCGGTTCCTAGCGCATGAGGGCCGGCTTGTCATGTGTTTTTTGCCGCTTTCGCGCTGTTTGCGGCGCAATGGGCCTCCCAGAGGTCGGGCCGGCGGTCGCGGGTCAGCCGCTCCGCCTCGGCCTGTCGCCAGGCCTCGATGCGGGCATGGTCGCCGGAGGTGAGGACCTCGGGGATCGGCAGGCCCTCGAACTCGCGCGGCCGCGTGTAATGCGGGTGTTCCAGCAGGCCGGTCTCGAAACTCTCCGTCGCGCCGCTTTCCGCGTTTCCCATGACGCCGGGAAGGAGGCGCACCACGGCGTCGAGCAGCACCATGGCGGCGATTTCGCCGCCGGACAGGATGTAGTCGCCGATGGAGACCTCCTGGAGGCCGCGGCTGTCGATCACGCGCTGGTCGATGCCCTCGAAGCGGCCGCAGACGATGACCGCGCCGGGTCCGGCGGCAAGGTCGCGCACCCGGGCCTGGTCGAGCGGGCGACCGCGCGGGCTCATCAGCAGGCGCGGGCGCGGGTCGTCCGCCGGGGAGGCGGCATCGATGGCCTGCGCCAGAATGTCGGGCCGCAACACCATTCCCGCGCCGCCGCCGGCCGGCGTGTCGTCGACGGAGCGATGCTTGTCGGTCGCATGGTCGCGGATCTGGCGGGCGTTCAGGCTCCAGTCGCCGCGCGACAGCGCCTTGCCGGCGAGCGAGGCGCCGAGCGGGCCGGGAAACATCTCCGGATAGAGTGTCAGGACGGTTGCGTTGAAGCTCATCCGCTCGCCGGCTCCGGGTTTGCGTTCCCCTGCCCTTTCGGGCGGGAACGCTTGGTTAAAGATTGGCGGTCTAGACTCGCGTCAATTCTCGCGAGGTCTGCATGCCAAGTATCAGCATTCTCCTGCCGCGCTGGGTCCGGCGTCATGCCGAGCGCGACTATATCGACCTTTCGCTCGGACGGGTGCTGCCCCTGTGCGTGCTGATCGCCTATGGCGTGATCGTCGGCCTGGTGTTCAACACCGGTCTCGACCATCCCTGGGACAAGGTCCAGCATCTCGTCTTCTTCGCCCTGCTCACGCTGTCGATCCACGCATTCTTCTGCTGCCGGCTGCGGCTTTCGGCCGGCGCGGCGATGCTGATGGGGATCGCCGGCGAGGGCGTCCAGGCCATGACCCCGCATCATCATGCCTCGCTGCTCGATATTGCCGCCAACAGCGTCGGCGTCGCGCTCGTTGTCGCGACTGTTGTCCTGATCCGCTCCGAAACCCGGGCGGCTCTCGCGGACCGGACAGGGGATCCTGTCCTGGAGATCGATCTGCCCGAGACGTCGGCCTTGCCGGTTCAGGCGTCTTCGCCATCCTCGCCCCGGTCTCCGTCCTCGTCCTCGTAATCGGGCGGACGCACGATCGTTACCCGCCCTTCGGCCAGGTCGACCTCCGGGACGGCATCGCGGGTGAAGGGAACGAAGAAGGACGCCCCGATGTCCGGGCGGATTTCAAGCAATGTGCCGGCGCCGAAATCCGGCACGGCGACCACTTTTCCGAGCGCTTCGCCATCCGCAGACAGGGCGCGCAGGCCGAGAAGGTCGGCGTGATAGAAGTCGTCGTCCTCGTCCAGCTCCGGCAGGGCGTCTCTCGGGATGTAGAGGTCGAGCCCGTTGAGGGCTTCGGCGGCGTTGCGGTCGTCGATCCCCTCGAAGCGGGTGATCACCATGGTCTTTTGCACGCGCGCGGCGGAGACCGTCAGCCGGCGTTTTCCGTCCGCCGTCTCCAGCGGTCCGTAGTCGGTGAAGGACAGCGGGTCGTCGCCGAAGGGCTTGACCCGGACCTCGCCGCGAATGCCATGGGCGGCACCGATGCGGGCCATCAAGATACGTTCCTCGGCCAAGACCGTGCGGCTCCTTCAAACGGCTGGGACAAACAAAAAGGCCCGCGCGGCGCCGCCGGGCGCGGCGCGGGCCTTCGACGTCCCGTCGATTACTCGGCGGCGGCTTCTTCGGTCTCGGCGGCAGCCGCAGCGGCTGCATCCTCGGCGGCCTGCTTGCGCGCCTCGACGCGCTCCTTGGCCTTCTGGCCCGGCTCGGCCTTCTTCGGGTTGTTGCGCGCATCGCGCTTCAGCAGGCCGGCGGCATCCAGGAAGCGGTGCACGCGGTCGGTCGGCTTCGCGCCGTGGCTCAGCCAATGCTGAATGCGCTCGGCGTCGAGGGTGACGCGGTTCTCATTGTCCTTCGGCAGCATCGGATCGTAGCTGCCGACCTTCTCCAGGAAGCGGCCGTCGCGCGGCGAACGCACGTCGGCGATCACGATGCGGTAGAACGGACGCTTCTTGGCGCCGCCACGGGCGAGACGAATTTTCAAAGCCATCGGGGTATCTCCTGTTTGATTGGTGTTCGCGGCATCAGCCGCGAATGGCTTCGTGGTGGCGGATGACTTCCTTGACGATGAAGTTCAGGAAGGTTTCCGCGAAATCGGGATCGAGATTGGCGTCCCTGGCAAGGGATCGCAGCCGCGCGATCTGCCGGTCCTCGCGCGCCGGATCGGCGGGCGGAAGATTGTGTGTCGCTTTCAAAACGCCGACCTTCTGGGTGCATTTGAAGCGTTCGGCGAGCATGTGGATCAGTGCCGCGTCGATGTTGTCGATGGAGCCGCGCAGCCGCGCCAGCTCTTCCATCGTCTCCGAGGTCGGGCCGAGAATGTTTTCTGCGCTGTTCGTCATTTCTTCTTCCCCCGCCCCATGCCGGGCATGCCGCCGAGACCCGGCAGCTTCGGTCCGCCCAGGCCACCGAGACCGCCCATGCCGCCGGGAAGACCCGGCATGCCGGGCGGAAGGCCGCCGCCGGGCATCTGTCCCGGCAGCTGGCCGGACTTGGCGAGCTTTTCCAGCTCCTTGGGGTCCATCGACGGCATGCCGCCGCCGGGCAGCCCCATGCCGCCCATCATCTTGGAGAACAGGCCGCCCTTGCCCTTGCCCATCTGCTTCATCATGTCCGCCATCTGGCGGTGCATCTTCAAAAGCTTGTTGACAGCGGCGACATCGACACCCGAACCGGCGGCAATGCGCTTCTTGCGGCTGGCCTTGAGCAGGTCGGGCTTGCGCCGCTCCTGCGGCGTCATCGACTGGATGATGGCGACCTGGCGCTTGATCACCTTGTCGTCGAGATTGGCTTCCCCGATCTGCTTCTTCAGCTTTCCGACACCGGGCATCATGCCCATGATGCCGGACATGCCGCCGAGCTTTTCCATCTGCTTGAGCTGTTCGCCGAGGTCTTCCAGGTCGAAGGTGCCCTTTTGCATCTTCGCGGCCATCTTGGCCGTCTGTTCCTGGTCGAGTTCGCGCGAGGCCTTCTCGACGAGCGAGACGATGTCGCCCATGCCGAGGATCCGGTCGGCGATGCGCGAGGGGTGGAACTCCTCCAGCGCGTCGGCCTTCTCGCCCGTGCCGATCAGCTTGACCGGCTTGCCCGTCACCGCGCGCATCGAGAGCGCCGCGCCGCCGCGGCCGTCGCCGTCCATGCGGGTCAGCACGATGCCGGTGATGCCGACGCGCTCGTTGAAGGACTGGCCCAGATTGACCGCGTCCTGACCGGTCAGCGAGTCGGCGACGAGCAGGATCTCGTGCGGATCGGTCGCCGCCTTGATCTCGGCCATCTCCGCCATCAGCGGTTCGTCGATATGGGTGCGGCCGGCGGTGTCGAGCAGCACCACGTCGTAGCCGCCGAGCTTTGCCGCGGTTGCGGCGCGCGAGGCGATCTGCACCGGCGACTGGCCGGCGATGATCGGCAGCGTGTCGATGCCGTTCTGTTCGCCGAGAACCTTGAGCTGTTCCTGCGCGGCCGGACGGCGGGTGTCGAGCGAGGCCATCAGGACCTTGCGCTTGTCGTCACGGGTCAGGCGCAGGGCGATCTTGGCGGTGGAGGTCGTCTTGCCCGAGCCCTGCAGGCCGACCATCATGATCGCGACCGGCGCCGGCGCGTTGAGGTCGATCGGCTCGGCCTGGGAACCCAGCATCTCGACCAGCTGGTCATGGACGATCTTGACGACCTGCTGGCCGGGCGTGACCGACTTGAGGACTTCCTGGCCGACGGCGCGGTTGCGCACCTTGTCGGTGAATGACTTCACCACCGGAAGCGCCACGTCGGCCTCGATCAGCGCGCGGCGGACCTCGCGCAGCGCCTCGCCGACGTCAGCCTCCGACAGCGCGCCGCGTCGCGTCAGCTTGTCGAGGATGCCACTCAGGCGATCGGACAGACTTTCGAACATGCTTCGGCCCTTCCGGGGTTGCCGTTTTCGCCGGATGCGGGACCTGTCGGTGTCCCGGATGCCGGCGTCGAGATCCGCAAGGCGACAAACTCAAAGGCCGATGCGCGCCATGCAAAGCGTCGCGCCACCCGAGGGCGCATCGCGCTGTCGGGTGTTGACCTCCGGGATCTCTTTAGACCTTTGCGGGTCCCGGTCGGCTGCCTGAAATTTCGTCACTCTTGCGGAGTTGGCAAGCTGGTGCCCGATAACGCCCGAAGAGTCAAGAAAAAGGGTTCATTTTGCGGTCCGCGGCCCGCTCGTCTTGGGCAATCTTTCGATTGCGGGACCCGGTCGAATGGGAGTAGGGGTCTCGCGACGCGGCCGTGCGAACCGGGCCAGAACGCCTCGTGGCGCGCATCCGAAATGTCGAGGGTCCTCTTGTATGGATTTCCGTGCGGTTGCGCTGCCTGTCGGGCGGCTGATGGTTCTCCTCTCGCTTTTCATGCTGGTGCCGGCCGCCGCCGATCTCATGGTCGGCAATCCGGACTGGGTCGGGTTCGCCGTGTCTGCCCTGATTGTCGGCTGCTTCGGAAGCGTCGCGACCCTCGCTTTTCTGGAGAAGGATCATCGGCTCGGCATCCGCGAAACCTTGGTGCTGGTCAATGGCGCATGGCTGGCCTTCAGCCTCGCCGGGGCGCTCCCGCTCTACCTCAGCGGCCTCGACCTCTCGCTCACCGATGCCGTGTTCGAGGCCGCCTCCGGGCTGACCACGACGGGCGCCACAGTGCTCACCGGTCTCGATCACCTGCCGCCCGGGATCCTGCTCTGGCGCTCTCTGCTGCAATGGGTCGGCGGGATCGGCATCGTCGTGCTCGGGATCTGGCTGTTGCCGGGCCTGCGGGTCGGTGGCTCGCAGCTGTTCGCGATTGAATCGTCGGAAACCTCCTCCAAGCCCTATGGCCGCATCGAGCCGTTCCTGATCCGCCTGCTGCTGCTTTACGGCGGGCTGACGGTCACCTGCATGGTGCTCTACCGCATCGCCGGAATGACCGGGTTCCAGGCGCTCAACCACGCGCTGACCACGGTTTCATCCGGCGGATTTTCCACCTCCGACCAGTCGATGGGGCAATTCGACAACCTGGCGATCTTCTGGATCGCGATCGTCTTCATGCTTTTGTCCGGCTTTCCCTTCCTGTTCATGATCCGGGTGGTGGAGTGGCGCGATTTCCGCGATCACGAGCAGGTGGTGTTTTTCGTCGGACTGGCGGCGGCGGCGAGCCTGGCCGCCTTTGTCGTCCTGCATCTGGGCGCGACCGACACGCCGTTTCGCGAGTTGACCCTCTCCGTCTTCCACGTGGTGTCGATCATCACCACGACCGGATATGCGGCCAGCGACTATCTGCAATGGGGCGCCTTCGCCACGGCGCTGTTCTTCCTGGTGACGTTTCTGGGCGGCTGCAGCGGCTCGACCTCGGGCGGGTTCAAGGCATTCCGCATGCTGGTTCTGATCCATCTGATCCGCTCGCTGGTGAGCGGCATGTGCCGTCCGCACCGGATCGCCGAGCCCTATTTCGCCGGCAAGCGCCTCAGCCCGAACGTGATCGAGGGCGTGCTGATCTTCGCCCTGCTCTATGTGGTGACCTTCGCGCTCTTCGCGCTGTTTTATGCCGCGGCCGGTCTCGATGTGGAAACCGCGCTCAGCGCCTCGATCACGGCGCTGGCGAATGTGGGGCCGGGCGTCGGATCGACCATCGGCCCGTCGGGCACATTCCAGTCTCTGCCGGATGTGGTGAAATGGCTGCTCGCCTTTCAGATGATCCTCGGCCGGCTGGAGATCGTGTCCGGCATCATCATCCTGNCCCCGGACTTCTGGCAGGAGCGCTGACTGCGCCAGCGCTCCTGCCAAGACATCAGTGCGTGTCGCGGGTGCCGAAAATCGCCGAGCCGACCCGCACATAGGTCGCGCCGAAGCGGATGGCCGTCTCGAAATCCGCCGACATGCCCATCGAGAGCTCCGACAGGCCGTTGCGGGCGGCGATCTTCTGCAAGAGCGCGAAATGCGGTCCGGGCATGTCCTCCACCGGGGGAATGCACATCAGGCCGGCGACATCGAGCTTGAGGTCGTCGCGGCACAACGCGATGAAGGCATCGGCCTCCTGCGGCGCGATCCCGGCCTTTTGCGGTTCCTCGCCGGTGTTGACCTGGATGAAGAAGCGCAAGGCCCGCCCTTGGGCCTCGCATTCCGCCTTCAGGGCACGGGCGATCTTCTCGCGGTCCACCGTGTGGATGACGTCGAAGAGCGCGACCGCATCGCGGGCCTTGTTGGACTGCAGCGGGCCGATCAGATGCAGCTCGACGTCATCATAGTCGGCGCGCAGCTCCGGCCATTTGCCCTGGGCTTCCTGGACGCGGTTTTCGCCGAAGATGCGCTGGCCGCTCTCCAGGACAGGGCGGATCGCATCGGCGTCGAAGGTCTTGGACACGGCGATGAGGCGGCAGCCGTTATCGGTGCGTCCGGCCTCGCGCTCGGCGGTGGCGATCGCGCCCCGCACCTCTGCCAGCCGCGCGGTTGCATCCTTGTTGGAAGAGGCGGACATGATCGCTCCCGTCGTTCGTTGATCCGGTCATGGTTTCGCTGCGGCAGGCGCAGCAGCGCGCCGTCCCGCCGAAGGGACATGCCGTCTCGCGGCGGCGATTGCAAGGGCGGCGGGCGGTGCGATGCAGGTTGACCCCACGCCCGATTTCTGGTGACTGTCGCGCCAAGCGATTTCATCACAGCCACGGGATACACATTCAAGATCATGGCGACCGAGCGCTATAACGCCCGCGATGCGGAAAGCCGCTGGCAAAGGGTCTGGGACGAGACGCAGGTGTTCGCGACGGTGAACGACGACCCGCGCCCCAAATATTATGTCCTCGAGATGTTCCCCTATNCGNCGGGCCGCATCCACATGGGCCATGTGCGCAACTATGCCATGGGCGACGTTGTGGCGCGCTACAAGCGGGCGAAGGGATTCAACGTCCTGCATCCGATGGGCTGGGACGCCTTCGGCATGCCCGCGGAAAACGCGGCGATGCAGAACAAGGTGCATCCGCGCGACTGGACCTACCAGAACATCGAGACGATGCGGGGACAGCTCCAGATCATGGGCCTGTCGCTCGACTGGGCGCGCGAGTTCGCGACCTGCGATGTGGAGTATTACACCCAGCAGCAGCGGCTGTTCCTGGATTTCCTGAAGGCGGGCCTCGCCTACCGCAAGAACTCCAAGGTCAACTGGGATCCGGTCGACATGACCGTGCTCGCCAACGAGCAGGTGATCGACGGACGCGGCTGGCGCTCCGGTGCGCTGGTCGAACAGCGCGAGCTGACCCAGTGGTTCTTCAAGATCTCCGACTGGTCGGAAGACCTTCTGACCTCGATCGAGACGCTCGACCGCTGGCCGGAAAAGGTCCGGCTGATGCAGAAGAACTGGATCGGCCGCTCGGAAGGCCTGCGCGTGCGCTTCGAGTTCACCGAGCCGGCGCCGACGGGCGATACGACGCTGGAGATCTTCACCACCCGTCCCGATACGCTTTACGGCGCATCGTTCATGGGCCTGTCGCCCGACCATCCGATTTCGCAGACGCTGGCCGCTGACAATCCCAAGATCGCTGAGTTCATCGAGCAGTGCCATCACATCGGCACCTCGGCGGAAGCGATCGAGACGGCGGAAAAGATCGGCATCGACACGGGCCTGCGGGTGAAGCATCCGCTCGACCCGGATGTGACGCTGCCGGTCTATATCGCCAACTTCATCCTGATGGACTACGGCACGGGGGCGATCTTCGCCTGTCCGGCGCATGACCAGCGGGACCTCGACTTCGCGCGCAAGTACCGCCTTCCGGTCAAGCCGGTGGTGTTGCCGTTTGGCGCCGACCCGGAGACCTTCGAGATCACCACCGAAGCCTTCACCGACGAGGGCACGATCTACAATTCCGATTTCCTCAACGGTCTGGGCATCGACGAGGCCAAGCACGCGGTTTCGGTCAAACTGGAACTGCAGACCGTCGGCGGCATCTCGCAGGCCGAACGTCAGGTGAACTACCGCCTGCGCGACTGGGGCATCTCGCGCCAGCGCTACTGGGGCTGCCCGATCCCGGTCATCCATTGCGACGATTGCGGCGTGGTGCCGGTTCCGGTCAAGGACCTGCCGGTCGAACTGCCCGAGGACATCGATTTCGACAAGCCGGGCAACCCGCTCGACCGCCACCCGACCTGGCGGCATGTGGAGTGTCCGTCCTGCGCGGGCCCGGCGCGGCGCGAGACCGACACGATGGACACCTTCGTGGACTCGTCCTGGTATTTCGCCCGTTTCGCCGATCCGAAGGCGGAGACGCCGACGGACCCGGACGCGGCCAACGCCTGGCTGCCGGTCGACCAGTACATCGGCGGCATCGAGCACGCGATCCTGCATCTTCTCTATTCGCGCTTCTTCGCCCGGGCGATGAGCGAGACCGGCCACCTGAACGTCAAGGAGCCGTTCAAGGGCCTCTTCACGCAGGGCATGGTCACGCATGAGACCTATCGCACCGCCGACGGCGCCTGGGTCGCGCCGAGCGACGTGCGCATCGAGGGCGAAGGCGAGACGCGGCGCGCCGTCCTGATCGACGGCGGCGGCGAGGTCACCATCGGCTCTATCGAGAAGATGTCGAAGTCGAAGAAGAACACAGTCGACCCGACCGACATCATCGAGACCTACGGCGCGGATACCGCGCGCTGGTTCATGCTGTCGGACAGCCCGCCCGAGCGCGACGTCCAGTGGACGGAAGCCGGCGTGCAAGGCTCCTGGCGCTTCATGCAGCGCGTCTGGCGTCTGGTGAACGACATCGTCGAGAATGTGCCCGCCCGGGTGCGTCCGGCCGAGGTCGGCGAGGCGGCGACCGCGCTGCGCCGTGCCACGCACAAGACCTGCGCGGCGGTGTCCGCCGACATCGAGGCGCTGTCCTTCAACCGGGCCGTCGCCCGGCTCTACGAGCTCGTCAACACGCTGAGCAAGGCCTATCAGGCGGGCTACGAGACCAATGACATGCGTTTCGCCATCCGCGAGGCGGCCAGCTATCTGGTGCAGATGATGGCGCCGATGGCGCCGCATCTGGCGGAGGAGTGCTGGAGCGTTTTCGGTCACGCCGAACTGCTGGCAACCACGCCGTGGCCGGACATCGAGGAAGAGCTGCTCGTCGAGGCGACTGTAACGCTTCCCGTGCAGGTCAACGGCAAGAAGCGCGCGGATCTCACGATCTCAAGAGAGGCTTCCAAAGAGGAGGTCGAAGCGGCTACGCTGCAGCTCGAGGCGGTGGTGAAGGCGCTTGACGGCAAGCCGGCGCGCAAGATCATCGTCGTGCCGCAGAGGATCGTGAATGTCGTCGTCTGACCGCTTGAGGGCCGCAAGCCCGACCCGCCGCGCCGCGCTTGCGCTGGCCCTTGGCGCCACCCTGTTCGCGGCCGGGTGCCAGGTGCGTCCGCTCTACGGCACGGTGGGCATGCCGGGCGGGTCTCCCGCCCTCAGCGAGGAGCTGGCCCGCATCGACATCGATCCGGTGCAGACGGCGTCGAGCCGCGATCTCGACCGGGTCGGCCAGGTGCTGCGCAACGAGCTGATCTTCGGCTTCCGGCGCGGTCGCGAGGCTCCTGAATCGAGCTATCGGCTGAAGATCTTGATCGACCGGCCGCTCAACGAGGTCGGTGTCGAGCGGCTCGCCGACGTTCCGTCCGCCTATACGGTGACGGTGAATGCGACCTATGTGCTCAGCGACATAGCGACCGGCCGGACGCTCGAGACCGGGCGCGCCTTCGGCACGGCGTCCTTCGACTTCTCCAGCCAGCGGTTCGCCAACCTGCGCGCCGAGCGCGACGCGGAAGACCGTGCGGCAAAGACCGTTGCGCGGGACATCCAGACGCGGCTTGCCAGCTTCTTCGCAACGCGCGGCTGACCGGCGATGGTCGCGCTCAAGGCCGGCGACATCGACCGCTTCATCGCAAGGCCGCCGGACACCGTGCCGCTGGTTCTGGTCTTCGGCCCGGATGTCGGGCTGGTGTCGGAACGCGCGCAGGCGCTTGTCACGCATGCCTCAGGCGGCGTCGACGACCCCTTTTCCCTCGTCAAGCTCGATGCCGCCGATATTGCCTCCGACCCCGCGCGCCTGATCGACGAGGCGATGACGATTTCCATGTTCGGCGGACGCCGCGTCGTCTGGGTGCGCGACGGGGCGGGCAAGAACATCGCCGCCGCCGTCGAGCCGTTGCTCGGGCAGATCGATCCGGCCAACGCCTTCGTGGTGATCGAGGCGGGTGATCTGAAAAAGGGCGTCGGTCTCCGGCGAAAGATCGAAAGCGACAAGACCGCCGTCGCCATCGCCTGCTATGCGGATGCGGAACGCGATCTCGAACGGGTGATCGATACGGAACTGCGCGAGGCGGAGCTGACGATCTCCCGCGAGGCCCGGCAGGCATTGATGAGCTTGCTTGGCGCCGATCGTCTGGCAAGCCGCGGCGAGGTACGCAAATTGTGCCTCTATGCCCATGGACGCGGCCGGGTGGAGACCGCCGACGTTGAGGCGGTGATCGGCGATGCCTCGGCCTTTGCCGTCGACGTGCTGATCGACGCGGCAGCACTCGGCGATCTCGCCACGCTCGACCACGGTCTGGAGCGCCTGGAGGCGACCGGCCAGCGCGCCGATGTGATCGCCGGCATGGCGCTCCGCCATTTCCAGACCCTGTCGCGCGCGCGCGCCGATGTCGACCGCGGCCTGCCGGCAGCGCGCGCGGTGGACCAGATCCGGCCGCCCGTCTTTTTCAAGCGCAAGGCCGCCGTCCAGCGGCAGATCTCGATCTGGTCGCAGGCGGATCTCGGCAAGGCGGGCGAACGGCTTGCCCGCGCCGTGGCGGATGCGCGCAAGTCGCAAACGCTCGCGACCGCCCTCGTCAGCGACGTTCTGCTGACCCTGGCGCGCGTTGCAAGGGTCCGGGCGCGGCGCTGAACGGCGCCGTTACTCCCAGCCGGGGATCTTCCGGTCGGTGCGCATGATCGGGCCGCCGTGCTTGTGGGCGGCGCGGGGCGTCTTCGGGCCGCCGGCGGTCAGCGGCCGGTCGGCATATTGGCCGTGGACGCGGTGGCGGTCGTAGAGAACGATGGCGCCGGCGACCGCGATGTTCAGACAGAATTTGGTCGGGATCTTGATCAGGTGCGAACAGCGCGCCTGCATCTCGGGCGAGAGCGAGCCGCGTTCCGGGCCCAGGATATAGGCGGCCTGGAGCGGATGCATGAAGCTTGGCAGGTCGATGGACTCGTCGGTGAGCTCGACGCCGACAAGCTGACACCCTTGCGGCAGGTCGATATCGTCCATGCTGTCCCAGTGAAACAGCGGCAGGTGGCCCGTGCTCTTTGACGTGTCGGAGGGGGGCGCCTTGCGAATTTTCTTGTCCGCGTCGACGGTGAAGAAGAAATTCGCGCCGAAGGCATGCGCCGAGCGCATGAGATTGCCAAGGTTCATCGGCTTGGAAATGCCTTCCGCGCCGACGGCGAAGTAACCGCGCATGTGACCTGCCTGTGGATTGAAACCGGTGCCCGGGCATACCTGCCGGAACCCGCGAAGGCAAGCATCCGGGGTCTTGTATCTTTTAACGAGGGTGCGGCCGTGCTAGGCGACTTTCGGGGACTGCAGATGCACAAGACGCATCCTGTGCGCAGACGTGGGGAGAGAACATGAAGGCTGTTGTGTGCGAGCGGCTCGGACCGCCTGAGGATCTGGTGCTCGCGGAGATCGCGGAACCGGTGCCCGGACCGGGCGAGGTTCTGGTGCAGGTTGCCGCCGCCGCGCTCAATTTCTTCGACACGCTGATCATCGAGGGCAAATACCAGTTTCGCCCCGAACCGCCGTTTTCGCCGGGCGCGGAGTTCGCGGGGATCGTCAAGGCGGTCGGCGAGGGCGTGGAGCTGTTCGAACCGGGCGACCGGGTCATGGGCTACGTCAAATGGGGCGCCGTGCGCGAGGCGATCATTGCGACCGAGGACGATCTCGTGGCGCTGCCCGACGCGGTTGGCGAAGACGACGCGGCCGGCCTGACCGTCACCTATGGCACGACGCTGCATGCGTTTCGCGATCGCGCGAACCTGCAGGCGGGCGAGACGGTGGCCGTTCTGGGTGCGTCGGGCGGTGTCGGGCTCGCTGCCGTCGAGATCGCCAAGGCGATGGGCGCGCGGGTGATCGCCTGCGCCTCGAGCTCGGAAAAGCTGGAGCTCGCCCGCGCTCATGGTGCCGACGAATTCATCAATTATGCCGAGGAAGACCTCAAGACGCGGCTGAAGGCGCTGACCGACGGTTGCGGCGTCGACGTGGTCTACGATCCGGTCGGCGGCGCCTATACGGAAGCCGCACTTCGCGCGACGGGCTGGCGCGGGCGCTATCTGGTGATCGGTTTTGCCGCCGGCGAGATCCCGAAACTGCCGCTTAATCTTGTGCTTCTCAAGGGCTGCGACGTGCTCGGCGTGTTCTGGGGCGAGGCGATCGTGCGCGAACCCGACGCGCATCGCGACAATATGGCGCAATTGCTCGCCTGGATCGGCGAGGGCCGCATCCGCCCGCATATTCACGGGGTGTTTCCGCTTGCCGAGACGGTCTCCGCGCTCCGGCAACTGGCCGACCGCAAGGTTCAGGGCAAGGTGATCATCCGCCCGTGAGAACGGATGCCGCTCAGGCCTGAAGCCGGGTCAGCACGGGGGCGTGATCGGAGGGTTTGTCCCAGCCGCGTGCGTCGCGCAGCACCTCCATGTGCGTCGCCGTGCCGGCGATGTCGGGTGACGTCCACACGTGGTCGAGACGGCGGCCCTTGTCGGCGGCCGACCAGTCCTTGGCGCGGTAGCTCCACCAGGTGTAGAGCTTTTCCTCCATCGGCACGAAATTGCGCATGACGTCGGTGAGGCCGCCGGCAGCGCGCACCGCTTCCAGCAGCTCGCATTCCTGCGGGGTGTGGCTGACGACCTTCAAGAGCTTCTTGTGCGACCAGACATCGTGCTCATAGGGCGCGATGTTGAGATCGCCGACGACCATCTGCGCGCCCTGGAGCGACGCGAAGCGCTCGCCCATCTCGTCCAGGAAGGCGAGCTTGTGCGCGAATTTGTCGTTGATCTCCGGATCCGGCTCGTCGCCGCCGGCGGGGACGTAGAAATTGTGCAGCGAGACCCGCGATCCGGCAAACTCGACATCGACCGAGACGTGCCGGCTGTCGCCCTTGGCGCAATAGTCGATCTTTTCTTCCGCAAGGAACGGCCGGCGCGAGATCGTGGCGACGCCGTGGTAGCCCTTCTGCCCGTTGATGGCGATGTGCTCGTAGCCGAGCTTGCGCAGCGGGGCGAAGGGAAAATTGCCATCCGGACACTTGGTTTCCTGCAGGCAGATGATGTCCGGCCCGTGGTCCAGGATCAGCTTCTCCACGATCGGCATGCGCAGGCGCACCGAGTTGATGTTCCAGGTGGCGACGGTCAGGTGATCGGTCATGAGGAAGACGCTCGCGCGCGGGTCGTGGAGACGAAGGGTTCCCCGCCGACATGCCAGTCCGGGCGCGGCTATGCAAGCGCGAAGCGGGCGGCGGCGCGGCCGTATCGCGGCGGTGCTATAGACTTGCCGTCACCGCCGCGCGCCGCGATAAAGAACTGCTTGCGTGTCTGTCGTGCCTGGCACGATGCGAGGATGGTCCGGCGGATGACCCGCCGGCTGCGGAAGGGGAACTGAAATGGGCTTTTTCGATTTTGTGAAGGACGCTGGAAAGTCGCTGTTCGGCAGCGACGAACCGGAGGCAACGGCCGCCGAGGCGATCGAGAAGGAAGTGGCGGCCCTTGGTCTCGACGGCGACGTCAAGGTCGAGGTGTCGGGCGACACGGTGAAGATTGCCGGCGCTGCCCCCACCCAGGAAGCGCGCGAGAAGCTCATTCTGGCGGCCGGCAACGTGCTTGGCGTCGCTAAGGTGGAAGAGGAAATCTCGGTGGCGGACGATGCCGCTCCGGCGACGTTCCACACGGTCGCCAAGGGCGACACGCTCTGGGCGGTGGCAAGCAAGGCCTATGGCGACGGCTCGAAGTACATGGCGATCTTCGAGGCCAACAAGCCGATGCTGTCCGACCCGGACAAGATCTATCCCGGTCAGGTGCTGCGCATCCCGGCAAAGGGATAAGGCGGCCCGTCGCGACGGTTTCGCGATCACAATCGCGTGAGGACACGTGCGAAAGCGCGGTCCTCCGCAATTTCGCTCCTGCCGCTTGGTAAGCCGTTCCTTAACGGTTTCACCATACGGTCGCCCCTGGTTGGAGGGGAAGAGCCGGTGCCCGTGTGCCCGGCTCTCGTGGACCGAAGAGAGAGCGATGCTTGCGCGCGTGATTTCCATGATTTGTGCCCTGTCCCTCGCCGCTTGCGCGGCGTTCGATTTTCCGGACCCGACGCCGGAGGATTTCGCAATCCACGGCATTGATGTCGCTCGCTATCAGGGCGATATCGACTGGAACCGGGTGAAGCGGGCCGGCACCGAATTCGCCTTCATCAAGGCGACCGAGGGCGGCGACTATCTCGACCCTAAGTTCCTTGAAAACTGGTATGCGGCCAAGGCCGCCGGCGTGCCGCGCGGCGCGTATCACTTCTATTACTTTTGCCGCCCGGTCGAGGACCAGATCGCCTGGTTCATCGAGAATGTGCCCAACGACCCGGATGCGCTTCCGCCCGTGCTCGACATGGAGTGGAACGCCTACTCCAAGACCTGTCGCGACCGTCCGCCGCGCGACGTTGTCATTCGCGACATGCGCAAGTTCCTGGAAGCCGTGGAGGCGCATTACGGCAAGCGCCCGGTGATCTATTCCTCCGTCGACTTCCATCGTGATCGCCTGGTCGATGCCAAGCACAAATACGATTTCTGGCTGCGTTCGGTCGCAAGCCATCCCGACCGCACATACGAGAACCGCGAGAACTGGGTGTTCTGGCAGTATACGGCGACCGGCCGGGTCGACGGCATCGAAGGCAATGTCGACCGCAACGTCTTCTTCGGAACGCGCTCGCAGTGGCGCAAGTGGCTGAAGGGCGAGCTGGAAGACTGAGACGCGATCCAGATCGAGGCCCTCGGCCTTTTGCGGAAAGTCATGGCGGCGGGCCGGAGGGTCCGCCGCTTTTGTTTTGGGAGCCGAACCGGTCTCTACTTCAGCCGTCCCGGCAGGCTGAGATCGCCGGAGGCGACGTCGAAGACATCCTCCACGCACAACAGCGGCGCATGCACGCTGGTATTGACCCTGAGGGCCGCGGTGACGCCGTCGTAAGCGGTTTCCGGCAGGCCGGTTTCATCGGCAAAGCCGACGCTCACCGAAATTTCCGGCCCGTCGAACAACGGCGTGAAGCCGGGGCTGTCGATATAGAGCGGCAGGCCGGGCCAGGTCGCGGGCAATCTGGGCGTTGCGCCCTCGGGAATGTTGCGAACGCCGAGCGCCCCTTCCGGGCAGCCTTCATCGGCGGTCAGGACGACCCAGTGACTGTGCCAGTCGCCGCCGTCGTTGGCGGGGTCCCCATCGCGGTTTTCATCAAACAGCGGCGTGTCGTCGAAGTCGGGATGGCTGGTTGCCGCCAGCGCCAGAATGCCGCTTTTCGCCTCGAAGCCGACGACGGCCGGATCGAGCGATGTCGGCCAGACATAGCTGTGCACCGGCGCACCGCCAAGCGCGCCCGCCGGCTCGGGCGTGACCGAGCCGGCGGTTCCGGCCGTGGTCATGTGGAAGGTGACGATGCGGCCGCTGCGATGCGCATGTGCTGCCAGAATGTCGAAGGCCGCGACCGGGGTCGCACCTTCGCTCGCCTGGATGGCGTCCTTCCTGTCGGCCGCATGCGGCGTGTCGGCCAGCGACGGGGTGGTGGGAAGCAGGGCCGCGAGTGCCGCGATGAATGCAGGTCTGATCATGGGTCTGTCCTCGGAGAGTGTTTCGACCCCTCCGTAAATAGTGTCGAGTCGATATTATTGCAAATATAATTTCGACTCGATATAAAGGTCATATGACCACCGACCGAATCCGCAGCCTCATCAATCGCCTGTCGCGCCTCGATGCCGGTGCTGACTGGGAGGCCGACCTCAATCCGGCCCAACGCGCGGCCCTCGACTATCTCGTTCGGGCGAACCGTTTCTCGCGCTCGCCCTCCGTCGTGGCGGATTACCTCGGCAGCACAAGGGGAACGGTCTCCCAGACGCTCAAGAGCCTGGCCCGCAAGGGCTATCTCGTTGAAGAACGCTCGAGCGCCGACAAGCGGTCGATTTCCTATCGTGTCACCGAGGCGGGCCTGCGCGAGGCCGCCCGGACCGGTCCACTTGCCGAGGCCTTGGCCGGGATCGGCGAGCCGGATCTTCTGGCGCTCGCCAATGATCTGGAGGGCCTGCTCCGCCGCGCGGTGCGGGCCGGCGGCAACAAGCCTTTCGGAATCTGCCGCAATTGCCTGCACTTCCGGCCCAGGGAGGAGGGCGGCTTCTGTGCGCTGCTGTCCGTGGCGCTGGAACCCGACGAAACCCATCGCATCTGTCACGAACAGGAGCCCGCATGAGCACCGACACCTTCAAAGCCACAGTCTATGGCCTGTTCGCCGGCGCCGTTGCCGACCGCTGGGAGGGGCGTCCGCCGTCCGCGATTGCCAAGACGCCGGTCGCGGGGCCTGTCGAGATCGGCTTCGAGGGGCTTCTGGTGGATGCGCAGGCCGACCGCACAGTGCACGGCGGGGCGGAGAAGGCGCTGCACCACTATGCGGCCGATCACTATGCGGCCTGGATTGCGGAAGGGTATCTGCCCGACGGCGCGGTTCCGGCGGCCTTCGGTGAGAACCTGTCGACCTTGGGCGTCACCGAGGAGCAGGTCTGCATCGGCGACGTGTTTCGCCTCGGGACCGCTCGCGTACAGGTGTCCCAGGGGCGCCAGCCCTGCTGGAAGCTGAATGCCCATCGCGGGCGCGACGACATGGCGGCGGCATTCCAGAAGACGGGGCGCACCGGCTGGTATTACCGGGTGCTCGAGCCCGGTCTTGTCTCGCTCGGGGATCCGTTCGAGTTGCTCGAGCGCCACTGTCCGCAGTGGACGGTGCTTGAGGTTACGCGCGCGCGGCTCAACAGGCGGATCGAGCCGGCTCGGGCGGCGCAATTGTCGGCCCTGCCGGAACTCGCGGACGGCTGGCGCCAGGCATTCGCGAAGATTTCCGCGAATGCGCCGGCCGAGGACACTTCGGCGCGGCTTCTCGGCACCGCCGACTGACGGGCCGGATTACGCGGCCGCCTCCGCCCGCGTTCCGACGATCTCCACCAGTTCCCGCATGATGTCGGTGAGCTGGAAATTTTTCGGCGTGTAGACGGCGGCGACGCCCATGGCTTTCAGCTGGGCCGCGTCCTCGTCCGGAATGATGCCGCCGACGATGAGCGGAATGTCGTCGATGCCTTCGCTGCGCAGCCGCTCCATCACGTCGCGCACCAGCGCCAGATGCGAGCCGGAGAGGATCGACAGACCGATAACGTGGACGTCTTCTTCCAGGGCGGCGTTGACGATCTGGGCCGGCGTCAGGCGAATGCCCTCGTAGACGACCTCCATGCCGCAGTCGCGGGCGCGCACGGCGATCTGTTCCGCACCGTTGGAATGTCCGTCGAGACCGGGTTTGCCGACCAGGAACTTGAGCCGGCGCCCGAGTTTCGCGGACACCGTGTCGACAGCGGAGCGCACGTCGGCGAGATCGTCGGCATCGGCCCGCGCCGCCTTGCCGACGCCGGTGGGCGCGCGGTATTCGCCGAAGACCTCGCGCAGCGCCGCCCCCCATTCGCCGGTGGTGACGCCGGCCTTGGCCGCGGCAATCGACGGTTCCATGATGTTGCCGCCCTCGCTTGCGGCCTGTTTCAGGGCGGCGATGGCCTGTGCGACGGCGGCATCGTCGCGCGCCTCGCGCCACGCCGTCAGCGCCTCGATGGCTTCGGCTTCCACATGTTCCGGGACGGTGAGAATGCCGCCGTCCTCGCCGCTCGCCAGCGGCGAGGGCTCGCTTTCGGTGAACTTGTTGACGCCGACGACGACCTGATCGCCGGATTCAATCGCCGCCAGCCGCTCGGCGTTGGAGGCGACCAGCGCCTGTTTCATGTAGCTCGATTCCACCGCCGCGATGGCGCCGCCCATCTCGTCGATCCGGGCAAGCTCCGCGCGGGCCTCCTGTTTGAGCGCCTCGACCTTTTCGGTGATCACCTCCGAGCCGTCGAAGATGTCGGCATATTCCAGGAGGTCGGTTTCATAGGCGAGGATCTGCTGGATCCTTAGCGACCACTGCTGGTCGAAGGGGCGCGGCAGGCCGAGCGCCTCGTTCCAGGCGGGAAGCTGCACGGCGCGGGCGCGGGCATTCTTCGACAGCACCACCGCCAGTGCCTCGATCAGGATGCGGTAGACGTTGTTTTCCGGCTGCTGTTCGGTCAGGCCGAGCGAGTTGACCTGCACGCCGTAGCGGAAGCGGCGGTAGCGCTCGTCCTCTACGCCGTAGCGGCTGCGGCAGATCTCGTCCCACAGCTCGGCGAAGGCGCGCATCTTGCAGATCTCGGTGATGAAGCGCATGCCGGCATTGACGAAGAAGGAAATCCGGCCCACCGCTTTCGGGAACTCGGCGGCGGGGATTGCGCCGCTTCCCTTCACCTCGTCCAGGATGGCAACGGCGGTGGCGAGTGCGAAGGAGAGCTCCTGCACCGGCGTCGCCCCGGCCTCCTGCAGGTGGTAGGAGCAGACGTTCATCGGGTTCCACTTCGGCATCGCCTCATAGGTCCAGGCAATGACGTCGCGGGTCAGCCGCAGCGAGGGCGCGGGCGGAAACACATAGGTTCCGCGCGACAGATACTCCTTGACGATGTCGTTCTGCGTCGTGCCGGTCAACAGCGCGCGGTCGGCGCCCTGTTCGTCGGCGGCGGCGACATAAAGCGCCAGCAGCCAGGGCGCCGTCGCGTTGATCGTCATGGAGGTGTTCATCTTCTCCATCGGGATCTCGTCGAAGAGCGCCCGCATGTCGCCGAGATGGGCGACCGGCACGCCGACCTTGCCGACCTCGCCACGCGACAGCGCGTGGTCCGGGTCGTAGCCGGTCTGCGTGGGAAGATCGAAGGCGACCGACAGTCCGGTCTGCCCCTTGGCGAGATTGCTGCGATAGAGACGGTTGGACTCCCGCGCCGTGGAATGCCCGGCGTAGGTGCGAAAGATCCATGGCCGGTCCCGGACGGGCGCACCGCTCGTCGTCGGTTGGCTCTTCGTCGGCTCGCTCATCGACCTCTCCTTGCAATCGCGCCGGTGGCCGTTCGCATCGGCCCGGCATCTTCCTGTTTTTTCTCCGATACGTCCGTCGCAATGCGTCCGTATGGCCTCCCTTGCGCGCGCAGGCCCGCGCTCACGCACGCAGAAATTCTATGTGCAATGCAAAAACAGTCTTGGGCAAACGGGTAAATTAAGCAATAGTCCAATAGCGTGACGCCTGTTTTTCGCACGATAGTTTCGTGATGGCGCGCGCGGGACGGGTTTTGAATGACGCGCCGCAGCAAATGACGCCTTTCGCGCGGATCCTCCGGGGCGCGGGACGGGACGTTGGAACATGCAGTGGCGCGGCGGTGGCCGTGCTTCGGCGAAAATGCATAATACGGGAGGACACGACAACCATGAGCACCGTTGCGCAAGCAAACGACAACCTCGAGGCTGAGGAGAGCCGGCCGGTGAAAGACCTTTACGAGATTGGCGAGATCCCGCCGCTCGGGCATGTTCCCAAGAATATGTACGCCTGGACGATCCGCGCCGAGCGGCACGGTCCCCCGGAAGAGGCGATGAAGCTCGAGGTCGTGCCGACCTGGGAACTGGACAGCAACGAGGTTCTCGTTCTCGTGATGGCGGCCGGCGTGAACTACAACGGCATCTGGGCCGCTCTCGGCGAGCCGATCTCGGTGTTCAAGGTGCATGACGAACCCTTCCACATCGCGGGCTCCGACGCTTCCGGCATTGTCTGGGCGGTCGGATCGAAGGTGAAGCGCTGGAAGGTCGGCGACGAGGTCGTCATCCATTGCAATCAGGACGACGGCGACGACGAGGAGTGCAACGGCGGCGATCCGATGTTCTCGCCGACGCAGCGGATCTGGGGCTATGAGACCCCGGACGGATCGTTCTCGCAGTTCTGCCGGGTGCAGTCGCAGCAGCTGATGCCGCGGCCGAAGCATCTGACCTGGGAGGAAAGCGCCTGCTACACGCTGACGCTCGCCACCGCCTACCGCATGCTGTTCGGCCATGCGCCGCACCAGCTGCGTCCGGGTCAGAACGTTCTCGTGTGGGGCGCGTCGGGCGGTCTCGGCGTCTTCGGCATCCAGCTGGCGGCCGCCGCCGGCGCCAATGCGATCGGCATCATCTCGGATGAGGACAAGCGCGACTACGTGCTGTCGCTCGGCGCCAAGGGCGTGATCAACCGCAAGGACTTCGACTGCTGGGGCCAGATGCCGACGGTCAACTCGCCCGAGTACAACACCTGGCTCAAGGAAGCGCGGCGCTTCGGCAAGGCGATCTGGGAGATCACCGGCAAGGGCAACGATGTCGACATGGTGTTCGAGCACCCGGGCGAATCGACGTTTCCGGTCTCCTGCCTGGTGGTCAAGCGCGGTGGCATGGTGGTGTTCTGCGCCGGCACGACCGGTTTCAACCTGACCTTCGACGCGCGTTATGTCTGGATGCGGCAAAAGCGCGTGCAGGGATCGCATTTCGCGCATCTCAAGCAGGCGTCGGAAGCCAACAAGGCGGTGATGGATCGCCGCATCGATCCGTGCATGAGCGAGGTCTTCCCCTGGGAGGAGATCCCCAACGCCCACACCAAGATGTGGAAGAACCAGCATGCGCCCGGCAATATGGCGGTTCTGGTCAACGCGCCGACGACGGGTCTGCGCACTCTCGACGACGTTCTGGCCGCCAGCGCCGAATAGGCCGGCGGAGACGGCATTCGCCGGCGGCGCCAGCTTGCGCGCGTCGTCGGCGAATTCTCTCGCCTTGACCGTGCCGGCACGCTATGACGGCGTCATGATCGCGTTCTCCCGGCTCCTCGTTCTCCTCGCCTGTTCCCTCGTTCTTGCCGGCTGCCTGCCGGAGCGCGGGAGCGTGCCGCCCTATTACAAGGATCTGGCCCGGGTCGATGCCGTCGTCGACGCCGCATCGGCGCAGCAGATGATCTCCAGCTACCGCCAGAACAACGGGCTTGGCGGGCTCACAATCGATCCCGTGTTGATGCGCGCGGCGCGCCAGCAGGCGGAGGCCATGGCGCAGGCCAACAACGTGCGGGCCTCCCTCGATCCGCAAAACAGGCTCGCGGCGCGCCTTTCGGCCGCCGGAGAGACCCAGACCTATGCGGTGGAAAACGCGAGCGCCGGTTACCGGACGCTGGCGGAGGCCTTTTCGGGCTGGCGCGATTCGCCGAAGCACAATGCGGTCATGCTGGACGGTCGCGCGACGCGCATGGGCATCGCCACGGCGTATTCCCCCGGCTCCAAGTACCGGGTGTTCTGGTCTCTGGTGCTGGCCGCGCCGCCGCAGTGATGCGCGCGAGGGCGGCGGATTGTTGCGCTGCAGCGCAATGAGGACTAGTGTCCCGCTTCCCTGACCGACGAAGGTCGCTTCGATGCTGCAACCCGCATCCTCCTATGACGATCTGCTGCGGCAATTCCGCTGGCGGATCCCGGACCGCTACAACATCGCGGTGGAAACCTGCGATGCCTGGGCGGTGCGCACAGCCGACCGGTTGGCGCTCATCCATCTCGACGAGGACGGCGCCGAAACGCGCTGGAGCTACGGCCGGCTCGCGGCCCTGTCCAATCGGCTGGCGAATGCACTCGCGGCGAAAGGCGTCTCGCGCGGCGACCGGGTTGCGCTGCTGCTGCCGCAGTCGCCGCAGACGCTGGTCTCCCATCTCGCGCTCTACAAGCTTGGCGCCATTGTCGTGCCGCTTGCCAATCTCTTCGGTGTCGATGCGCTTCAGTACCGGCTGGCGAACTCCGGCGCATCTGCGGCAATCACCGATGCGTCCGGCATCGCAAAGCTCTCCGAGATCCGCGAGGCCCTTCCGGATCTGAGGCTTGTGGTCTCCACGCAGGACACCCCCGGCGACGTGCTGTCCTTCGAGGCTCTGCTGGCCGAGGGCCGCGACGTCTTCGTGCCTGTGGCAACCGGGCCTGACGATCCGGCGATGATGATCTACACCTCCGGCACTACCGGCCCGCCCAAGGGCGCGTTGCATGGCCACCGGGTGCTGGCCGGGCATTTGCCGGGCATCCAGATGGCGCATGAGTTTCTGCCGCAGCCGGGCGACCTGTTCTGGACGCCGGCGGACTGGGCCTGGGCGGGCGGCCTGCTGAACGCTCTGCTGCCCGCGCTCGCGCTGGGCGTTCCGGTGGTGTCGCATCGTTTCGAGAAATTCGATCCCGAACGGGCGTTCCAGCTTCTGGCCGACCAGCGCGTGCGCAACGCCTTCATTCCGCCGACGGCGCTGAAGATGCTGCGTACCGTTTCCCGCCCGCGTGCGCGCTACGAGCTGGCGCTGCGCAGCATCGGATCGGCCGGCGAGGCGCTCGGGCGCGAGACCTACGACTGGGCCCGCCAGGATCTCGGTCTCACCGTCAACGAGTTCTACGGACAGACCGAATGCAACGCCGTGCTCGCCTCCTGCGGTGCGCTCGGCGTGTCGCGCGCCGGCGCCATCGGCAAGCCGGTTCCGGGGCATGACGTTGCGATTGTCGACGAGGAGGGCCGTGTTTGCCCGACGGGCGAACAGGGCCAGATCGCGATCCGCAGGCCTGATCCGGTGATGTTCCTGCGCTACTGGGGCGAGGACGCCGCGACGGAGGCCAAATTCGTCGGCGACTGGATGCTGACGGGCGACCGTGGCGAGCGCGACGCGGACGGCTATGTGCATTTCGTCGGTCGCACGGACGATATCATCACCTCCTCGGGGTACCGGATCGGTCCGGGCGAGATCGAGGACTGCCTGCTGTCGCATCCGGCGGTGGCGCTTGCGGCGGCCGTGGGCAAGCCCGACCCGGTGCGCACGGAAATCGTCAAGGCCTTCGTGGTGTTGAGCCCCAACGTGAAACCGAGCGTTGAGCTGGAAGAGACTATCCGCGCTCATGTCCGCACGCGGCTGTCCGCGCATGAATATCCGCGGGAAATCGCCTTTGTCGACGCCTTGCCGATGACGACGACGGGCAAGGTCGTGCGTCGGCTGTTGCGTGCCGATGCCGGAGCGGCCGTCGTGCTTGAAGAATAGAGCGCGGCGGCCGTCGCGTTGAAGGCGACCGCTTTGGAAATGTCCGGTGCTTCAGGCCGGCTCTTCCCGGTTGGGGCGCGCCCGGCGCAGGGCGGATTTCGCGAGCGTGCGAAGTCCGCGTGTCATCGCGTGATCGGCCTCGGCCAGTGACAGCCGCGCGCCGGCAAAAGCCCCGCGCGCCAGCAGGACGGTGGTATAGGGCACCTGGCCGCGCCAGAGCGGCGTGATCATCGGATGATCGGGGACGGCCAGGGAATCGGCCTCCGCAAGCTCGGGTTCCTCCAGATCCTGGCGCATGGCGTAGCGCGTGACCTGGGCGCCCGGCGAGAAGCGGGACAGTTTTTCATCATAGGCGACCTTCCAGGACCAGGCGCGGTGGCCGTCGCGCAGCATGATCATCATGGCGACCGGGATGTCGTCGACGGTGAGCCGGTCGATCCTGACGCGTCCGGTCTCCGCCATGTCCCGGATAAAGGCGCGGGCGAAGGCCTGACGCCCCGGATCGCAGGCAAGCGCGGTGCCGCGCCGGCCCTTCCAGCCGCCAGCCTCCAGCTTCAGGAAGTCCTCGAAGGCCGCACAGACGTCGCTTGCCGCGTTCAGACTGTCGAATGCCGTTGTGCCGGTTTCGGAAAGCCGGCGCAGCTGCCGGCCGATTTCCTTTCGCCGACGGGTGCCCAAAAGCCCGTATTGCTCGTGTCCCGTCTGCCCGGTCGCATGGCCGGCGCGCAGGCTGATCGCCTTGCGGGCCACCCGCCAGGAACCGGTCGCGCCGATATCGAGCAGCATGTCGTAGACCGGTCCGTCGGTGCGCTGATAGGGCAGGGCGACAAGACCGGTGCCGGCGTGTGCAACCGCTGTGTCGAGCAGGAGCGCGAGCGTGTTTGCATCGGCGCCCGGGGCGATCAGCGGGGTTCCGAGCGGGCCGTAGTCCCCGGCGTGCACGGTTGCGCCCGGCACCAGCAGGCCAAGGCGCCGGCGTGCCACGGGCGCGAGGGCGACGAAGGCGCCGTCCCGATCGTTCCTGACGGCGCAGATCGCGACCTTGTGGCGTTCCATGTGCTGCAGATAGGGCAACAGGAAATCGGGGCGGAAGAACGGGTTCGGCTCGACCGCCGCATCCGCCAGCGCCTGCCAGTTCGCCCGGTGCTCGCCGGCCTGTTCCGCGCTGAAGGTGACTGCCGTCATGCCGCTCACACATGGTCTCCCGCGGTCGGGAGCTTGTCGCTGTTTGCCTGCGCCCTTCGCGCGATGCGGCTCCCGTGATGCCGGGACCGACAATGCAGGGGGCAACTGTTCTCTCGCAAGCGCCATTGCAGGGTCTCTTTCCAGCGCGCGGGCACGGGCTCCGGGTCCTGCGGATCCGCTCGCGCGATATCATCCCTGTGAAACTTGCCACAACCTGCGTTTGAGCGGGGGATTTCCTTAAGCGGTGGTTAATTTCGCTGCGCGGGTTTTACGCTTCGGACGCGGCCGGGCCTCATGTCTTGGCCAGGACGAAGGGGTTGAGGCCCAGTCGGGTGCGGGCCTGGTGGCACAGGGCGGTGGCCTCGAACATCATTGCGATGGCGGTTGCGATCGCGGCGCCCAGAATGCCGAAGATCGGGATCAGCGTGACGTTCAAGGCGATGTTCAGCGCGAATGTCAGGGCATAGACGAGGGCGCAGCGGTTTTGCTGGTCGGCCATCGTGAGAAGCGCGTCGACGGGACCGACGGAGGCCCTGGCAAGCACGCCGAACAGCAGGATCAGCATCACCGGATAGCCGCTTTCGAATCCGGGGCCGAACAGGGAAAGCAGGAATGGGCCGACCAGCACGAGGACCAGCGACAGCGCCAGGGTGGGCCAGAAGGTCCAGCGCGCGGTGTCGCCGACGAGGGCCGCCAGTTCGGCATGGGCGCCGCTGTGGAACAGCCGCGAATAGCGGTGCGCGGTGGCGGAGCGCACGGCGAAATAGACGAAATGGGCCAGCGCCGGGGTCTTGGAGGCGGCGAAATAGATCGCGACCTCGTCGGGCGGGCGCCAGAAGCTGACGAGGATGACGTCGGCACTGGTGATGAGCTGGAAGAAGCCCTCGACCAGCAGGATCGGCAGCGAGATCTTGAGCCAGACCGAGAAGGTCCAGTTTTCGCGCGTCGGAAGGCGTGGCGGTTCGGATTTGAGCGAGCGCGAAAGCACCAGCATCTGCGCGAGCGTGACCGACCAGGTCGCGACAATGGCGATGGTGCAGGCGGTTGCCGCCGTTGCCGGCGCGCCGAGACGTATAGCGAGCACGAGCCCGCCGAGAAGCACGATCGGGCGCCAGATGAAGGGCGGAAGCATCGCCAGCAACGGCCAGTCGTAGGCGCGGGCGATGCCGTCCTGGATGCTGCCGATCGTGTAGAGGGGCAGGCAAACGGCGGCCAGGAACAGCGGCAGGACGTAGTAGGAGGTGATCCAGTCCTGAAACAGCCACACCGCAAGAATGCCGATGAGCGCGATTGCCGTGGCCGAAAGCCCGCCGGCCAGCCGGCTGCCGAACAGCAGGGCGTTCAGCCGGTCCGGTCGCGCGAGGGAGCGGTATTCCGGAATGAGCCTCAGCACGGAGGACGAGAAGCCGAGCGGCGCGAAGATGCCGAGCACGACGACGAGCGTCCACACCACGACATAGATGCCGTATTCGTGGCTTCCCATCATGCGGGCGAGAATCACCTGGGAGACATAGGCAAGGGCTGCGCCGAGAACGCGCACGAGAAACACGACCATCGCCATGCGCTGTGCCTGGGAGGTGTCCGGTTCGCCGTTGAAAAACGCATCGAGTCGCACCAGCGCCGGTTCAATGCGCAGGAAGGCGGAAGTCGGCAAAATGCGTTCGGCCCATTTGGATGGGGAAAGGCGCAACGAAACAGGCTCCTTCGCGGTCAATTGGCGCGAGCATAGGACCTTGAGGCTTAATTTTCCTTACACGCGACAACTTGTGGCGGCATTGCCCGGCGATCACGCGAATGTGATTGTCGAGAGGTCATGGCGTCTTCGGTCGCATGCCGATGACGAGGCGCTTGACTCTGACCGCGTGTTTCGGAATCTATGAGAACATAACAGGAACAAAAGTGGTTGCCGTGCCCCGACCCGATCCGGACCGAACGCTCCTTGTCGAGCTGCGCAGCCGCGTTGCGGCTCTCGAGGGACGCCTCTCCAGCGAGGCGCAGCTCCAGCCGGACCCTGCCTCCGCCGCAAACGGGCAGGGTCCGGCCCGCCTTCTCACCGGCGTTGCCGGTTTCGACGGGCTGTTCGCCGCCGCCGGCATGCCTTGCGGCACGCTGCATGAGGCGACAAGCGCGGAAAGCCGGTCCGGCGGCGCGCTGACCGGGTTTGCCGCCGCGCTGCTGTCCTGTCTCGCGGCCCGGCGCGCCGGGGCGGTGCTCTGGGTCACGGAACCCGATGGCGGACGGGAAGCCGGCGCTCCCAATGCGGAAGGGCTGGCGCGCTTCGGGCTCGATCCGGCCCGGGTGGTTCTGGTGCGCGCGCGCTGTGTCGCGGAGATGCTGTGGGCGGTGGAGGAAGGGGTTCAGGCGAAGGGGGTTTGCGCGGTCGTCGCGGAGATGCGGGGCGCGCCCCGGGCGCTCGACCTCACCGCATCGCGGCGGCTTTTGCTGCGCGCGGAAGCGGGCGGCGCGACCGCCTTTTTGCTGCGGCATGCCGGCGGCGCGGCGCCGACGGCCGCGGTCACGCGGTTTCGCATCGCCGCGCGACTGAGTGGAGGACGGGAGGACCGTCGACTTGCCCCCCTTGGCCGGCCCGGCTGGCGGGTGGAGCTGCAACGCAATCGGGACGGGCGTCCCGGCACCGTGGAGCTGGAGTGGGATCATGCGATGCGAAGTTTCGCCGCGCCAGCGGATCGTGAGCCTGTGGTTCCCCGAACTGGCGACGGACCGGCTGGAGCGCCTGGAACGGGGCGCGTCGTGGCGTTCGCGCGGCGCTGAGACCCTCCCGCGCGCGGTGATCGCCACCCGCAAGGGAACGGAGCGCATCGTGGCGCTGAACGCGGCGGCCCGCGCGCTCGGAATCCTGGTGGGCGAACCGCTGGCCGATGCCCGCGCCCGGCATCCTGGGCTGGCGAGCGATGCGCAGGCGCCCGCCGAGGAGGCGGCCTTGCTGGCCGCGCTTGCCGACTGGTGCGACCGCTATACGCCGCTGGTTGCGCTGGACGGCGACGACGGCCTGCTGCTCGACATCACCGGCTGTGCCCATCTCTTCGCCCGCGACGGCGCCGGCGCGATCCAGGACGACGGGCTTCCGGCTGGCGAGCGCGTGCTGATGGACGATTGCCTGCGCCGGCTGGGCGACCAGGGTTTTGCGGCGCGCGCGGCCGTTGCCGATACGCCAGCGGCGGCCTGGGCACTGGCGCGGCATGCGCCCGAGCCGGACGGCCTGGCCGGCGCGGCGGTGGGCGCAGGCATTGCACCCGGCGCCTGGCGTGATGCGCTTGTCGCCCTGCCGGTCGCCGCCCTGCGGCTGGAGGAGGCCACGGTCGATGCGCTTGCCCGGGTCGGGCTGACGCGGATCGCCGATGTGGTCGACCGGCCGCGCGGGCCGCTCGCCTCCCGGTTCGGGCGGGAGCTGGTGCGTCGCATCGACCGGCTGCGGGGCGACGAGGCGGAGCCGATCTCGCCGCGCCTGGCCGTACCGCTCTTGGCCGCGGACCGGCGGTTCTTCGAGCCGATCTCCCGCGAGGAGGACGTGCGCGGCGTGATCCTGGCGTTGGCCGAGCGGTTGTCGCGCGATCTGGAGCGGCGAGGCGAGGGCGGGCGGGCCTTCGAACTGGCGCTGTTCCGGGTCGACGGCGTGGTCAATCGCGTGACGGTGGGGACCAGCCGCGCCTTGCGCGAGCCGGCAAGGGTGCTCGGCCTGTTCGCGGAAAGGCTCGCCGCCCTTGGCGACGACTTCGACGCGGGCTTCGGCTTCGATCTGGTGCGCCTGTGCGTGCTGGAAGCGCAGCGTTTCGAGGCGTTTCAGTCCGATTTCACGCAAGCGGGCGAGCAGACGGAAGCGCTTGATGCGTTGATCGACCGTCTCGGCGCACGCCTCGGCATCGCCCGCGTCGCGCGGTTCCTGCCGTGCGACAGCCATCTGCCGGAGGCGCGCCAGAAACTGGTGCCGGCAGCACTCGTCGACACGACCGCGCTTGTCTGGTGCTCCGAGACGCCGGTTGCGCCCGACACGCCGCAGCTGCGTCCCTTGCGGCTGATCGATCCACCCGAACCGGTCGAGGCGGTGGCGATGGTGCCCGAGGGGCCGCCGCTTCGCTTCCGCTGGCGGCGGGCGCTTTATGAGGTGCGCGCCTGCGAGGGGCCGGAACGGCTGGTGCCGCCCTGGTGGCAGAGCCCGCAACCGCCGCAGGCGCGCGACTATTACCGGGTGGAGGATGGCGAGGGACGACGTTTCTGGCTCTATCGGGAAGGCTTTTATGAGGCGGATGCGGGTGTTGAACTGCGCGCGCCGCGCTGGTTCCTGCAGGGGCTATATGCATGAGCGGATCTGCTCCGGCATATGCCGAACTCTGCGCGGCGACGAATTTCTCCTTCCTGCGCGGCGCGTCGCATCCGGAGGAACTGGTGCGCCGTGCCGGCGAACTGGGGCTGGCGGCTCTGGGGATCTGCGACCGCAACTCGCTCGCCGGCGTGGTGCGCGCCCATATGGCGGCGAAGGAGGTCGGCCTGCGGCTCGCGGTCGGCTGCCGGTTGGCGTTTTGCGACGGCACGCCGGATATCCTCGCCTGGCCGCGCGACCGGCAGGCCTATGGCCGGCTGACGCGGCTTTTGACCATCGGCAACCGGCGCGCGCCGAAGGGAGAATGCCACCTCACCGTGGAGGATCTCGTCGCCTGGGGCGAAGGGCTGGTGCTTGCCCCGATCCCGGCCCCTGAGGAAGAGGCCAGCCTGGAAGCGCTGCTTGTCCGTTTGCGCGAGGTCTTTGCGGACCGTCCCCGCCTGGCGGTGGCGCTGGGCTATGGCGCGGATGACCATCGCCGGCTGGAGCGGCTCGCCGAGATCGCGCGCAAGGCCGGCGTTTCGCTGCTTGCCACCAATGACGTGCTCTATCACGTCGCCGAACGCCGGCCCTTGCAGGACGTTCTGACCTGCATCCGCCTGCATGAGACGCTGGAGAGTGCGGGGCGCCGGCTGCAGGCGAATGCGGAGCGCCACCTGAAAGGCGCGGAAGCGATGGCGCATGTCTTTCGCGTGGCCCCCGAGGCGCTGGCCGAGACCGTCGCCGTACTGGAGAGCCTGACGTTTTCGCTCGACGATCTCGCCTATGAGTATCCGGAGGAGGCGACCGGCCTGAGCGCCACGCCGCAGCAGGAGCTGGAGCGGCTGACCTGGCTGGGGGCGCAGCGCCGCTATCCGCAGGGTGTTCCGCCCAGGGTCGAGACGACGATCCGGCGCGAGCTCGCGCTGATCGAGGAGCTCGCCTATGCGCCCTATTTCCTTACCGTACAGGACATCGTCCGCTTCGCGCGTGTGCGCGGAATCCTGGCGCAGGGGCGCGGCTCGGCGGCCAATTCGGCCGTATGTTTCTGCCTCGGCATCACCGAGGTGGATCCGGCGCGCGGGGATTTGCTGTTCGAGCGGTTCATCTCGCCCGAGCGGCGCGAACCGCCGGATATCGACGTCGACTTCGAGCACGAGCGGCGCGAGGAGGTGATCCAGTATATCTACGAGAAATACGGTCGCGAGCGCGCGGGGCTGGCCGCCACCGTGATCACCTATCGCACCCGCTCGGCCGTGCGTGAGGTGGGCAAGGTCTTCGGGCTGTCGCAGGACACGCTCAACCGTCTTGCCGGCACCATCTGGGGCTGGTCGTCCAAGGGGATCGACCAGCGCATGCTGCGCGAGGCGGGGCTCGATCCCGCCGACCCGCGTCTCGCGCTGGTGGCGCGGCTGTCGCGCGAGATCATCGGCTTTCCGCGTCATCTCTCCCAGCATGTCGGCGGTTTCGTCATCACCCGCGGGCGGCTCGATTCGGTGGTGCCGATCCAGAATGCCGCCATGGAGGGGCGCACCGTCATCGAGTGGGACAAGGACGATCTGGAATCGCTCGGCATGCTGAAGATCGACATCCTGGCGCTCGGCATGCTGACGGCGATCCGCAAGAGCCTCGACCTGCTGCGCGAGGACTACGGCCGGTCGGAAACGCTGGCCTCCATTCCCCCCGAGGAGCCGGAGGTCTACGACATGCTCTGCCGGGCGGATTCGCTCGGCGTGTTCCAGGTGGAAAGCCGGGCGCAGATGACCATGCTGCCGCGCCTGAAGCCGCGCAATTTCTACGATCTGGTGATCGAGGTGGCGATCGTGCGCCCCGGGCCGATCCAGGGCGACATGGTGCATCCCTATCTGCGCCGCCGGCAGGGGCTGGAGAAGGTCGTCTATCCGAAAAAGGAACTGGAGGAGGTGCTCGGCAAGACGCTCGGCGTGCCGCTGTTCCAGGAACAGGCGATGCGGATCGCCATCGTCGCCGCCGGGTTCTCGCCGGGCGAGGCCGACCGGCTGCGGCGGGCGATGGCGACCTTTCGCCGGGTCGGCACCATCGGCACCTTCCAGCGCAAGATGATCGACGGCATGGTGGCGCGCGGCTATGAGGCGGAGTTCGCCGAACGCTGTTTCCGCCAGATCGAGGGGTTTGGCGAATACGGCTTTCCCGAAAGCCATGCGGCGAGTTTCGCGCTCCTGGTCTATGCCTCCGCCTGGCTCAAGGCGCGCTATCCGGATGTGTTCCTGGCCGGCATGCTGAATGCCCAGCCGCTCGGCTTCTACGCGCCGGCGCAGCTGGTGCGCGACGCGCGCGAACACGGCGTGGAGGTGCGCGATGTCGACATCAACCTCTCCGACTGGGACGCGACGCTGGAGGCGGGAGCGCCGGCGGCCGGTCGGCTGCATCCGCGCCATGCCGAGATGCGCGGCACGATCCTGAGCCGGCGGGCGGTGCGGCTCGGGCTGCGCAGTGCCAAGGGCTTGCGGGAAGAGGACATGAAGACGCTGATCGCGCGGCGGGGGGAGGGCTATGATTCCGTGCGTGATCTCTGGCTGCGCTCCGGCCTGTCGAAACGCGCCATCGCCCGGCTTGCGGAGGCCGACGCCTTTCGCTCCATCGGCCTCGACCGGCGGGCGGCGCTGTGGGCGGCGCAGGGGCTGGACGCGGGCGGCGAGCCGACGCGGCTGCCGCTGTTCGACACGGCGGCCCTTGGCGAGTTGCGCCGCGAACCGGATGCGGATCTCCCGCCGATGCCGCCGGGGGCCCATGTCGTGGCGGACTATCGCGCGCTATCGCTGTCCCTCAAGGCGCATCCGGTCGTGTTCCTGCGCAAGCGCCTCGACCGGCTGTCGATCGTGCCCTGCGATGCGTTGTCACGCACGCGCAACGGGGTGCGCCGCGAGGTGGCCGGTCTCGTTCTGGTGCGGCAGCGGCCCGGCACGGCAAGCGGCGTTATCTTCATGACGCTGGAAGACGAGACGGGCGTTGCCAACATCGTGGTCTGGCCCAAGGTGTTCGAGCGCTATCGCGCCATCGTGCTCGGCGCGCGGCTTTTGCGGGTGCGCGGCAAGGTGCAGTCGGACCAGGGCGTGGTGCATCTGATCGCCGACACGCTGGAGGATGCGACGCCGATGCTGGCCGATCTCTCTGACGACAGTATCGCCGATGCCGGCCTTGCCCGCGCCGACGAGGTCAGGCGGCCGGTGCCGGACCAGCGGCACAAGCTGCGGCCGGGAAGCGGGCTTGCCGAGCTGGTGCGCGAGGTGCCGGAACTGGCCCGGACCCGCGACGTGCACACGCGCTCGCGTCAGGACCGGGCCGGAGACAAGGTCAGGGCCGCGATGCCCAGGGGGCGGAACTTTCACTGAACCGCGGACGGAGGGATCGGGGGCTGCGCCTCAGAAATGCTCCGGGCGCACCACCTGCACGTCGCAGATGGAGACGATGCCGGTGCGGCGCGAGACCATCGAGAACACGGCTTCCAGCACCTCGTCGACGCGCTCGGCATCGAGCAGGCAGACGATGACGATCATGCGGCCCGCGCCGCCGACGAGTCCCTCCCGGCTCCATTCGCCGCTGCGCCCGCGTCCGGCGAGCGCCGGCAGCACCGTGTAGCCGGTGACCGCGAGGCGGTCGAGCAGGGCCGTCAGGCGTTCCTGGATCGGCGCCTCGACGATGATCTCGAGCCGTTTCTTCGCATAGGTCTGCATCGCGCCGCCCTCCTCAGCCGGTCAGATACTGTCCGATCGCCGCGTAAAGCGGAATGCCGACGGTCAGGTTAAACGGAAAGGTCACGCCGAGCGACAGGGTCAAATAGATCGCCGGGCGTGCCTCCGGCAGGGCGACACGCATCGCCGCCGGTACCGCGATGTAGGAGGCGGAGGCCGCCAGCGTCAACAGCAGTGCCGCGCCGCCCGCCGACAGGCCGATGGCCCAGGCGGCGGGAGCGGCGATCACCGCACCGATCAGCGGCATGGTCAGCCCGAAGACGATTACCGCCGGCGTCAGGCTGCGGTATCCGGCCCGCAATCCGCGACCGGCGATCACGCCCATGTCGAGCAGGAACAGGCAGAGGATGCCCTTGAACGGATCGACGATGAAGGGGGCGATGTCGGCAAGCCCCTTCTCGCCGGTGATCAGGCCGATGGCGAAGGCGCCGACCAGAACAACGATCGAGCCGTTGAGGGCGATTTCGCGAAACAGCGAACCGTTGTTTTCCTCCTCGGCGGCGGCCTCACGCTTGCGGCCGCGCGCGGCGAGCCACAGCGCCGTCAGGATCGCCGGCGTTTCCATGACAGCGGCAACCGCCACCAGATAGCCTTCGTAGTCGAGGCCGAGCGATTTCATCGTCTCGGTTGCGGCGACCAGCGTGACGATGGAAATGGAGCCATAGTGGCCCGCGACAGCTGCCCGGTCGGCGCGCGGCAGATCCGAGACGGCCGAGAGGATGAGGAAGGCAACGAGCGGGATCAGCGCGGAGAGCACCGCGCCGGCGGCGAGCGCGGCAATCAGCTTGGCGTCGACACCATGTGCCGCCACGCCGACGCCGCCCTTGAAGCCGATGGCAAGCATGAGATAGAGCGCCAGCGCCTTGGCGACCGCCTCGGGCAGGGCCAGGTCGGAGCGCGCCAGTGCGGCGGCAAGCCCCAGCGCGAAGAACAGCACCATCGGCGACGTCAGATTGGTCAAGGCAATGGCCAGCGTGTCGCCCATGAATGCCCCCGATCGTTTGCGAACGAGCGTGTCCGCATTCCTACGTATCGGCAGGCGGTTTAGTCGAGTGACGCGCCTTGCGCAACATTATTGCGTTCGGGAGGTGACCTTCACGGATTGGCCGGGATTCCCGGCCGATGGGTGCACAACTCGAACCGGCCACTTTCCGGATCCATCACCCGCAACTCGCCGGAGCCGATATCGAACCAGGCGCCATGAAGCGACAGGCGGCCGCGCTCCTCGAGCAGGCGCACGCAGGGGAAGGTCCGCAGATTGGCGAGCGACTGGCGCACGCCGGCGTATTCGAGCGCGAGCTGGGGATCCTCGGCCCGTTCCGCGGGCAGGCAGCGGAACTCGGCTGCCGGTTCCAGCAGGCTCATCCACTTGCCGATGAAATCGCCCGGCGAGAGCGGGCCGGCATCGCCATTGAGAAAGGCTTTCACGCCGCCGCAGCGGCAATGGCCGAGCACCACGATGTGGCGCACCTTGAGCGCCTGAACGGCGAATTCAAGCGCCGCGCTGGTCGAATGGTAGTCGCCGTCGGGGCCGTGCGGCGGCACGAGATTGGCGACATTGCGCACCACGAACAGCTCGCCCGGCCCGGCGCCGAAGATCCCTTCCGGCGTGACCCGGCTGTCGCAGCAGGAGATCACCATCACCTGCGGCTCCTGGCCGTAGACGGCAAGCCGCTCGTAATCGGGGCGATGCGGTGTGTGGGAGCGTTCGCGGTATTTCCGGTAGCCGTCGAGGAGGCTCGGCGGGAACGCCGCCGTGTCGTCGCCTTTCGGACGCAAATCCGAGAACGGCTTGGGGTCGGAAGCGGTGCGTCTCCAGGGCATGGCAGATCCTCGCGCTCGCGCGAAAGGGCCCGCGCGCAGCAAATAACCCTAGGGCATTGCCCCGCGACAGGGCCAGTACGCGAAATTGCGTATGAGGCCGATGCGGCGGGCGCTCCGTCATAGGTCCGACTTGCAAGCGGCGCGCCCGCGCTGTCATATGCCCCGGCCGGCCGAACACGTGCGACATGCAGAAGGGATGAACCGTGAGCAAGACCAATCCGGGCAATTTTTTCGAGGATTTTCGCGTCGGTCAGGTGCTGCGCCATGCAACGCCGCGCACGGTCACCAGCGGCGACGTCGCGCTCTATACCGCCCTCTACGGATCGCGCTTCGCCGTGCAGTCCTCCGACGCTTTCGCGCGCGCGATCCACTATCCCCATGCGCCAGTCGACGATTTGCTCGTGTTTCACATCGTCTTCGGCAAGACGGTTCCGGATATTTCCCTCAATGCGGTGGCGAACCTCGGCTATGCGGGCGGGCGCTTTCTGGCGCCGGTCTATCCGGGCGACACGCTATCAGCGGTGTCCGAAGTCATCGGCGTGAAGGAAAACTCCAACGGCAAGACCGGCGTCGTCTATGTCCGTTCCACCGGCTACAAGCAGGACGGCACGGAAGTGCTCGATTATGTGCGCTGGGTGATGGTGCGCAAGCGCGACGCCGCCTCGCCCGCGCCGGAGCCGGTGGTGCCGGAGCTTCCCGAGGCGATCGCGCCGGAAGGGCTGGGCGATGCCTGTCCGATGATCAACACCGGCGCCTGGGATTTCGATCTCTCCGGCGCGCCCTTCCGCTTCGACGACTATGCGGTCGGCGAGCGCATCGACCATGTCGACGGCATGACGGTGGAGGAGGCGGAGCACCAGATCGCGACGCGGCTGTACCAGAACACCGCCAAGGTGCATTTCAACCAGCATTCGGAAGGTCAGGGCCGCTTCGGCCGGCGACTGATTTATGGCGGGCACGTGATTTCGCTCGCCCGCTCGCTGTCGTTCAACGGGCTGGGCAACGCCTTCCATATCGCCGGCATCAATGCCGGCCGGCACGTGGCGCCGCTGTTTGCGGGCGACACGGTCCATGCCTGGTCGGAGGTGATCGAAAAGGCGACGCTGGAGGGACGCGAGGACGTCGGCGCGCTGCGGCTTCGCATGATCGCGACCAAGGACCGGGCCTGCGCCGATTTCCCGCTGATCGATGCCGAGGGGCGATACGACCCGTCCGTCATTCTCGACTTCGATTGCTGGGTCCTGCTTCCGCGTTAGACCTCGTGACTCAGGATCCGGCGAGCGGATGATGCGCCTCGACAAGCGCCTTCAGGCGGGCGTCGAGCACATGGGTGTAGATCTGCGTCGTCGAAATGTCGGCATGGCCGAGCAGCTGCTGGACCACGCGCAGGTCCGCGCCGTTCTGCAGCAGGTGCGAGGCGAAGGCATGGCGCAGGACGTGCGGCGAGAGCGCCTGCGTGTCCAGCCCGGCACGCACGGCCAGCGCCTTGAGGTCGCGAGCGAAGGCCTGGCGGGTCAGATGGCCGCTTTCGCCGTGGGAGGGGAACAGCCATCTGGATCCGGCGTCCGCTCCGGCAGCCTTTCGCGCCTCCACATGGCGGCGCATGGCGTCGCGGGCGGCATCGCTCAACGGGACGGCGCGCTCCTTGTTGCCCTTGCCGCGCACCGAGATCAGCCGTTCGTCGCGCAGTGCGGCGGTGAGCGGAAGCGACACCAGTTCCGACACGCGCAGGCCGGTGGCGTAGAGCACCTCCAGCAACGCATGCAGGCGCAAGGCGCGCAATCTCGCCGCCTGGCTTGTCTCGCCGACAAGCGCTTCGTCGCGCGCCGTGCCAAGCAGCCGGTCGACGTCCTCGATGCTGAGGACCCGGGGCAGGGACGGGCGGGTCTTGGGGGAGGAGACGCTGCGGGTCGGATCGTCGCCGCGCAGGCCGTCGGCGAACAGGTGCCGGTAGAACTGGCGCAATGCCGACAGGTGGCGGGCCTGGGTGCTCGCCGCGAAGCCGCGGGTGGCGAGGTCGCGGAGATAGCCGGTCACGGCGTCCTTGTCCGCCGCCTGCAGGGTTCCGCCCATGGCGGCGACGAAGTCGCTGAAACCTTCCAGGTCGCGGCGGTAGTTTTCAAGCGTGTTGAGCGCTGCGCCGCGTTCCGCGGAGAGCATCTCGAGAAAGCCCTCGATCAGGATGCCGTCGGAGGCCATCACGGGTCCGCCTTTTTCGTCTTGCCGGTCTCGTGGTCTAGCGCCCGAATCCGTCGACCCTGAGGCGGACCGTGATCTCGCGCGGCGACGGCTCGACGAAGGTGCCGAGCGAATAGACAGCCGCCGCGCCCAGCCCGGCAAGGACCACGAGCGCGACCAGAAGACGGGTCAAAGTGGGCATTCCAACTCCGCGAACTCGTCAAAACGACGGAGAGATCTGTCCTGTTTTGACCAATCCGGTGCTTGCTTGCAAGAAAAACGGCGGGTTTTGCCATTGCCCGCGCCGGGAAAGGGCAAGCCTCTTCGCGGGAAGGCTTGACGACCCGGGGGCGGGAAGGGCAAAGCGAAGGAAACGCGAGGGAGGGTGGGTCTTACATGTCCGCGATGCAAAAGCTTGTCGAAGCGGATCGAGCCCGCCGTCTGGTGGCCGCCCTCGACGGACGGCCCCTGGTGCTGGTCGGCATCATGGGATGCGGCAAGTCCAGCGTCGGACGCCGGCTGGCCCATGCACTGGGGTTGCCCTTCGTGGATGCCGATACCGAAATCGAGGCGGCGGCCAATCTGACGATTGCCGAGATCTTCGCCCAGCATGGCGAGCCGTATTTTCGCGCCGGCGAGCAACGGGTGATCTCGCGGCTTCTCAAGAACGGCGCCCAGGTGTTGGCGACCGGCGGCGGTGCCTTCATGAATGCCGAGACGCGCTCGGAGATCGCCGCCTCGGGCCTGTCGGTCTGGCTCAAGGCCGATCTGCCCGTCGTGATGAGCCGGGTTCGCCGCAAGCCGACGCGACCGCTTCTCAACGATCCCGATCCGGAAGGCGTGATGCGCCGGCTCATGGACGAGCGGTATCCGGTCTATGCACAATCCGATGTAACGGTGTGGTCTCGCGACGTCCCGCATGAGACTGTCGTGCTCGATGTGGTGTCTGCGCTCGAGACCTATCTGGGACTGGAAGCGGCGCCGGAAACGAGCGATCGCCCGTCCGAACAAGGAGCCTGACAGGAATGTCCGATTCGCCAAGAGCGCCATCGCCCGAGCGGTCCGACCCGCCCAGCGAGCGGCAGAACGCCCGTGTCGGCGTCGATCTCGGATCCCGCAGCTACGACATCCTGATCGGCGGCGGATTGATCGCCGATGCCGGCCGGCACATCGGCGCGGTTCTTCCCGGCGCCAGGGTCGCCATCGTCAGCGACGAAAACGTGGCGGAGCTGCATCTGTCGGCCTTGCAGGCCTCGCTGGATGCGGCCGGAATCGGACATTCCGCGATCCTGCTGCCGCCCGGCGAGGCGAGCAAGCGGTTCGACGTCTTCGAAACCGTTTGCGACCGGGTGCTGGAGGCACGCCTTGAGCGCGGCGACGCCATTGTCGCGCTGGGTGGCGGCGTCGTCGGGGACCTTGCCGGCTATGTCGCGGCCAGCGTGCGCCGGGGCATGCCCTTCGTGCAGATCCCGACAAGCCTGCTGGCCCAGGTGGACAGCTCAGTCGGCGGCAAGACCGGCATCAACGTGCGCCAGGGCAAGAACCTGATCGGCGCCTTTCATCAGCCCGCACTCGTCCTCGCCGATACGGATGTGCTCGACACGCTGCCGGCGCGCGAGTTTCGCGCAGGCTACGCGGAAGTCGTCAAATACGGTCTTCTGGGCGATGCGGCCTTTTTCGACTGGCTGGAGGCCAATCACGCCGCGATCTTCGCCGGCGGGCCGGAACGGGCCGAGGCGATCGCCGCGTCCTGCCGGGCCAAGGCCGCGATCGTTGCTGCGGATGAACGCGAGGGCGGCGCGCGGGCGCTCCTCAACCTCGGCCATACCTTCGGCCATGCGCTGGAGGCGGTCGTTGCCTATGACGGCACCCGGCTGGTGCATGGCGAGGGCGTTGCCATCGGCATGCGGCTCGCCTTCGATTTCTCCGTCCGGCTTGGCCTGTGCCCGCCCGAGGACGCGAGGCGCGCGGCGCGCCATCTTGCCGATGTCGGCCTGCCCACCCATATCCGGCAGGTGCCCGGTCAGATGCCGCCGGCCGGGACATTTCTCGATATCATGGCGCAGGACAAGAAGGTGAGCCGCGGCGCGCTGACCTTCATCCTGACGCGTGGCATCGGTCGGGCCTTCGTCGAGCGCGGCGTCGATCCGGCTGTCCTGCGCGCGTTTCTGGAAGCCGAACTCAACACGGACGAGGTTATGCATGGGTGACGCAAGTCTCTGGCTGTCTGTGATCGCAATCGTCGTGCTGCTTGCCCTGTCCGGGTTCTTCTCCGGCTCGGAGACGGCGCTGACGGCGGCATCGCGCGCGCGCATGCTGCAGATGGAGCGCAACGGCGAGAAACGCGCGGCCGTGGTCAGCCGCCTGATCTCCGCGCGCGAGCGGCTGATCGGCGCGCTGCTTCTGGGCAACAATCTCGTCAATATTCTTGCCTCCGCGCTTGCCACCAACGTGCTGCTCGGGTTCTTCGGCGATGCCGGCGTCGTCTATGCCACCCTGGTGATGACCATGCTGGTGCTGATCTTCTCCGAGGTCCTGCCGAAGACATGGGCGATCTCCAACCCGGATCGCTTCGCCGTTGCGGTGTCGCCGATCGTGCGGCCGGTGGTCATCCTGTTCGCGCCGGTGGTGATGGGCGTCGAGGTGATCGTGCGGGCGATCCTCAAGACCTTCGGCGTCGATGTTTCCGAAAACCGCAACGTGCTGTCGGCGCATGAGGAGTTGCGCGGCACCGTCGACCTGCAGCACCTCGAAGGCGGGCTGGTGAAAGCCGAGCGCGACCGTATTGGCGGTCTGCTCGATCTGGCCGACCTGGAAGTCTCCGACGTGATGGTTCATCGCACCAAGATGAATGCGCTGAACGCCGACGACGATCCGCAGACCCTGATCACCGCCGCGCTCGACAGCCCCCACACGCGCCTGCCGCTGTGGCGCGGCGAGACCGACAATTACATCGGCGTGCTGCATGCCAAGGATCTGCTTCGCGCGCTGGCGAAGGCCGGGGGCGATGTGGGCCAGCTCGACGTCGAGCAGCTGGTGTCGCCGCCCTGGTTCGTGCCGGATACGACCAGCCTGCAGGACCAGCTCAACGCCTTCCTGAAGCGCAAGGCGCATTTCGCGCTCGTGATCGACGAATACGGCGAGGTCATGGGACTGGTGACGCTGGAGGATATTCTGGAGGAGATCGTCGGCGAGATCTCCGACGAGCACGATATCGAACTGCCCGGCGTGCGGCCGCAGCCGGACGGCTCGATCATCGTCGACGGCGGCGTGCCGATCCGCGATCTCAACCGGGCGTTCGACTGGCGCCTGCCGGACGACGAGGCGACGACGATCGCGGGTCTGGTCATTCACGAGGCGCGGATGATCCCGGAGGAGCGCCAGGCCTTCACGTTCCACGACTACCGGTTCACCGTGCTGCGTCGGGAGAAGAACCGGATCACCCGCCTGCGCATGACGCCGCTTTCGAAAGTGGCGGCTGGAACGGTGAAGACCGCCGCGGTCGGGCCGGCGCCGCATGCACCGACCGTGCAGCCGGGATAAGGCTGCGCGACACTCTCGGACTGGTGTGGAGAGCGTGGTGCGTCAGGCGGGCGCGGTGGCACGACCGCCGCCGCGCGGGTCCGCCTCGCCGGGGGCGCGCGCCTCGATGGCGAGCGCATGCACGCCCTGTTCAAGCGCATCCTTCAGGCAGCTGTTGACCGCGCGGTGACGCGCGACCCGGTTCATGCCCTCGAATGTGGCGGACACGATCCGGACGCGGAAGTGGGTCTCGCCGCCTTCGCGCCAGCCGCCGTGGCCGCGGTGCTTCTCGGATTCGTCGATAACCTCGAGGATCTCGGGGGCGAAGCTGTCGCTCAAACGCTGTTCGATATGGGATTTGATGGTCATGCGACTCATGTGACAGGATTTTCGCCCGCGTCAAGATCTTGCCGAACGGGTGCGGCTCCCCCTATTTATGCAGATCGCCGCGTCGCCGGCTTCTGCGACATGTCGTTTCGACGGATGCGATACCGTGCTGTCGCGCCGTTGTGCCGCCTGCTGTGACCATGCTGCGGCCGCTCGACTGTGATCTCGACGGAGAATGGACAAGCAACCCGTGACCTCGGATATCTTCGACCGCATTCGCATCAGTCCGAACCGCCCGCGCGCCCGCGCAAGGGCCGAGGAGTTCGTGGCCGATCGCGCCTGCGAGTGGGAGGGATGCGATCAGGCCGGCACCCATCGGGCGCCGAAGGGCCGCAACAACGACGGGCAGTATCATCATTTCTGCCTCGACCACGTGCGGCTCTACAACAAGTCCTACAATTATTTCTCCGGGATGGACGACAACGAGACCCGCGCCTATCAGCGCGACGCGCTGACCGGTCACCGGCCGACCTGGAAGATGGGCGTCAATGCCAAGGCGGCGCCGGAGGGAACCGCCTGGTCGGACATCGACCCGCGGCAGGCGGCGCGTGCACGCGCCGAAGCCAGGATGCGCGGACGCGGCCGCGGCGGGGAAGCGCGTGCGCGCGCGCCGAAGCTGAAGCAGCTCGAGGCGCGCGCCTTCGACACGCTGGGGCTTCCGCACAACGCCCGCGGTCCCGAGGTCAAGACCCGCTACAAGAACCTGGTCAAGCGCCACCATCCCGACGCCAATGGCGGAGACCGCTCGTCGGAGGACCGGTTGCGCGAGATCATCAACGCCTATTCCCTGCTCAAGAAGGCAGGATTCTGCTAGACAGGCATCCCGGCACGTTGGCGGGGGAGCAAATCGGCCCGGGTCGCTCCCTTGCAGGATCGCGCCAGTGCGCTATGACCGGTAGGACTTCGCCTCCGGCCTTTGCCGCAAGCTCCGGGCCGCTCGCGACACTCTGTCCCGTCCGTACCGTCTGGCGGGACATCGGGTCGCGGGGCACGTCGCCCGCCAGGGCGACAAACCGATTTCACTCGGTTGGACTTTGTTCTAGGGTCCAGACCGCCTTTCGTCCGCACCCTCGCGGATCCGCATCGACATGCCCTCACCCGTGATTGCGCGGGCCAGCGGAGGATATATGACTGACATGACGCAGCCCGTCGAAAACCTGCCCGACACGACCGTTTCCGTGCGCGACGTGTTCGGCATCGACAGCGACCTGACGGTTCCCGCCTACAGCAAGCCGAATGAATACACCCCGGATCTCGATCCGGACTATCTGTTCGACCGCCCGACGACGCTGGCGATCCTCGCCGGTTTCGCCCACAACCGTCGCGTGATGGTGACGGGCTACCACGGCACCGGCAAGTCGACCCATATCGAACAGGTCGCCGCCCGCCTGAAATGGCCGCTGATACGCATCAACCTCGATGCGCATATCAGCCGCATCGATCTGGTCGGCCGCGATGCCATTGTGCTGCGCGACGGCTTGCAGGTCACCGAATTCCGCGAAGGCTTGCTGCCCTGGGCGTTGCAGCACCCGGTT
>PARB01000019.1 GCA_002709505.1 Paracoccaceae bacterium | reverse complement strand
GAGCGGAGGGGCGTCCCTGATTGTTCATGCTCATGCCAGCACCTCCTTCAGCGCCGCGACGAAGGCGTCGCGGTCTTCGTCGGAATTGACTTCGCTCGATGCCACGAGCAGCAGGTTTTCCAGATCGCTCTTGCCCGGCTCCAGCCGCGAGACCGGCACGCCGCCGAGAATGCCCTGGCGCGCAAGCGCCTCGACCACGGCGGCAGCCTCCTTCGGCAGCTTCACGGTGAACTCGTTGAAGAAGGTGTCGTTGATCACCGAGACGCCGGGAATCGCTTCCAGCATCGCCTTCAGCTTCACCGCATGGGCGTGGTTGATCTTCGCCAGCTTCTCCAGCCCCTTGCCGCCCAGAAGCGTCATGTGGATGGTGAAGGCCAGGCAGCATAGGCCCGAGTTGGTGCAGATGTTCGACGTCGCCTTGTCGCGGCGGATGTGCTGCTCGCGGGTCGAGAGCGTCAGCACGAAGCCGCGCTTGCCGTTGGCGTCGACCGTCTCGCCGCAGAGCCGTCCCGGCATCTGGCGGATATACTTCTGCCGCGTGGCGAAAAGACCGACGTAAGGCCCGCCGAAGTTCAGCCCGTTGCCGATGGACTGGCCCTCGCCGACGACGATATCAGCGCCTTGCGCGCCCGGCGGCTCGATCAGGCCGAGCGACATCACCTCGGTGAAGACGGCGATCAGCAGCGCGCCATGGGCATGCGCCTTTTCCGCAATCGGCTTCAGGTCGATCAGCTGGCCGTAGAAGGACGGCGACTGCACGACGACGCAGGAGGTCTCGTCGTCGATCTGTGAGAGAATATCCTCGGTGGCGTTCGGGTCGGCCGGCAGGCTTTCCACCCGGTCGCCGGCCATGGCGCTCAGGCCCTCGACGACCTGGCGGTACTGCGGGTGCAGTCCGCCGGAGAGAACCGCCTTGTTGCGCTTGGTCACCCGGTGCGCCATCAGCACGGCTTCCGCCGTTCCGGTCGAGCCGTCATACATGGAGGCATTGGCGACATCCATGGCGGTCAGGGCTGCGACCTGGGTCTGGAACTCGAAGAGATACTGCAGCGTGCCCTGCGTGACCTCGGGCTGATAGGGCGTGTAGGAGGTCAGAAACTCGGAGCGCTGGATCAGGTGATCGACGCTTGCCGGCACATGATGCTTGTAGGCGCCGGCGCCGACGAAGAAGGGCACGGCGGAGGCCGGCACGTTCTTCAGCGCCATGCGCGACAGGTCGCGTTCCACCGCGAATTCGCTCTGGCGCAGCGGCAGGTCGAGCAGCCCGTCGAGACGGGCGCTTTTCGGAATATCGACGAAGATCTCGTCGATGTCTGAGACACCGACACGGGCGCGCATGTCGGCGCGGTCGGCGTCGGAAAGCGGGAGATAGCGCATGTTACGCTCCTTGTCGGTCGTCTTGACCGTCGTCGTGTCGATCCTGGGCGAGACGCGCGGGCAAGGCCTCGATCACGATCTCGCTCTTGACGGAATTGGCGATGAAACACGCCTCATGGGCCTTGTGATGCAGGTCCTCGAGCCGCTCGGCATCGGGCAGAACGTCGCCCGAAAAGACGATCTCCGGGCGAAGCGCCACATGGGTCACGGCCATCTTGCCGGGCGCGACCCGCTCCATACGGCCCTCCGCCCGGTCGGTGTAGCTTGCAACCTCCAGGCCGTCGCGGCGCGCCAGATCGAGGAACCACAGCATGTGGCAGCTTGAAATCGCGGCGACGAAGGCCTCTTCCGGGTCGATGGCCGCTTCCACCGAAGCGGGAAGCGGCACCACCGTGGGAGACGCCGACGCGGGAACGGTGATCCCGCCGTCAAACGACCACTCGTGGCCCCGGCTGTAGGCGTTCGCGGAGAAATCGCCCGAACACCGCCAGCTCACATCGGCCCGGTAAAGGTGCTTCGCCATCGGCTTACAGGCCTTCGAGATGCGCCTTGTAGGCGGCTTCGTCCATCAGGCCGTCGAGCTGGCCGGCGTCCGACATCTTGATCTTGACGAACCAGGCGGCACCTTCGGGATCCTCGTTCACCTTGCCCGGCTCGTCGGCCAGCACGTCATTGGCGCCGACGACCTCGCCGTCGAGCGGCGCATAGACCTCCGATGCCGCCTTGACGCTCTCGACCACGGCGGCCTCGTCGCCCTTGGAGACCTTGCGGCCGACCTCGGGCAGTTCGACGAAGACGACATCGCCCAGCTGTTCCTGGGCGTAATTGGTGATGCCGACAGTGGCGACATCGCCGTCGACGGTGATCCATTCGTGATCTTCGGTGTAGCGGGTCGACATGGTCTCGTTCCTCCAGATGGAAAGTCACATGGTACGGACGTCTTCAGGCGTCCAGAGAGGGCGGACGCTTCGAGCGTCCAGGGATGAAAGACGCGGGAGGGCGTCTGCAAAAATCGGCTCAGGCGGACGGCTTGCGATAGTAGCGCTGCGGCACGAAGGGCATCTCCGCCACGGTGGCGGGAAGCTCGCGGCCCCGCACGACGAGGGTCAGCCTGGTGCCGACGTCCGCGCAGGATGTCTCGACGTAGCCCATGGCAATCGGCGCACCCAGCGTCGGCGCGAAGCCGCCGGAGGTGACGACACCGACGGTCCGGCCCTCGCTGTTGCGGATCTCCGCGCCCTCGCGCGCCGGCGCCCGGCCTTCAAGCGTGAAACCGACGCGCACCCGCGACGGCCCGTCTTCCAGTTCCTTCAGGATCCGTTCCGCGCCGGGGAAGTCGCCCGCCTCCTTGCGCCGCTTCTGCAGCACGAAGGTGATGGCGCCCTCGACCGGCGAGGTGGTCTCGTCGATGTCATGGCCGTAAAGGCACAGGCCCGCTTCCAGACGCAGCGAATCGCGCGCGCCGAGCCCGATGGGGGCGACGCGTTCGTCGGCGAGCAGCGCGCGGGCAATCGCCTCCGCCGCGCCCGCCGGCACGGAGAGCTCGTAGCCGTCCTCGCCGGTGTAGCCCGAGCGCGAGACATGAACGGCGATGCCGTCGAATTCCATGGACCGTGCCGCCATGAAGGCCATGTCGGCGGCGTCCGGCGCATGCGCCTTCAAGACGTCGGCGGCCATCGGTCCCTGCAGCGCGATCAGCGCGCGGTCTTCCACCGGCTCCAGCTTGACGTTCTCGGGGAGGCTCTTCGCGATCATCTCGTAGTCGACCGCCTTGCGCGACGCGTTCACGACAAGGAACAGCCGGCCGTCGTTTTCCGCGCCGTCCGGGCGGCTCACCATCAGGTCGTCGACGATGCCGCCGGTCTCATTCAGCAGCACGGTGTAGCGCTGGCGACCCGGCTTCAGCGCGGCGATGGCGGACGGCGTGATGCGTTCGAGCGCTGCGGCGGTCGTCTCGAAATCCGGGCCGACCAGCCAGGCCTGACCCATGTGGGAGACGTCGAACAGCCCCGCCTTCTCGCGCGTGTGGCTGTGCTCGGCGATGATGCCTTGCGGATATTGCACAGGCATCTCGTACCCGGCGAAGGGCACGAGCCTTGCGCCAAGCTCACGGTGGAGATCGGTCAGCGGCGTCGACAACAGGGAGGCGTCGGTCATGGGGCGTCCTGGCGCAAGAGGGAATGGTGACGCGAAAGCAAACGGCTCACACGCACCCCCTCTGTCCCGACGACCTGAGAGATTTCCCGCCCGCGCAAGGATCATGCGCGTCTCGGTGGCGGTTACTCCTTCGGTGAGGCCGTGCACGCCAAAGGGCTTGCGCGTCCTGCTTTCCAGAGCGTTGCTCGACCAGCGGTCCTTTTGCCTGAGAGTTTCCGGGGCGGTTGCTCCTTCGGCGCCGGCGCCCTACGCCGACCTCTCCCGCAAGTCGTTTCGGATCTCCCCTTCGCCGACCGGCCAACGGTCGGTCAATGCGGGACAACCTGCGGCGCACAACGAAAACGCCGCGTCAGTTCCGTCCAGTCATTGTCGGCACTCCGACTCGGACTGTCAATCTCCGCTCCCTATTGCCGCCGATTGCGGCCGTCGTCCAGCGCTATTTCGAGTTTGACCGAACCACCCTGCGGCACGACGAGGTTCTGTTCCACCAGCGCCCATTGCTCGGCCGGCGCGCCGGCGCCGAGCGTGACCGGAACGGTCAGCACGGTCGGCTTCGGCCTGCGTTTGGTGTCGGCGTCATCCTCCAGCGACACGAAGGTCGCGCGGATCGGCAGGAAGATCTCGCCGCCCTCCCAGGCCGGACCCGGGGTGACGCGACCGGAGACGCCGAGCGTCATCTTGACCTCGCCGCCCTCGCGGCGGCACTTGCGCGCCCATTTCTCCAGGTTCGCCTGATATTGCAGCCCGCGCGGATCGTCATCCTTGCCGCGCTGCGACTTCATGACGATATAGCCGCCGTCCTCGACCTCGATCGCCGGACAGGGCACATCCTGGCGGAACACGTCCGGATTGACGTCGACGGCGGATCGGCTCGCCGCATTGCCGGAAACGATGGTCTTGCCGACATCGCCGCCGCCGAAGACGCTGCCGCCGCCATCGCTGCCGCAACCGGCCAGTGCCAGCACCATGACAGCAGCCGCGACAGATCCCGCCCGGCGCATTCCGACAGTCTTGTGCATATCCGTCTCTTCCACTTCGACCCGTGTCCCGAATTCTCGACAGCGCCCGTCTATATCAGCCCGTCGCGGACTTGGCGAGACGCCACCCCTCCCCGCCGCGACAATGCGGGGCTGCCGGCCGGCAACCCTTGACAGGTGCCGGGTGCGTCCCTCTATTGCCGGGAACCGGTTGCGCATCTTCGCGATCAAGGCGCCGGGTAGGAATTTGCCCCTCGCGGGCAGGCGAAACGGCGAAGGAGGCCCGGCTTGGCTTCGATATCCAGCGACACGACGGCATCCACCGGTTCCGCGCAGATCCGCGGCCCCTTGCGCGTGCTGCTGTGCGCGCCGCGCGGCTTTTGCGCCGGCGTCGACCGCGCCGTGCAGATCGTCGAGCTGGCGCTGGAGCGCTTCGGCGCGCCGGTCTACGTCCGCCACGAGATCGTGCACAACAAATACGTGGTGGAAAGCCTCAAGACCAAGGGCGCCGTCTTCATCGAGGAACTGACCGAGATCCCGGATGAGGATGTCGAGCGGCCGGTGGTGTTTTCCGCCCACGGCGTGCCGAAATCCGTGCCGGCGGCGGCGCAGGCGCGCAACATGTTCTATCTCGACGCCACCTGCCCGCTCGTCTCCAAGGTGCACAAGGAAGCCGAGATCCATCACCGGCGCGGCCGCGAGATCATCCTGATCGGCCATGCCGGCCATCCGGAGGTGATCGGCACCATGGGCCAGTTGCCCGACGGCGCCGTGCGCCTCGTCGAGACGGTGGAGGACGCGCGGACCTACGAGCCGACCGGCGGCAAGCCGCTCGCCTGGATCACCCAGACGACACTGTCCGTCGATGACACGCGCGCCATCGTCGAGGTGCTCACCGAGCGCTTTCCCGAGATCGTCGCGCCGCACAAGGACGACATCTGCTACGCCACCACCAACCGGCAGGAAGCGGTCAAGGCCGTCGCGCCCGAAGTCGACGCGATGATCGTGGTCGGCGCGCCGAATTCCTCCAACTCGCAGCGCCTGCGCGAGGTCGCTGAACGCGCCGGCTGTCCCTTCGCGGTTCTGGTGCAGCGCGCCTCCGACATTCCCTGGGAGCGGTTTTCCGGCCTGTCGACGCTTGGCATCACCGCCGGCGCCTCGGCACCGGAAGTGCTGGTGGAAGAGATCATCGGCGCCTTCGCCGAGCGCTACGACGTGGCGGTGGAGAGCGTGCGCACGGCGGAAGAAACGATCGCCTTCAACCTGCCGCGCGCCCTGCGCGAGGCGGCGGAATAAACGACGGATGCACCCGGCGGGCCGCCCCGGCGACCGCTCCAAACGCACTCCCGACCAGAAGAAAAAGAACCGAAATGGCAGTTTATACGGATGTGTCCGACGAGGAGCTTGCGGCTTTCCTCGAGGGATATGACATTGGCGGCGTGCTTGCCTGCAAGGGCATCGCCGAAGGGGTCGAGAACTCCAACTTCCTGCTCCATACCGACGCCGGCTATTTCATCCTCACGCTCTACGAAAAGCGCGTCGACCCGGCGGATCTTCCGTTTTTCATCGAGCTGATGCGCCATCTCGCCGACAAGGGGATCTCCTGCCCGACCCCGGTCGCCGCGCGCGACGGCCGGATGCTCGGCCGGCTTGCCGGCCGGCCGGCGGCGATCATCTCCTTTCTCGACGGCATGTGGGTGCGCCGGCCGAAACGAGATCATTGCGCGGCACTCGGCGAGGCGCTCGGCGAAGTTTCATCTCGCCGGCAAGGATTTCGCGCTCACCCGTCCCAACACGCTGTCGGTGGCGAGCTGGCGGCCACTGCTTGCCGATTCCATCGACCAGGCCGACACGATCAGCGAGGGGCTCGCCGCAGAACTCACCGCCGAGCTCGACCATCTGGAAGCGCATTGGCCGCGCGAACTGCCCTCCGGGGTGATCCATGCCGACCTGTTTCCCGACAACGTCTTCTTCCTCGGCGACCGGCTGTCGGGCCTGATCGACTTCTATTTCGCCTGCAACGACGCCTTCGCCTATGACGTCGCGATCTGTCTGAATGCCTGGTGCTTCGAGCCGGACATGTCGTTCAACGTGACCAAGGCGCGCGCGCTCCTCAACGCCTATCGCGCGGTGCGTCCCTTCACGCAGGCCGAATTCGACGCCCTGCCGCTGCTTGCGCGCGGCGCGGCGCTGCGCTTCCTTTTGACCCGGCTGCACGACTGGCTGCGCGTTCCCGAAGGCGCGCTGGTGACACCGAAGGATCCGCTCGAATACCTGAAGAAGCTGCGCGTCCACCAGAGCGTCGCCACCGCAACCGACTACGGGCTGAGCGAATGAGCGACGTCAGCGATACCCCGTTGCGCGTGACGATCTACACCGACGGCGCCTGCTCGGGAAATCCCGGGCCCGGCGGCTGGGGCGCCTTGATGCGCTTCGGCGCGCACGAGCGCGAATTGTGCGGCGGCGCGGGGCAGACCACCAACAACCGCATGGAGCTGACCGCGGCGATCGAGGCGCTGAACGCGCTGAAACGGCCCTGTGCGGTGGATCTTCACACCGACAGCACTTATGTGCGCGACGGCATCACCAAGTGGCTGCACAACTGGAAGCGCAACAACTGGAAGACCGCCGACAAGAAGCCGGTGAAAAACGCGGAACTCTGGCAGGCGCTGGACGAGGCGCGCAAGCGCCACGAGGTGGTCTGGCACTGGGTCAAGGGCCACGCCGGCCATGACGACAACGAACGCGCCGACGAGCTCGCGCGGCGCGGCATGGCGCCCTTCAAGGGCTGACGGCGCGGCCATGCGCGGCCGCACAGCCACATGATCGCAAAGACGCGTGAGGGACGATCGCAGCGCCCGCGCCTCAGGCGCTGAGCGCTTCCATTTCCGCCTGAAGCAGTTTCGTTGCCTCGGAGGCCTCCATCGGCTGGCCGTAGAGGAAGCCCTGCGCGAACTCGCAGCCGAGCTGATGCAGTTCCAGCGAATCCGATTCCGTCTCCGCGCCTTCCGCCACCACCTGCATTCCCAGGTCGTGTCCGAGTGCGATAATCGATCGCAGGATAACGGGTCGCGCGCTACGGCCGTTCGGCCGCACGAAGGACTGGTCGACCTTGATCGTGTCGAAACGGAACCGCTGCAGGTAGCTCAGCGAGGAATAGCCGGTGCCGAAGTCGTCGAGCGACAGGCCGGCGCCGAGCGCACGCAGCCGTTCCAGCATGCGCGCGGAATATTCCGGATTGGCCATCACCACGGATTCGGTGAGTTCCAGCTTCAGCGTTCCCGGCGCCAGCGCGGAGCGCGACAGCACCTGCTTGACGTCGTTGATCAGCTCATGGCGGAGCAGCTGCAGCGACGACACATTGACGCTGATGAAATGGGGAACCGGGACGCGGAACTTCGACTGCCACTCCGACAACTGGCGCGCGGAGCGGTCGAGCACGAAGAGCCCCAGCTCGTTGATCAGGCCCGACTGTTCGGCAATCGGAATGAACTCCGTCGGCGACACCGCCCCGCGGCGCGGATGGTTCCAGCGCGCCAGCACCTCGAAGCCGGCGATGGAGCGGTCCGCCAGACGCACGATCGGCTGGTAATAGACCGTGATCCCGTCGGTGTTGAGCGCCTTGCGCAGATCCGCTTCCAGCTCGACCCGGCTGGCGCCGCTCGACTGCAGCGACGGGCGGAACACCTCGACCCGGTCGCCGCCCATGCGCTTGGCATGGTTCATGGCCATGTCGGCCTCGCGCATCACCTCCGGCGCGCTGACGTCGCCCTCGTTGCCCTCGTAGATGGCAATGCCGACCGAGGAGGTCAGGAACACCTCCTGATCGCCGAAGGTGATCGGCGAGCGCACGGCCCTGCGGATCGCGTCGGCGAAGGCGGCGACGCGGTCGGCCGACTGTTCCGACAGGAGCAGCAGCCCGTAGGTGTCGCCGCTCAGCCGGGCAAGCGCGTCCTGCGGCTTGAGCTGACGCGAGATACGCCGCGCCACCGTCAGCAGGATGCTGTCGCCGGCCGACAGGCCGATGGAATCATTGACCTGCTTGAAGCGGTCGAGATCGATCATCAGCACGGAAGGACGCGCCAGACCTTCGGCGCGCGCCCGCGCCAGCGCCGCCTGCAGCCGGTCGAGGAAGAGTTCGCGGTTCGGCAGGCCGGTCAGATTGTCGTGGACCGCATCATGCAGCAGGCGCTCTTCCGTCACCTTCTGTTCGGTGATGTCGAGCAGCGTGCCGACGCAGCGGATCACCTCGCCGTCGGAACCGATGATCGGGCGTGCCCGCAGACGGAACCAGCGGTAGTGGCCGTCTTCCGAGCGCAGGCGGAAGGCCTGCGAGATCCGCCCGCGGCGCTGGTCGATGACCGCGTCCAGCGTGCCGCGGAAGGTGTCGCGGTCCTGGGGGTGGAGCACGTCAAGCCAGTCGCGCGCCGGACCTTCCAGCAGGCCCTGCTTGAGGCCGAGCAGTTCTTCGACCTCGTTGCCGGTGGAGATGCGGTCGCGGTCGATGTCCCAGTCCCAGATGATGTCGCCGCAACCGGTGAGCGCCAGCGCCCGCCGTTCCACGTCGGAGATCAGGCCTTGCGCGATGGCACCGCCGGCGAAGGCGTGCTGCATCACCGTGAAGCCGATCAGAAGCACCACCAGCACCAGCCCGCCGGCCAGCGCCGGCTGGACGATGTCGTTGGCGAGCGCGCCCGTCACCGTCATGCCCGCGCCGACGAGCCAGGACAGCAGCAGCACCCAGGTGGGCACCAGCATGATCGCCCGGTCGTAGCCCTGCGCCACCAGCGCGACGATGATCGCGAAGCCGAGCACGCCGATGATGCCGAGCGAGATGCGCGCGATGCCGGCGGCGACCGACGGATCCCAGACGGCGACGCCCAAAAGGCCGAGCACCAGGATCAGCGTCGCCAGCGCCAGATGGCTGTAGCGGATGTGCCAGCGGTTCAGGTTGAGATAGGCGTAGAGGAAGATGATCAGGCTGGCGGCAAGGGCAACTTCCGCGCAGGCGCGATAAAGCTGCTCGTCGCCCGGCGTGATCTGCAGCACCTTGTTCCAGAAGCCGAAATCGATGGTCAGATAGGCCAGCACCGACCAGGCGAGCGTGGCGGTGGCCGGGAACATGATGGTTCCCTTGACCACGAAGAGGATGGTCAGGAACAGCGCCAGCAGGCCGGAAATGCCGAGGATGATGCCGCGATAGAGCGTATAGGCATTCACCGTGTCCTTGTAGACATCCGGCTCCCACAGGCGGATCTGCGGCAGGTTCTCGGTTCTCAGCTCGACGACATAGGTGACGACCGCGCCCGGATCGAGCGTGACCAGAAAGACGTCCGCCTCCTGGCTCGACTGGCGTTCCGGGGCGATGCCCTGGCTCGGCGTGATCGAGGCGATGCGCGAGGCGCCGAGGTCCGGCCAGATCAGCCGCGACCCGACGAGCTGGAAGAACGGTGCGACGATCAGCCGGTCGATCTGCTCGTCGCCCGGGTTCGACAGCGCGAAGACCGCCCAGCTGGTGTTTTCATCGTCGCGGGAATTCACCTCGATGCGGCGCACGATCCCGTCGGCGCCGGGCGCCGTGGAGACCTGCAGGCTCGCGCCCGTGCCGGAATAGAGATCGACCGCCGACGTCAGGTCGATCGCATCCGCGTTGGCGGGCACCTCGACGGCCTCCAGCGCGGCGACCGGAGCCAGAGTGGCGAGCCACGCAGACAGCACGAGGAGGAGGATTTTCAAGAAACGCAACCGTATTACCCGCTGAGATTCGGCGTTCACGATGTGGCGGACACATATCGGCATCCGTAACATCTCACAAGATTTCTTTCTGGCCGCCCGGCCGGCCGGCGGACCGGTCTGCAGGCTGGCCGTCGGGTCGCATTGCCTGCCCGCGCCACACCGGCGAGAGACGGGCCTGCTCCTCACGACCGTCCACGAGAGGATCGGGATCGCTGGAAAGACGTGCGAACAGCACATGGTCCTGCCAGTCGCCCGCGATGCGCAGATACCGGCGGGCGAAGCCTTCGACCTGAAATCCGGCCTTTTCAAGGAGACGCCGCGATGCCGCATTGTGCGGAAGGCAGGCGGCCTCGATCCTGTGGAGGGCGAGATCGCCGAAGGCGAAGCCGACAAGCGCGCGCACGGCGGCGGTCATATAGCCCCGGCCCGCATAGGGCGCGCCCATCCAGTAGCCGAGCACGCAGGTCTGCGCGACGCCCCGGCGCAGGTTCGACAGGGTCGCGCCACCGACCAGCGCATCGTCCTCGGCACGAAAGATGAAGAAGGGATAGGCCCGGTCCTCGCGGATTTCGCGCGCGTAGCGGCGCAAACGCCGGCGATAGGCGGCGCGGGTCAGCTCGTCGCGCGCCCACATTGGTTCCCAGGGCTGGAGGAAGTCGCGGCTTTCCTCGCGCAGCCGCGCCCAGTCGGCGTGATCGTGAGCGGCGGGCGCGCGCAGCCGCACGCCCTCCCCCGTCAGGATCCGCGCCGCTTCATGCCCCCCGAGACCCCGCAGAAACGACATGCCGGCCTCCGTTTCGATCAGGCGCCGACGGCCCGTGCCAGCCGGTGCCCGAGGCTTTGCGCGACGTCATCGGCGCTGAGGACCACGCTGGCCGGCCCCACCGTCGACAGGGTCGGCGCCGTGGCGAAGGTCGCGGCCGCCACCCGCTTGAGGCAATCGAGCGTCACCCTGTCGATGCGGGCCTGGATTTCCTCCAGCGACATGACATGGCCGTGGATCATCAGCTGCCGGGCGATCTGGCCGGCGCGCGCGGCGGGGCTTTCCAGCGACATCATCAGGCCTGCGCGGATCTGTGCCTTGGCGCGGTCGAGATCGTCCTGCGCGATGCCGTCGGCGGCCCCGGCAAGCTCTTCCATCAGCGCCGGGAACAGGGCGGCCACGTCCTCCTCGCCCGTCGCGGCATGGATGGCGAAGACGCCGGTATCCCGGAAGGCCCAGTGGAAGGCGTAGATCGCGTAGCACAACCCGAGGCGCTCGCGGATCTCCTGGAAGAGACGCGACGACATGCCCCCGCCCATGACCGACGCAAGGACCTGCACCGCGTAATAGTCCGGCGCCTTGTAGGGCTGGCCCTCGAAGCCGAGCACCAGCTGGATCTCCATCAGGTCGCGCTCGATGCGCCCGGTGCCGCCGGTGTAATGGGCCGGCGCGAGCTCGGGCGAGGCCTTGGACGACAGGCCGGAGAACCGGTCGCGGGCAAGCTCGACCAGCGCGTCGTGATCGACCGCACCGGCCGCCGCCAGCACCATGTTATCGGCCCGGTAATGGTCGGCGAGATAGGTGCGAAGGTCGTCCGGCGTGAAGCTCATCACCGTTTCGCGGGTGCCGAGGATCGGGCGCCCGATGGCCTGACGCGCCCAGGCGGTTTCCTGGAACTGGTCGAAGACCTTGTCGTCGGGCGTGTCGTGTGCTGCGCCCAACTCCTGGAGGATGACATGCTTTTCGCGCGCCAGCTCCTCCTCGTCGAAGACGGAGTTCTGCAGGATGTCGGAGATCATGTCGACGGCGAGCGGCACGTCCTCGGCCAGCACGCGGGCATGATAGTTGGTGTGCTCGACGCTGGTCGCGGCGTTGAGCTCGCCGCCCACCGCCTCGATTTCCTCGGCGATCCGTCGCGCCGAGCGGGTCGCCGTGCCCTTGAAGGCCATATGTTCAAGCAGGTGGGTGATGCCGTTCTGCTCCGGCCGTTCGGAGCGCGATCCCGCCTCGACCCAGACCCCCAATGCGGCGGTCCGCAGGTGGGGCATCGTGTCCGTCACGACCCTCAGGCCGTTTTCGAGCCGGGTCGTGCGTACATTCATCAGCCAACCTCCAGTCCGACCGCGCGGGCCGTGGACAGAATATGCGCCTCGACGCTTTCACGCGTCGCATCGAGACGTTCGAAGCGTTCCGGTGCCTGCATCATCGGCTGAAGCGCCGGCGGCAGCGCGGGCCGCACGCCGCAGGCCGCCTCCACCGCATCCGGGAATTTCGCCGGATGGGCGGTCGCCAGCACCACCATCGGCGCGCCGTCGTCCGGACGCTGTTCGGCGACATGCAGGCCGATCGCGGTATGCGGATCGAGCAGGTAGCCGCTTTGCTGCAGCGTCCGGTCGATGGTCGCGGAAATCTCCGCCTCGCTGGTGCGCCCGGCATCGAAACGCGTGCGGATCGCCTCCAGCGCCGGCCCGGCGAGGGTGAATCCGCCCGACTGGCCGAGACGGGCCATCAGCCGGCGGATCTCGCCGCCGTCGCGCCCGTGCACCTCGAACAGAAGCCGCTCGAAATTCGAGGAAATCTGGATGTCCATCGACGGCGCGATGGTCGGCATCACGCCGCGCGTCTCATAGGCGCCGCTTTCCAGCGTGCGGGTGAGAATGTCGTTGGCGTTGGTGGCGATCACCAGACGCTCGATCGGCAGCCCCATCTTCGCGGCGACGAAGCCTGCGAAGATATCGCCGAAGTTGCCGGTCGGAACGGTGAAGGACACCGGGCGATGCGGCGCGCCGAGCGCGGCGCCGGCGACGAAGTAATAGACCACCTGGGCGACGATGCGCGCCCAGTTGATCGAGTTCACGCCGGCGAGCTGCACCCGGTCGCGGAAGACGGCGTGGGTGAACATGCCCTTCACGATGGTCTGGCAGTCGTCGAAGGTGCCCGACAGCGCCAGCGTGTGGACATTGTCCTCCGTCGGCGTGGTCATCTGGCGGCGCTGGACGTCGGAGACGCGCCCGTCGGGGAAGAGAATGAAGATGTCGGTGCGCTCGCGCCCGCGGAAGGCCTCGATGGCGGCGCCGCCGGTGTCGCCCGACGTCGCGCCGACGATGGTGGCGCGCTGGCCGCGTTCGGCGAGCACATGGTCCATCAGCCGCCCGAGCAGCTGCATGGCGACATCCTTGAAGGCAAGCGTCGGACCGTGGAACAGCTCCAGCACGAAGCGGTTCGGCGCCAGCTGCACCAGCGGCGTCACCGCCGGATGGCGGAACTCGGCATAGGCCTCGCGGATCATGCGCGCCAGCGTCGCGCGGTCGATGTCGTCGCCGACGAAGGGCGCGATCACGGCCTCGGCGACCTCGGCATACGGCTTGCCGGCAAAACCCGCGATGGTCTCGGCGGAGAGCTCCGGCCAGATTTGCGGCACATAGAGCCCGCCGTCGGCGGCAAGCCCGGTCAGAAGAACATCTGCAAAGCCCAGCTCAGGGGCCTCGCCCCTCGTACTGACGTATTTCACGGTGGCGACGTCCTCCAGTTCGATCGTCCGGGGCGGCCGATGCGCGCCCCGCGCACCGCCCTCCGCCACGGAAGACCGGCCCGCTGTCACCGGGCCTGCCCGGCGCGGTGTGTTGTGATCCGCAGCCGACGGACGGCGGATCGTCGCATGACGTTTGTTGGTCCCGGATCCCGGCGTGCAGGTGCCCCGGTCCTCTGCGGCCGGGCGACGCCCGTGGGCGGACCATCGCGCACACTATCGCCCCGACCCGGAACGGGCAAGCGCGTTGGCCGGTGGTGTGAAGGTTCAGGCGTGCCCGGCTTCGCTCGACAGCATGCCGGGACTGATGCCCAGTTTGGCGAGCGCGCGATCCCATTTGCTGTCGACCGCGTGGTCGAACAGGATCGCGCTGTCGGCCGGCGCGATGATCCAGCCGTTTTCCTGGATCTCGGTTTCCAGCTGCCCCGCGCCCCAGCCGGCATAGCCGAGCGCCAGCATCGCCTCGCTCGGCCCGCGCCCCTCGGCGATGGCGCGCAGGATGTCGAGCGTCGCCGTCAGACAGATGCCGTCCTGGATCAGCATGGTGGAATTGTCGATGACGAAATCCTCGGAGTGCAGGACGAAGCCGCGCCCGGTCTCCACCGGTCCGCCGCGATGCACCTGCATGCGCGTCGCCAGCCGCGGCAGCACGATGTCCGCATCCTCGGGGATCAGGTCGAGCTGGCGCAACAGGTCCGGGAAGGTCAGATTGGCGGCCGGCTGGTTCACGATGATGCCCATCGCGCCGTCAGCCGTATGGGAGCACAGATAGATGACGGCATGCGCAAAGCGCTCGTCCGCCATCTGCGGCATGGCAATCAGAAGCCGGCCCGTCAGAAAATCACTGTCCGCCATGTCGTCCCGCGTCACCTGCTTGCATCTGCAACCCGCATCGATCCGCCATCGCCCCGCTACAAGCCGTCGCGCTTGAGGCCGCACCGGCTCGGGCGCGCTTGCGCTGGCGCGGATCTTTGCTCAAGCCGATTGTACGCCGCCTCCGGGCGAATGTTAACCGCCTCCTGTTTCTCCGCCGCCTCCCGGTTGATGCCCGGCGCAAGCACCGGCCCGGGCGCAATCACGCGAAGTTGGTCGGCCTTGCGGTGGACCGCCCCGGGTTTTTGCGGCAACACTGGGTGGCAATGTTCTTGCCAGGGCCAGACCTCATGACATCCGTCCTCCGACTCCTGCCGGCACTCGCCGTCCTGTTCGCGGCCACGGTCGCCGACGCCGCGCAAACCGACTGGCAGGAGGTTACCGGCGGCAAGATCCGCATGATCGCCGTCGGCGCCCCCGGCGCGCCGGAGCGCACGGATGCGGCGCTCGAGATCGTGATGGAGCCCGGCTGGCACACCTACTGGCGCTTTCCCGGCGAGGCCGGCATTCCGACGACGGCGGACTTCAGCCGCTCTGTCGGCGTGTCCGGCGCCCGCCTCGGCTTCCCCGCGCCGCTGCGCTACGACGACGGCACCTCCACCTCGATCGTCTATCAGAACCGGGTGATCCTGCCCGTCGACTTCACGCTCGACCAAACGGACGGCTCGGCGACGCTTTACGCCGACGTCCTGTTCGGCGTGTGCAGCGACATCTGCGTTCCGGCCGAGGCCTCGCTGTCGCTCTCCGTGCCGCCGCAGCAGGACACGCTGCAGCACCGCATGGCGATCACCAGCGCAAGGCTCGCCATTCCCAGGCCGCAGGGCGACCAGCCGCCGCGGATTTCACGCGTCGTGGCCGGACCGACGGACGACGCCGGCGAGCGCGGGTTGACCATCGAGGTCGCGCTGGCGGGCGGAAATCTCGCCGTCGACCTCTTCGCGCAAGGCGCGGATGGATCCTACAACGAGGTGCCGCGCCTGATCGAGCGCGACGGCACGCGCGCCGTCTTCGCGCTCTCCACCCATGGCCTCGCCCGCACGACGGACGGACGCCCGCTGACGCTGGTTCTCGTCAACGGCACAAGCGCCGTGCAACACACCATCGACGCGGAAACGCTGGCACCGCGCTGACCCCCTCGCCGGCAGCGAAAGGGCGGGCAGAGCGGGATCGCATGTGCACACGCCCTCTCGACGCATTCACCGCAAGACCCTATGTGGACGGGGAAGCCCGTCGGTTTCCGACGGCTTCCTGTTTTTCCCGCATCAATTCGGAGATTTCAAATGACCATCAAGGCTGGGGACAAGCTTCCCGACGCGACGTTCAAGATCATGACCGCAGACGGACCGGCCGAAACGACCACGGCAGAGCTGTTTTCCGGAAAGACGGTCGTTCTCTTCGCGGTGCCGGGGGCCTTCACCCCCACCTGTCACAACAATCACCTGCCGGGGTTCGTCGAGCATTTCGACACGATCCGCGCCAAGGGCGTCGACGAGATCGCCGTCGTGTCGGTGAACGATGTCTTCGTCATGGATGCCTGGGCAAAGGCCAGCGGCAACGCCGGCAAGATCCACTTCCTGGCCGACGGCAGCGCCGATTTCACCAAGGCCATCGGCCTTGAGCTCGACGCCTCCGGTTTCGGCATGGGCATTCGCTCGCGCCGCTACTCGATGATCGTCAAGGACGGTGTGGTCGAGACGCTGAACATCGAGGACGCCCCCGGCAAGGCTGAAGCCTCGGGCGCGGCGGAAATCCTCAACCAGCTCGGCTGATTTCCCGCCGAAGCATTCGACCGCCTAGACGCCCGTCGGTCTGCCGGCGGGCGTTTTCCGTTCAGACCCCGCGATCGTCCCGGCCGCGCCGTGCTTCCCCGCGCGCATCGCCCCCGCGCCGTGCCTCCCCGCGCGCATAGGCGAAAAAGACGGCGAGAAGCACAAGCGCCAGCCCGTACCAGGTCACCACATATTGCAGGTGGTTGTTGGTGAAGCTGACGATCGTCTCTCCGGCCTGCGGCAGGCCCGATGCCGGCGTGAAGTCGGCCCGCGCATCTATGGTGAAGGGCGCGACGCGCGTTTCCCGAGGGTTGATGCCGAGAGACGCCGCCATCTTGCGGGATTCGCGCACGAACCAGATCCCCTTGTCCGCTTCCAGCGTGAACATGTTGCCCCGCTCGTCGCGCCGCCACAGGCCGGTGAGCGTGACCGGCCCGTCCGGCGCCTCGCTTCCGGGCCGGCTCTCCGGCGCTTGTCGGCCATCGGGCACGAAGCCGCGATTGACCATCACCACGAAGCCGTCGTCGGTCTCGAAGGGCGCATAGACGAAATAGCCGGGACCGCCGACGGGCCCGCGGGCGTCGCTCAGCGCGATATAGTAGTAGAGCTCGCCATCGAGAAAGCGGCCGCTCACCTCGACCGGACGATAGTCCCACTCGTCGGTTTCCAGATCCGGCCAGGCCGCCGGACCGGGAGCGGGCACAGGTGCCGCGTCGACACGCGATTCCACCCGTTCGATCAGCTCGAGCTTCCAGGTGAGCCGGGCGACCTGCCAGGAGCCGAGGGTCAAGAGCACGGCAAAGACCACGGCCGTTGCCAGCGCGGGCCACAGCAGCCGCCGGGCCAGCGGGCGAACCGGCGCCTGCGGCGGATTTCGCGACGCGTCAGTCGTCAAGGCGCCCCTCCTTTGCGCTGTGCCGGTATTGCTGGGCGATCATCAGCCCTTTCAGCGGGCGCAGCATGCCGAGCCCCAGAACGAGGGTCAGCGGCAGCCAGAGCGCCATATGCAGCCAGATCGGCGGCGTGAAGGCAACCTCGACCACCAGCGCCAGCCCGACCACGACAAAGCCGACGAGCATGATGATGAACACCGCCGGTCCGTCGCCGCTGTCGGCGAAATCGAACGCCAGACCGCAGTTGCCGCACTGCGGCCGCACGGTCAAGAAGCCATCGAACAGTCGGCCCTGCCCGCAGCGCGGACACCGCCCGCGCAGGCCGGTGCGCAGCGGGTTCTGCTGCGGATATTGCGCGCGATCGCCCTGACGGCTTTGGTCGGTCCGCGGTGGCTGCGTCATGATCTCGTGATCCCGTGTTGCACGCCCGGCCGGGCGCGCCTGCATGTCGCGTCTGCCTGCCGGCGGCGCAGGCATTTGTCGAGACGACAGATTGATGCACCGGCAGGAGGCACCGGTCGCCCCTGCTGACCGGAAGTCGCCGGTCGGTCGGCGCGGATCCGGTTTCCCCGGGGCTGAAACGAAACGTCCGCGACGGTGGGAACCGCCGCGGACGCGAAACTCTGGATCGGGCGACGATGCCCTCAGGCTCAGGCTCTGGCTCTGGCTGAGGCGCCCGCCCCGGTCAATGCGCCGGGCCGGCGGCCCAGACGTAGATCGACACGAAGAGGAACAGCCACACCACGTCAACGAAGTGCCAGTACCAGGCTGCAGCCTCGAAGCCGAAGTGCTTTTGCGGGGTGAACTGTCCCATCGACGCGCGGATCAGGCAGACCAGCAGGAAGATGGTGCCGACGATCACATGGAAGCCGTGGAAGCCGGTCGCCATGTAGAAGGTCGCGCCGTAGATCGAGCCGGAGAAGCCGAAGGCCGCATGGCTGTACTCATAGGCCTGGACGATGGAGAACAGCACGCCGAGCACCACCGTCAGCGTCAGGCCCCACTTCAGGCCCTCGCGGTCGTTGTGCAGCAGGGAGTGATGCGCCCAGGTCACCGTGGTGCCGGAGGTCAGCAGGATCAGCGTGTTGAACAGCGGCAGGTGCCAGGGATCGAAGGTCTGGATGCCTTCCGGCGGCCAGACGCCACCGGTTGCCTCGAAACGCTGGTACTGCATCGCGTCGTTGGTGAAGAGCGAGGCGTCGAAGAACGCCCAGAACCACGCCACGAAGAACATCACTTCCGAGGCGATGAACAGCAGCATGCCGTAGCGCAGATGCAGCTGCACGACGGGCGTGTGATCGCCGGCAAGCGACTCGCGCACGGTGTCGCGCCACCAGCCGTACATCACGTAGAGAACGATCAGCGTTCCGACCGTGAAGATGCCCCAGCCGGCCAGATCGACGCCGAACAGCAGGAATTCCTTGTCCTGAACGTATTTGAACAGGCCGATGGCCCCGAGCGCCATGATGAAGGCGCCGACGCCGCCAAGAAACGGCCAGGGGCTCGGATCGACGAGATGGTAGTCGTGGTTCTTGGCGTGCGCCATGGGTGTCTCCCCCGATCTTTCAACGAGTGCCGCGCATGCCGCGGGCGTGCAGAGTTATAGGTTGTCGCGGGTGCCGGTCGCATCCGGCCGGGCCGCTACGGGTGTTTCCGGCTGCTTCGCCGGGAAGAACGTGTAGGAGAGCGTGATCTCCTTGATGTGCTTCAACTTCGGGTCCTTGTCCATGTCCGGATCGACGAAGAACACGACCGGCATCTCGACGCTTTCACCGGAGGCAAGCGGCTGCTCGGTGAAGCAGAAACAGTCGATCTTGTTGAAATAGGCGCCGGCCTCGAAGGGCGTGACGTTGAAGGTCGACGTGCCGACGGTGGCAGCCGCGCCCTGGTTGGTCGCGGAATAGGCCATCTGCGTCGTCTCGCCCATCTTGAGCGTGACGGAGCGCACCTCGGGGCCGAACTTCCAGGGCAGCGCCGCGTTGACGTTGCCGTCGAAGCGCACCGTGATCTTGCGGTCGATGACCTCGCCGAAGGAGGCTTCGGCGCGTTGGGTGGTCCCGCCGTAGCCGGTGACCTGGCAGAACAATTCGTAGAGCGGCACCGCCGCATAGGCCATGCCCGTCATCGCGACGACGCCGCCGAAAACGGCAATCGCCACGCGGCGGTTGGACCGCTGCAGGCGGGTGTCGCTGCCCGCGTCCGCCGCCGGCTGCGCGTCATGGTCTCGCGAGGTCGAATCGGATTCGCGCGTCATGCGGGTCACCTCCTCAATACATGCCCTTGTCGAGCACGCCCGGTCCCATCTTGACCAGTGTCACGACATAGAAAAGCACCACAAGGCCCGCAAGCGCGAGGCCGATGGCGATGGATCGTCCGCGCTGGCGCCGCTTCTGGTCGTCGCTCAGGCGGATGCCGTCGTCGTCACTCATGCAAAACCTCCTGAAAAGAGGGCCGCGAAGAGGCTGTCGCCGAGCAGCAGCGCAAACACCAGGAACAGATAGAGCAGCGAGAACTTGAAGAGCTGCACCGCGGCCTTGCGTGCCGCATCGCCCTCGCGCTCCCGGAACACCTTGACCGCATACCAGACGAAGGCGACGCCGAGGACCGCCGCAATCGCGCCATAGACCGGCGAGGCAAAGCCGAGCAGCGCCGGCGCGACACCGACGGGGGCAAGCAGGACCGAATAGGCGAGGATCTGGCGACGGGTCGCATCCTCGCCGGCCACGACGGGCAGCATCGGGATGCGGGCGCTCTCGTAGTCGCCACGCTTGAACAGCGACAGCGCCCAGAAATGCGGCGGCGTCCACATGAAGATGATCAGGAACAGGACGACGCTCTCGACAGAGATGTCGCCGGTCACAGCCGCCCAGCCGATCATCGGAGGAAAGGCGCCGGCGGCGCCGCCGATGACGATGTTCTGCGGCGTCGCGCGCTTCAGCCACATCGTGTAGATCACGGCATAGAAGAAAATGGTGAAGGCCAGCAGTCCGGCGGCAAGCCAGTTCACGGTCAGCCCGAGCACGAGGACGGAAAAGGCCGACAGCGTCAGCCCGAAGACAAGCGCCTCCTGCGCCGTGACCTTGCCGGCGGGGACCGGACGGCCCTTGGTGCGCGACATCACGGCGTCGATATCGGCGTCATACCACATGTTCAGCGCGCCCGAGGCGCCGGCACCGATGGCGATGCACAGGATCGCGACTGCGCCCAGAACGGGATGGATCCCGCCCGGCGCGATCAGCATGCCGACGAAGGCGGTGAAAATGACGAGCGACATCACCCGCGGCTTCAGGAGCGCGATGTAATCGCCGACCTCGCCCTGGCCTCCACCGAAGCCGGTTTCGTCGAGCGGTGTGTCCTGGATTTCGGCAAGCGACATCAAGCAGGTCTTTCGCGTTCGCGGCCCGGAACCGGTCCGGGTCCATTCGGCTGGCAGTCTCGACTACGTGCCGGCTTGGTGACGATGCGGCCCCTGGCCCATCGTCGTCCGCCGGACGATGACCGCGCCGGCGGGATGCCGGCGCGGTCGTCTTGTTACAGGCCCGTCGCGCTTAGCGGATGCGCGGCAGGGTCTCGAACTGGTGGTACGGCGGCGGAGAGGACAGCGTCCACTCCAGCGTGGTCGCACCTTCGCCCCACGGATTGTCGGCGGCGACGCGCTTCTTGGAGAAGGCCTCGACGATGCCGAACAGGAACACCAGGACCGCGAAGGCCGAGATGTAGGACCCGTAGGAGGAGACCGCGTTCCACCCGGCCATTGCATCGGGATAGTCGACATAGCGGCGCGGCATGCCGGCGAGCCCGAGGAAGTGCTGCGGGAAGAAGATCAGGTTCACGCCCACGAAGGTGATCCAGAAATGGGCCTTGCCGATCGTCTCGTTGTACATGTAGCCGAACATTTTCGGGAACCAGTAGTACCAGGCTCCGAAGATGCCGAACACCGCACCCAGCGACAGCACGTAGTGGAAGTGCGCCACGACGTAATAGGTGTCGTGCATCGCCCGGTCGAGACCGGCGTTGGCGAGCTGCACGCCCGTCACACCGCCGACGGTGAACAGGAAGATGAAGCCCACGGCCCACAGCATCGGCGTCTTGAAGGTGATCGACCCCTGCCACATGGTGGCGATCCAGGAGAAGATCTTCACGCCGGTCGGCACCGCGATGACCATCGTGGCGGCGACGAAATAGGCCTGCGTGTCCACGTCGAGACCGACGGTGTACATGTGGTGGGCCCAGACGATGAAGCCGACGACGCCGATCGCGACCATGGCGTAGGCCATGCCGAGATAGCCGAAGATCGGCTTTCGGGCGAAGGTGGAAATGATGTGGCTGACGATGCCGAAGGCCGGCAGGATCAGGATGTACACTTCCGGGTGACCGAAGAACCAGAACAGGTGCTGGAACAGGATCGGNTCACCGCCNCCGGCCGGATCGAAGAANGTNGTGCCGAAGTTGCGGTCNGTNAGCAGCATGGTGATGCCNCCGGCGAGAACCGGGAGNGAGAGCANCAGNAGGAANGCCGTCACCAGCACNGACCAGGCGAAGAGCGGCATCTTGTGCANCGTCATGCCCGGNGCGCGCATGTTGAAGATCGTGGTGATGAAGTTGATCGCACCCAGGATCGACGAGGCGCCGGCCACGTGCAGCGACAGGATCGCGAGATCCATCGCCGGACCGGGCTGGCCCGAGGTCGACAGCGGCGGGTAGATCGTCCAGCCACCGCCCACGCCGTTGGCGCCCGGAGGCCCTTCGACGAAGAGCGACAGCAGCAGCAGCAGGAATGCCGGCGGCAGCAGCCAGAACGAGATGTTGTTCATCCGCGGGAAGGCCATGTCCGGCGCGCCGATCATTATCGGCACGAAGAAGTTGGCGAAACCGCCGATCAGCGCAGGCATCACCATGAAGAAGATCATGATCAGGCCGTGCGAGGTCGTGAACACGTTGAACACATGCGGATCGGAGAAGAACTGCATCCCCGGTTCCTGGAGTTCCATGCGGATGCCGACGCTGAGCGCGCCGCCGATGATGCCGGCGATGATCGCGAAGATCAGATACAGAACGCCGATATCCTTGTGGTTGGTCGAATAGACCCAGCGCGTCCATCCGGTCGGATGGTCATGGTCGCCTTGCGCGTGCGCTGCATAGGCCATCTTCCAGCTCCCTCTTTCACAGTCGCCCGACCGGGCCAGTCACCGCGGTCGGATCTCGGCCNCAGGCGCCATAGCCTGCGGAATTGCGGTTCGGCGACGCGCGATCAGCGCGTCGCGACATCCAGTTCGCCAGTGCCGGCGTCGGCGGTCTTGGCGGCGGCGTTGATCGACGCCATCAGCTGCTCGTTGGCGGCATCGACGTCGTCCTTGGCGGCATCCGCCCACGCCTGGTACTGCTCTTCCTCGACCACGCGGATGGCGATCGGCATGAAGGCATGGTCCTTGCCGCAAAGCTCTGAGCACTGGCCGTAGTAGATGCCGGTCTTCTCGGCCTTGAACCAGGTCTCGTTCAGGCGGCCGGGCACCGCATCCATCTTCACGCCGAAGGCCGGCATGGCGAAGGAGTGCAGGACGTCGGCTGCGGTGACCTGCAGGCGGACGACCTTGTTGACCGGAACGACCATCTCGTAGTCGACGGCCAGAAGGCGCGGAAATTCTTCCGCAGGGCGGTTGAACTGGGCGGCCTTTTCGGCGCGGCCCTCGTTGTCGAGCATGTAGGAATCGAGGATGACGTCCTCCATGCCCTCGTCGGTATAGGCATAGCTCCAGGCCCACTGCAGGCCGGTCGCCTTGATGGTCATGTCGTATTCCGGCACCTCGATCTGCTTGTAGAGCAGGCGGAAGGAGGGAATGGAGATCATCACCAGGATCAGGATCGGCGCCAGCGTCCACACCACCTCGATCATGGTGTTGTGGGAGGTGCGCGACGGCGTCGGATTGGCTTTCGCGTTGAAGCGGAAGATGCACCACAGCAACAGCGCCAGAACGAACAGCGTGATCACCGTGATGATCACCAGCGTGAAGCTGTTGAACCAGGTGATGTCGTCCATCACGCTCGTGACCGCGGGCTGAAGCCCCATCTGCCACTCGGTGGGCTGTGCAGCGAACGCGCCGCCGGCAAACCCGCTGAGCGCGGCGATCGCCGCGCCGATCATCGTCAGACGCTTGACCAACTGTGTCACGTCCGGTCTCCCTTCCTGACCCGACCGTCGCATGAGGTCCGGGTCTATTTTCATCAATCGCTCAAGAACCGCCGGCGCGATGCGCCCCGGTCCGTGACCATGCCGACCGTACGGCGGCAGGCCGAAAGTCCGCCTCGCCCGGCGTCAAAACGCTGTCCGCGACTCTAACCTGCACGGTACATACCGCGCGAGGGCCGGTCCCGAGGAGCGGCAAAAGGCCGCATTCGCGCTTGATCGAGGTCAAAGTCGGCTTGAAAAACCACAAGCCGCCGCGTTGCGCAATGGACTCCTTTCATGAATGGCAAAATTCGCACCCAATTGCCAATGTTGCCCCCGCGCAACACAAGAAAAACCCTGCCTGCGCGTGCCGAAGGCCCCGGCGCGCCGCCTTCGCCACCGTTTCGCCTTGAATTCCGCATTTCAAGGGTTGAAAACCGAAGGGAGCGCCGCGCCGCGCGAATCACGACAGGATCGTGCTCCGTTGCGCCGGGTGCGACGCGCCCAGCGAGACCGTCCCGACCGGGGCGGATCGTTTCGACACCAGAAGACTTGCCGCAGAAACCGGAGCCCAGCCTGTGCCTTTCAGATCGAACCCGCTTCTCCGCGCCCTCGCGATCGCCGGCATCGTTCTTGCCCATGTCGCGGCCTCCGGCACCGCGGCACTCGCGCAGGGCGCCGTGCGCTCCGTCCATGGCGACTGGCAGATGCGTTGCGACACGCCCGCCGGCGCCCAGGAAGAACAATGCGCCCTCATCCAGAACGTGACGGCGGATGATCGTGAAAACGTCGGCCTCTCCGTCATCGTGCTGAAGACCGCCGACAAGCAGTCGCGCCTGCTGCGCGTTCTCGCCCCGCTCGGCGTGCTGCTGCCGATGGGCCTCGGCCTTCGCGTCGACAATGCCGATGTCGGCCGCGCCGGCTTCGTGCGCTGCCTGCCCAACGGCTGCATCGTGGAGGTGGTGATGCAGGACGACCTGATCCAGAAAATGCAGCAGGGCCAGGCCGCGACCTTCGTCATCTTCCAGACCCCGGAAGAGGGCATCGGCATCCCGATCTCGCTGAACGGCTTTTCCGACGGCTTCGCCGCGCTTCCCTGAGGCGCGACCTGAGCTGCGCCGTCGCGCTTCCCTGAGGCGCGATCTGAGGTTTGCCGCCGCGCTTGCCTGAGGCGCGGCCTGAGCTGCGCCGCCGCGCTTGCCTGAGGCGCGGCCTGAGCTGCGCCGCCGCGCTTCCCTGAGGCGCGGCCTGAGCTTTGCCGCCGCGCTTGCCTGAGGCGCGGCCTGAACTGCGCCGCCGCGCGCCGGGAGGTCTGAGCCCGCCCTAGGGCAAGGCCGCCGCGCGGTCGATTGCAGCGTGTCGCGCCTGAGCGTTGCGGCTTGTCGCGTCCGACAAGGCTGGGCAGCGGGCGGCATTGCCCCTATCTTTCCCGGCAAGACCGAAGCCACAAGCGAAAGCCCACATCATGACAGACACGGCCATCGACCTGCTCGCGACCGGAGATCTCGACGAAGCGACCGCCCGCGCCATGCTGGGCGAGGCGCTGACCGGCGCCGACGACGGCGAGTTGTTCCTGGAATACCGACAGACCGAGGGTCTCGTCTTCGACAACGGCCGCCTCAAGGCCGCGAATTACGACACCTCGCAAGGCTTCGGCCTGCGCGCGGTTGCCGGCGAGGCCGCCGGCTACGCCCATTCCGGCGAGATCTCGCAGGCAGCGCTCGCCCGCGCGGCCGATGCCGTTCGCGCCGTCGCCTCGGGACACTCGGGGAGTTATGCGGCCGCGCCGCAGCGCACCAACGCCAGGCTCTACAGCGACGTCAACCCGCTGGCGGAACCGGCGTTTGCCGACAAGGTCGCGCTGATGCAGACCGTCGACGCCTATGCCCGCGCGAAGGATCCGAAGGTCCGGCAGGTTTCGGTCTCGCTCGCCTCCTCCTGGCAGGTGGTCGACATCCTGCGCGCCGACGGCCACCGGGTGCGCGACATCCGTCCTCTGGTGCGCTTCAACGTCTCGGTCGTCGCCGGCGACGGCACCCGCCAGGAATCCGGCTCCTACGGCTTCGGCGGGCGCGACAGCGTCGGCGCCTATGTGACGGACGAAAGCTGGAAACACGCCGTCGACGAGGCGTTGCGCCAGGCGCTGGTCAACCTGGAGGCGATCCCGGCGCCGGCGGGCAGTTTCGACGTGGTGCTCGGCAACGGCTGGCCCGGCATTCTCTTGCACGAGGCGGTCGGCCACGGGCTTGAGGGCGACTTCAACCGCAAGAAGACCTCCGCCTTCGCCGGNCTGATGGGCNAGNNNGTCGCNNCNNNNGGCGTCACCNTNGTCGANGACGGNACCATCNNCGNNCGNCGCGGCTCGNTCACCNTNGANGACGAGGGCACGCCNNCGNNCCGCANCGTNCTGATCGAGGACGGGCNNCCTCACCGGCTACATGCAGGACCGGCAGAACGCCCGGCTGATGGGCACGGCCTCCACCGGCAACGGCCGGCGCCAGTCCTTCGCCCATATCCCGATGCCGCGCATGACCAACACGATCATGCTCGCCGGCGACCGCGACCCGGGCGAGATCCTCGAAGGCGTCAAGGACGGGATCTACGCCGTCTCCTTCGGCGGCGGACAGGTCGACATCACCTCCGGCAAATTCGTCTTCTCCTGCACCGAGGCCTACAGGATCGAGGGCGGCAGGATCGGCGCGCCGATCAAGGGTGCCATGCTGATCGGCAACGGCCCCGACGCCATGACCCGCATCGAGGCGGTCGGCAACGACATGGCACTCGATCCGGGCATCGGCACCTGCGGCAAACAGGGCCAGGGCGTCCCCGTCGGCGTCGGCCAGCCGTCGCTGCGCATCAACCAGATGACGGTGGGCGGCACGGCGGTGTGAGGGGGGGCTCCCGCAGCAAACGGACAGCCGTCGCCTCACACACCAGCGTCATCCCCGGCCTAACCGGGAATGACGCCTGAGAAGAACCGGCATTATATATCAGTACGCGAACCATGCTGTATGGCTTGAAGACCATCGCCGCTAAAGCAAAGGCGAACTGGCAGGCCGTGCGCTCGTCATGGCGATGGCGCATGCGGCTAGCCGCAACTGGAAAGGGCACTGGCAACGTAGTGCAGCCTAAGCCATTGAATTGAATCAATAATATCAAACTATTGAAAATATTTAAGTTTTTGGTAATATCATGCGAAACAGAGGTAAGTTTCTGGGGAGAAACGAAATGGCCAGAGTGGTTGACGTTGCGGAGTATATTCTCCGTGCACGTGGACCAATGTCTGCGTGGAAGCTGCAAAAGCTGGTGTACTATTCGCAAGCTTGGCACTCCGTTTGGGAGGACGAGCCGCTCTTTGAGGAGCGAATTGAAGCGTGGGCGAATGGTCCAGTGGTTCGTGATCTTTATGACCTGCATGCGGGAAAATTCACTGTTCGAACCGTCGGTGGCAACGCTGACAGATTAAATGAACATGAAGCAGAAAGCGTAGATGTAGTGCTGAACCACTACGGAAAACGAAGCTCACAATACCTTAGCGATTTGACCCATATGGAGGACCCTTGGAAACTTGCCCGGCAAGGTGTGCCCGAAGGCGCGCGGAGCAACAATGAAATAACCCTTGAGGCAATTTCAGAATACTATAGCTCTCTTGTTTAATGGCCAAACGCTCTAAACGAAATAAGACGGTCAAAGGACGTCCCGATACCGATTCTGGGAAACAGGTTCGGCAATCGGCCGATGCTGGGAGGGCCGATCATCTCACAATAGCCTGGCGACTTTCTCGATTTGATTGGGATGGTCCTTGGGGAACTGGTGCTTTCGAGGGGCAGACTTTCGAGGAAGTTATCCAAGGATGGTGTTGCGAGTTCGAAAGGCAAACTTGGGCTGAGGCTTTTCGAGCTGGCGGAGGCAGGCGACGAGGCAATAACAATCATCCGGTGCGTTCGGAAAACCTCACTAAGCAAGCGAAAGATCGATTAAATGAATTAAACCTCGAAGAATATGACACGCTCTACTCATTTCGTCTTACCTCGACACTAAGAGTATATGGAATTAGAGACAGCAGAGCATTCGAAGCTTTGTGGTTTGATCCATGGCACGGAGATAACGAAAAAGCTGTCTACCCAACGCAAAAGCGTTAAGGTCTACTTACCCTCCACAACTGCACCCCGTTCCTATCCCCCTGAAACAACGCGCCCCTGCTTCCGCAGTCCCTCTATGACGCGTGACACGTTGTTCGTGAGGTTCACCATGTGTGCGTGGTCGTTCGGGTTTTCTCCGCGCAACGCGGCAACCTTGCACGCGATCTAGTGGCTTGTAAGCGGCTCTGTGGCGTCCTGAGAACATCAAATACACGCCTGTTCACTTCGCCTTGCTGTAACGCCTGTCTCCTGCGTTCTTGGGGATGAGGGCGTTTAGGTTCCCATCATACCCTAGAAGCCTGATCGCCCTGTCTATGGCGCTAATATAGTTGTCCAGGCTGGCGATCTTGGATAGCTGCTCTTCCCGCTCGTGATAGAGGGTGACACGCATGGTCAGTAAGCCGCGTATGATTTGGTGCGTTTGTTACCTAATGCCGGAAAGGATCGACGCGGCACTCATGCGCTGCGGGTGCCCCTCACGCCCCGGCTTTCCTCGCAAACCCCCACGCCGTTTCCGCGAGCGGGCGGATCTGTTTCGCCATTTGCTCCGCGTTCTCGTTGGTCGCCGTGCCGTCGCGCACGCGCCCTGCAATCCCTTGCAGGATCGCGGCGATGCGGAAGAAGTTGTAGGCGAAGAAGAAATCGAGATCCTTCGCCACCGGAAACCCCGTCGCCCGCTCGTAGGAACCGATGTAGTCGGCAAGCGCCGGAAGGCCGAGCGCCTCCAGATCCCGGCCCGCGAGCGTGCCGATGCCGGCGCCGTCCGGGCCTTCCGGCATCACCCATTGCATGCAGTGGTAGGTGAAATCGGCGACCGGATCGCCGAGCGTCGACAGCTCCCAGTCGAGCACGGCGGCGACGTCGGGCGTCTCAGGCGCAATAATCAGATTGTCGAGGCGGAAGTCGCCATGCACCACGCGCGCCGGCTGCGCTTGCGGCAGCCGCGTCGGCAGCCAGTCGATCAGCCGGTCCATCTCGGCGATTTCTTCCGTCTCGGACGCGCGGTACTGTTTCGACCAGCGGGCGATCTGGCGCGCGACATAGCCCTCCGGCTTGCCGTAGTCGCCAAGCCCAAGCGCCTGCGGATCGTAGCTGTGCAGCTGTGCCAGCGTCGCGTTCATCGCGCCATAGACGGCGGCGCGCTCTCCCTTCTCCGCCTCCGGCATCGCCGGGTCCCAGAAGATCCGCCCCTCGACCTTCTCCATCACATAGAACTCGGTGCCGATCACACTGGCGTCCGTTTCATGCCCCAAGACGCGCGGCACGGGAAAGCCCGCCTCCCCCAGCGCCTTCATCACCCGGTATTCCCGGTCGACCGCATGGGCGGAAGGTAGCAAATTGCCCGGCGGCTTGCGCCTGAGCACGAAGGACCCGCCGGGTGTTTCCAGCAGATAGGTCGGATTCGACTGCCCGCCCTTGAACTGGCGGACCTGCAGGGGGCCGGCAAAGCCCGACACATGATCCGCCAGCCAGCCGGCGAGCCGCCCCGCATCGATGGCGAGCGCGTCCGGCACCGCCTTGGTGCCGGAAAAGGCGTCCTGCCGGTCGAAACTGCCGCTCACGCCGCCGGCCCCGTGCGGGCTTTCAGAAAGCGCGTCAGCGCGGCAAGGGTGGCTTGCGGGTTTTCCTCCACGACGAAATGCCCGCCGTCGATGCCCTCGCCGGTGAGATCCTCCGTCCAGGTTTTCCAGGTGTCGAGAGGGGTCGAGGCCTTTCCCGCAATCCCGGCATTGCCGTAGAGCACCAGCGTCGGCGTCGCGATCCGGCGACCGGCCGCGCGGTCGGCACTGTCGTGCTCCATGTCGATGGTGGCGCCGGCGCGGTAGTCCTCGCAGGCCGCATGCTGGCGGGCAGCTTGCGAAAACGACGCGCGATAGGCTGCAAGCGCGCGGGCATCGAAGGCGGAGAGATCCTTCGCCGCCGTCCAGCTCGCCAGCGTGTAGTCGAGATAGAAGCCGGGATCGCCGGCGATCAGCCGTTCCGGCAGCGGATGGGGCTGGGCGAGGAACAGCCAGTGGTAGATCGCCATGGCGTAGCGCCAGTCCATCGCCTTCCAGTATTCATAGGTCGGCAGGATATCGAGCACGCAAAGCGCTGTGAGCCGGTCGGGGTGATCGAGCGCCATGCGATAGGCGACGCGCCCGCCCCGGTCATGCCCGGCGACGGCGAAGCGCGCGTGTCCCAGCGCCGCCATCACGGCGACCATGTCGCGGGCCATCGCGCGCTTGGAATAGCGCGCGTGGGCCGGATCGCCTTCGGGCGCGTCGGAGGCGCCGTAACCGCGCAGATCCGCCACCACCACGGTGAAATCGCGTGCAAGCGCGTCGGCCACCGGATGCCACATGGCGTGGGTCTGCGGATAGCCGTGCAGCAGCAGGAGCGGCGGGCCGTTGCCCTTGATGCGGCAGAAGATCTCCGCGCCGTCGCCGGTCACGTGCCTTGCCTCAAATCCGGGAAAAAGATCCGCTATCTCGCCGCCCACGCTTGCCTCCGCCTTGCACGCACGCCGTCAGGATGGCGCCCGTTTGGCGGTGAGCATGGCCGCTTTGGCGCGAGCCATCAAGGGCGGAGCGGCTCGCGCTCAGCCCTCTTCGCGTTCGACCGCCCG